>JAISUG010000068.1 GCA_031272185.1 Lachnospiraceae bacterium
ATCCTTTACAACAACCCGTCTTATGCGCTGAAGTCGGAGCTTGAATTCAATGGCGGCTATGCGGACGTGGCCATCCTGCCGGACCATGTGCACCACCTGAACCACTACTACCTCTTCGAGCTCAAGTACCTCCCGGCGGGGGAGGTGGGCGGCAAATCCATCCTGACGGGGGAGCTTGGCGGCAAGACCACCATGGCAGAGGAGGCAGTCGACAAAATTATCCCGGCGGACGGGGTGGGCGAGACGGCCATCGAGGCGAAGCTAAGGGAGGCCAGGGGGCAGCTACAGCGCTACATGAAAGACCCGCTGGTGAGCCAACTGGCGAACCTGCACATGTACATCATCGTGGCTTCGCTAAGAGGGGTCCTTAAAGTGGAGGAGATGGATGAATGAGTGGAAATTGCCTGTCGTGGCTTCGCTGCGGGGTGTGATGAGAGTGGAGGAGATAGGTGAATGCGTGGAAATTGCCTGTCGCGGTTTCGCTTCGAGGCGTGCTGAATGTGGAGGAGATGAAAGCATAGGCGGGAGTTACATGTCGCGGTTTCGCCGCAGGGCGTGCTGAAGACGGAAGAGCTGGATGAATGAGTTTCTCGCGCAAGAAAAAATGACCTTTCCGGACGAGGAGGCCGGAGGGCCATTTTTTCTTGGAAGTGTGTGAGGTATGTATGCCACATTCATGGCCACCTGGGGTCGGGCTCCTCGCAACCTGGCGGGCGTAGCTGCTGAAGATGACGGCTTCGTATCAACGTTCTCGCATCAGCGCACTCGCATCTACGATCTCGTACCTAGTATCTCGCAGCGTACACCACGGCGCATGTCGCGCCTGCACCCATGCCCCTCTTGATGGCTCCAAACGAATGATAAGGCCTTAGGGGGGCCGGATGGCCGAAGCCATCCGGTATGAGTATGAAAAAGCTTGATTCAGCTTTCGTCGCCTCCAGAATCGCTTCTGTCAACAACTGCGTTAAGTATAAAAATGAATTGTGTCATAAATATGTACCCCAAATAAAAAAAGGATAAAGAGGATAAAAATCGGATAATGAATCCGGGAAGAATCGATGCATGCGTTGCCGACATGCCGGGCGCCCCATATGGTGACGGGGATTGTTTTAACGCTTTAGTCATAGATTGCCAAAAATCTGTTTGATTGACGTTCATTTTATGGTATTGTTTTACTAGGCATTTCTGGTGGTATCGGTTGCCATTGGGGTAAATGGCACAATGTGAGAAGAGGGGAAGGAGGACGAAACATATGGCAAGGGAAGCGATTCTGGCGTTTGACGTAGGTACGTCCAGCGTGAAGGCGGCGGCGGTCGATGTGAAAAACGGTGAACTGGTAGCGTACAAATCCACTTCATACCCGCTGCTGTTCCCGCAGGCGGGGTACATCGAGATCGACCCGGACACGCTCTGGGACGCACTGGTCTCATCGTTCGCGCAGGTACACAAAGAGACCGAGGGTGTGTGTGAGTTTATCGGCATCTGTTTCTCCTGGTTCTCGAACTGCCTGATACTGGCCGACAAAGACATGAAGCCGCTGACGAACATCCTGCAGTTCGAGGATGCCCGCGCCGCCGGCGACACTTTCGAATACTTCAAGAAAAAAGATCCCAATGGATACTGCAAAGAGCACAACCTCCCGCCCATCAGCATGTTCCTGGCGCCCCGGGGGGAGGCGCTGAAGACCCTGTGGTTCAAGCAGAACCGCCCGGACATTTTCGAAAAGGCCCGGTACATGTTCGACAACCAGCAGTTCGTGCTCAGCCGCCTGGGCGTGGAGCCGGCGCAGGACGACAGCCTTTCTTACCAGAAACTGGTGGAGGATGTCCGCAAGCGGGAATGGTCCGCGGATCTGCTGGACCTGTACGAGATCCCGCATGATCTGTGCAAGGAGCGCATCGTCGGGTGCACCGAGATCGTGGGCGAGGTCGACCACATTGGCGAAGTGAAGTTCCCCAAAAAGATCCCGGTCATCATCGGCGCCCACGACGAGATATGCGGCACATTCGGCACGGGCTGCCTGCCGGAGAAAAAGGGATCCATAGCCAACATTATGGGCACCAGCGACACCATGTGCTTCTTCTCCGACTATACCAACCGCGAGGAGTTCCCGTCCTCCGGGTACCTGCCGGTGCGCACGCCATTTGGCCGGTACAATGTTTACGGGCATGGGTACACCATGACAGGCGCGGCCCTGGAATGGTATGCCAAGCAGTATTTCCCCGGCGAGGGCAGGGGCGTGTTCGGGCGGCTGTTCGGCGAGGCGCGGTTCGACGCAAAGGGCAGCGTGCAGTTCGTCCCGGGCTTCAACCGCAACAAGGTGGGCATGCGGGGGATCACCCTCAAGACCACGCCCATGGACATCATCACCGCATTGGCGGAGGGTATCACCTACGAGTGCCATTACTCCATGCAGCGCAACGACGGGATGATGTTTGATGAATGCGGCGTGCACATCGACCGGATCGTGGTGTCGGGCGGCGGGTCACAATCTGACAGTTTCTTGCAGCTGCGCGCCGACATCATGGGCCTGCCCATCCAGCGGACGGATTCGCCCCATGCCTGCTCCATCGGCGTGGCGGTCATCGCGGCGACAAGCCTCGGCGTGTATGGCAGTTTTGGCCAAGCGGCGGATGCCATCGTGCGGCTGGGGGTGACATTCGAGCCCAATGGGCAGCTGCACGACGCATACATGGCCAAGGAACCCGCCTACAAAGAATTCCGCGACGTGATAAACCCGGAAGTGCGCCACTGAAGCCGAAACTAGCCAGGAAACGTCTTTTGCAGTAGGCTCCGCAATGTAACAAACCCGGAAGTGCGCCACTGAGGCACGCAAGGTGGCGGGGCAGGGTGGCGGGGCAGGGTGGCGGGATGTTTCCCGTGCGGCAAGCCCCGGGGCGCGCCACTGATGTATGGACGGGGACGCCTGGACAAGGCCATACGTCGAAGCCATCAGATGTACAGTCGTCCGCTTGAGTCCAAACATTGACGTATGGCCTGGGACGCCTGGACAAGTGGGACACTATGGAAAGAGAGACACTAGGGGGAGAGTGACACCAGGATCAGGATAAGGAGGGATCGCCTGTGGATCTGCATTTGAAAGACAAGATTGTCGTCATTTCGGGCGGCAGCAGCGGCATCGGCGCCGGGATCAGCGAGGTGTTTGCCAGGGAAGGGGCGAAAGTCTGCTTCACCTACCACGGCACCAACCCCGCAGGGGAGGAGCGCGCCAAGGCGCTGAAAAAGCGCCTGGATGAGACATATGGCTCGGATTGCTGCTATGTGCCCGTGGAGTGCGAGAAAGAGGATCAGGTCGCGGCGCTGTTTGACGCGGCGGAGAAGTATTTCGGGGGGACCGTGCAGATACTCTGCAACAATGCGGGCATCACCGCGAAGAGCGGCATCATGCCCGACATCACCACCGAGCAGTGGAACGCATTCATCGCAGGGCACATGACCAACTATTTCATCATGTCCCGTGAGTTTGCCAAGCGGGTGATAGCAGCAAAGCTGCCCGGATGGATCGTGAACACATTGTCCAAGGCCTCGCTCTCCTCCGCCACGAAAGGCGGGCTGTGCGTGGTGGCGAACAAGGCCGCCGAATGGGGCATGACCCACGCCATGGCGGTGGATATGACAGACTACAACATCCACGTCAACGGCGTCATGCCCGGATATGTGGACAATGGGCACAGCAACTTCAACCCTGCGCTCACCGCAAAACGCATGGAGCGCGTGCCGATCCACCGTATGGCCGAGCCTATCGAGATCGGCAACATGGTGGCATTCCTGGCCAGCGACCAGTGCCAGCTCGCCGTGGGGACCTGCGTGGACGTCACCGGTGGGCTGCTGCTGGGGTTCTGACGCCGGGGCATGGGGGCGGCCCAAGTACCGCAGGTGGCGCTCGGGTGGCGACGCCCGCTTCAGACAGAAAGGAGGAAACAACATGAAATTACTGAACATGATTGAAACCAGGCGGCCTATGATGTACGAATATGTATTTGACGCCGCAAAGAAACTCGATGGCGTGGAGGTGGCCGAGGCGCGCTGGAACGGCCCGGACGAGCTGGATTACCTTTCCGTCAAACGCAAGATCGAGAGGGAGGGGCCGGGCGCATTTGACGTGCCGCAGGGCTACCTGGACAACCCTGACACGAGCATCCTCATCACCTCGTGGGTGCCGATATCCGCCGCCAGCATGGACGCGATGAAAAACCTGAAAGTCATCGGCATCATCCGCGCCGGGTTGGAAAATATTGACATCAAGGCGGCCACCGAGCGGGGCATCCTGGTGATCAACGCCGGAGGGCACAATGCCCATGCGGTCAGCGATTTCGCCATCGCGCTGATCCTGGCGGAGACCCGCAACATCGGCAGGCTGCACCACAACATGATGAACGGCATCTTTGCGACGCCCCGGGACCAGTCCAACATCCACGACCTGTACGGCATGACCATCGGGCTGGTGGGGCTGGGGTACATCGGCTCCCTGATGGCGAAAAAGCTCGCAGGGTTCGAGGTGAACATCATCTCCTACGACCCGTATGTGAAGCCCGAGGATGCCGCCAAGATGGGCGTGAAGCTGGTGGACAAGGAGACGCTGTTCAAAGAGTCGGATTTCGTCAGCGTCCATGCCCGCCTGGTGCCTGAGACCCGCCACATGATCGGCAAGAACGAGATCGGTCTGATGAAGAAGACCGCATTTTTCATCAACACCGCGCGGGCCGGGCTGGTGGACACGGATGCGCTGGTGGAGGCGCTCCAGGAACACCGCATCGCCGGGGCCGGCATAGACGTGTTCGACGAGGAGCCATTGCCCCAGGGGCACCCGTACTACTCACTGGACAATGTCACCCTGACGCCCCACCGCGCCGGCGTCACCACCGAGGCGACCACCGGGTCCCCCCGCATGGTGGTGGAGAGGATCGGCAACCTGCTAAGGGGCGAGCCCGTCACCGGTATGGTCAACGGGGAAGTGGCGCAGACGCCGGAGTTCAAGGCCTGGCTGGATTCCGTGAAACGGTAGTTGGGGCGGGAGGCAGCCATGGCGCGCCACGTCACGCAGCAGGTGTGGGGGCAGCAGATCTTGCGAAGCGTGGTGGTGCGCAGCAGACACGTCACGCAGCATGTATTTGGGTAACAGGCCGGGGCGCGCCGGGAGGCTGAAAGTTGAGGCCTGCGCCCGGTGCTTGGGTCGGCGCCGGGACGGGGGCCCGCATCAGACAAAAGGAGGACATTTTATATGGAATATGTGAAACTGAGCAACGGCGTGGAGATGCCGAAGATCACTTTCGGGGTATTGAGCCTGAAGACACAGGAGGCCATGGATTCATGTATTTCCACGGCTTGGCAAAGCGGGTTCACCGCATTTGACAACGGGTACCGCTATTACAATGAGAGGGAGTTCGGCAATGCGCTCCACAACCTGAACATCCCCCGCAAGGATGTGTTCATCACCGACAAATCACGTATGCTCCGGCATCAGTTCGACGACGCCATCGACACGGTGTACAGCCAGCTGAAGTCCATACAGACATCGTATTTCGACCTGTACCTCATCCACTGGCCCCAGCCTGCGAAACCGCCCCTGTACCTCCAGGCGTGGAGCGCATACGAGAAACTCTACGGCGACGGCGTGCTCCGGGCCATAGGCATCAGCAACTTCTTCGTGCCCCAGATGGAGAAACTGCTGGAAGTCGCCAAGATCGTGCCCATGGTCAACCAGCTGCAGATCAATCCGTACTATTACAACAAAGAAGTCATCGATTTCTGCCAGTCCCATGGTATCCAGGTGCAGGCATGGTGGCCCCTGGGCGGTGCGGAAAACAGCTGCCTGAAGGACGAGAAGCTCATCCCCATAGCCGCGAAGTACGGGAAGTCCGTGGCCCAGGTGGTGCTGCGCTGGCACATCCAGCACAATATCATCCCCAACCCCGGGTCCACCAACCCCGACCACGTCAAGGAGCTCATCGACATCTTTGACTTTGCGCTCACCGAGGAAGAGATGGCCACCATCGACGGGCTGAACACCGGCATCGGCAAGATGCCCCGGGGCCGGCACTACGACCCCGAGAATTTCCCAATGATGTGGTGATACAAGGCCCGAAGTGATCGTGCGTTGCCAAACTTGTTTGGCGCACGCACGATGGCGAGGGCCGAACAGGCATGAGGAAGTAGCCCGATAGGGCGGATTCCGAATGCCTGTAGGGCTGCGGGAGCGCAAAGCGCGTAGCAGCCCGTGTATCACCACGGCTAGAGATATCGAGACCCGAACAGGCATGAGGAAGTAGCCCGATAGGGCGGATTCCGAATGCCTGTAGGATTGCGGGAGCTCGCAGAGCGGAGCAATCCGTGTATCACCACGGCTAGAGATATCGAGACCCGAACAGGCATGAGGAAGTAGGCCGATAGGCCCTAACAAACTAAAGGAGGATTCCATTTTGAAAAAAGAAGACTATCTGCGCAAGCAAATCTGCGACATCGGCAACAGGCTCTGGCTGAAGGGCTTCACGCCCTCCAACAGCGGCAACATCGTGGTGAAGCTGTCCGACACCGAGTACCTCGCGACGCCGCACATGGTGTCAAAGGGCAACATGACACCGGCCATGATCGTGAAGCTCCGCTATGAGCGGGACAAACCCGAGGATGAGCGCATCACCGTCATCGAGAGCCTCTCGGGGTATGACACCACTTCGGAGATAAAGATCCACCTGGTCGCCATGGATGTGATCCCGGAGGCCAACGCCACGATACACTCCCATGCGCCATTTGCGCAGGTGCTCTCCCTTTTGGGCGTGGACGCCATCAGGCTGCCGGAACACTACGCGGGTGCGAAGGTGATCCGCATAGTGCCCTGGGCAGAGGCCGGGACCTGGGAACTGGCCTACGGCAATGTGGACGCCCTGAAAGGTTCCTGGAGCAAGAGCGTGGTCATGGGATGCCACGGTTCCCTCACCACCGGCGTGGACCTGGAAGATGCCTATATGAAGCAAGAGCAGATGGAGCACGCCGCCAAGGTGGCCTACCTGTACAAAACCTACACCGCCACACCGTAAAATACCATTCGGGCGGCTAAGATGACCAGCCCCGGTGTGTCCAAGCGCCGGGGCTTTGTGTCGGGGCCGCTTTGGATTTTGGAGGAAATGGGGGTAACAATGCCAAATAATGTGCTTGCATTCGATTTTGGGGCGGGTTCCATCCGCGCGATACTGTTCACCCTGGACGGTGGGCGGCTGACGTCGCGGGAGGTGCACCGTTTTGACAATGTGCCCATCGAGGAAAACGGGCGGATGTGCTGGGACATCGACACATTCGTGCGTGAGTCGAAAGTGGGCCTGAACAAGGCCCTCGCATATGGCGCCATCGACAGCGTGGGCATCGACACCTGGGGCGGGTGTTACGCGCTCCTGAAAGATGACGGGCAGCTGTGGGAGAAACCCATATACGGCCGGGGCAACGTGGAGCGCACCAGCGCCCTGAGGCATTTCCAGACCGATACACAGAAAGACAGGGTCTATGACATATCCGGTGCATTTTACATAGGTTTCGGCATCCTCTCCCAGCTCTCCCGCATGGGGGAGGACGGCCCGTTCCCAGGAAACATCAAGGCTTTCCTGATGATGCCCGACCTGATCGCATATTACCTGACCGGGGTATGCCGCAACGAGGAGACCGTGCTGGGGTCACAGGCGTTCCTGGACGCCCGGGCGAGGGCTTACAGCAAGGAGTTGTTTGGTATGGGCGAGATTCCCGAGGGGATATTCCCCGGGATATCGCCACATGGCGGCGTCATCGGCTATGTGCGGGATGGTATCCTGCCTGATGGCGCCGGGAAGATACCGGTGATAACCGTGGCGGGGCACGACACCGCCTCCGCATGTGTCGCGGTGCCGTCCGCCGAAGAGGAATTCGCATATATCAGCAGCGGCACCAACTCGGTGGTAAGCACCCAGCTGGACGCCCCTGTCATCAATGAACTGACGAAGAAGTACCGCCTGGCGACGGAGCTGGGGTATGGGAACAAGTGGCGCCTGACCATGAACATCCGCGCGGGGATGTGGCTGGCCCAGCAGTGCCGGGCTTACTGGCAAAGCCAAGGCATTGAAAAGACGTTTGCCCAGCTGCAGCAGGCCGCATACGAGGCCGCGCCTTTTCGGTCGTTTATCGACCCCGCCCACCCGCCGCTGTTTTTCGCCGGGGGGCTGCCGGACAAGATGAACAAGTTCCTGGCCGATACCGGGCAGGAGCCCATCACGTCCATCCCGGAGACCATGCGCTGCATCTACGAGAGCCTGGCGCTGAAATACCGGTTCAACCTGGACAGCATCGAGGAGTGTACGGGGAAGCATTTCGGGAAACTATACATAGTCGGAGGCGGTTCCCAGGCAGACATCCTCAACCAGATGACCGCCAATGCCTGCAAGCGGACTGTGGTCGCGGGGCCGGCCGAGGCGGCATCCATCGGCAACGCATTGGTCCAGCTCATCGGCCTGGGAGCGATAAAGGACATCGCCGAGGGGCGCAGGGTCGTGGCGGGGAGCTTCCAGGTAAAGACATTCGAGCCACAGGACACGGATCTGTGGGATCGGGCGGCCGAGAGGTTCGCAAAAGTGGCGGGGTGAGAACAGGTCTCTGATTGAGGGGCGAACGAAACCTGATTGAGGGGCGGACGAGATTCGCGTTCGCCCCTTTTATCTACCCAAACGCCCGGCGATATCGCTGCCGCAGTACAAAATACGGGTGATCGTGACAGTCTTGGTTTCTTCGGTCGGGATGTAGAAAACTATGTAATTCATGGGCACCGCCCTCCCCTGATTTGGCGAAACACTTCCTCGGCAGGCTTAGTCTGGCCGGATAGCATGGATTGGTATCCCTTTTCAAGCTGAGTGATTTTGAATTTGTTTGAGGGTTCTTATTCTTTGGAATTCATAAGTGGATATATAAACCGCAACTGACATGTGGGCGAAAAAAGCCAGGGGCTTGCATTGACTAAGGGGGGAAAGAGTGATAGAATGATACTACAGGGTCAATGAGGCCATGAGGCACCGTGCTTGCACGGGGGCGCATGGGGTCATGACCCGCCCGACACGAGGAAGTAGCCCGATAGGGCGGATTCCGAGTTCGGGCAGGGTCGCGGGAGCGCGCAGCGCTGCATTGCCAAACAGGGCCTGGGGCCGTTGGCGGTTTATGTTTGCATGAAAGCGGATGATGCCGCGGTTTGTGGCGCGGCGTTGCATAGGATACAGGGGGTAATCGACTTATGTTCGATTTGTCTAATGATATCGGGATTGATCTGGGCACCGCCAGCATCCTTGTCTACATCAAGGGCAAGGGCGTGGTGCTGAAGGAACCGTCGGTGGTGGCCTTGGACCGGGACACCAACCGCATACGCGCCATCGGCGAGGAGGCGCGCCTCATGATCGGGCGGACGCCCGGGAACATCGTGGCGGTGCGGCCCCTGCGCCAGGGCGTGATCTCCGACTACACCATGACCGAGGAGATGCTCAAGTACTTCATCACCAAGGCGGTGGGGCGCAGGACGCTGCGCAAGCCGCGCATCGGCGTGTGCATACCGTCGGGGGCCACGGAAGTCGAGAAAAAGGCGGTGGAGGATGCCACATACCAGGCGGGCGCCAGGGAGGTGTCCATCATCGAGGAACCTGTGGCGGCGGCCATCGGCGCAGGGATAGACATCGCGAAGCCTTGCGGGAACATGATAGTGGACATAGGGGGCGGCACCTGCGACATCGCTGTCATTTCGCTGGGCGGCACGGTGGTCAGCGCATCCATCAAGGTGGCGGGGGATGATTTCGACGACGCACTGGTGAAGTACATGCGCAAGAAGCACAACCTCCTCATCGGCGAGCGGTCCGCGGAGGAGCTTAAGATCAACATCGGGGCGGCGTACCGCAGGCCGGAGCTTCTGTCCATGGAGGTGCGCGGGCGCAACCTGGTGACGGGCCTGCCAAAGACCATCAACGTCACCAGCGACGACACGCTGGAGGCGCTGCGCGAGCCGGCGATGCAGATCGTGGACGCGGTCATCAACGTGCTGGAGCGCACGCCGCCGGAACTCTCCGCGGACATCGCGGACCGGGGCATCGTGCTGACCGGGGGCGGGTCGCTGCTCTCGGGCCTGGACCAGCTCATCGAGGAAAAGACCAACATCACCACCATGATAGCCGACGAGCCCCTGACGGCGGTGGCCATCGGCACGGGCAAATTCATCGAGTACAAGTACGGCGGCGACGGGCGCAGGCTGCTGTGATTTCGGGATAACGACGGCAAGCACATGCCCCGAAGGGCAAGGCCGGTGTAGGCGGCCATGACCGCCCGAAGGGTTGCGGCGTCCATGCGGGGTTGCAGGGTGGAGGCCTGGCCTCGGGGCGGGTGCGCTGTATGCCGATTCAAAGGAGGATGCGCCCCATGGCCACTGTATGTGGTTTTGTCGAGAAAATCAAATACAGGAATGCCGAGAACGGCTACACGGTGCTGACCCTGACGCAGGAAAGTGAAGAATACGTCTTGGTCGGCACGTTTCATGCTTTAAGCGAGGGGGAGCTCCTGGAGGCGACGGGGGAGTTCACCAACCACCAGGTGTACGGTGAGCAGATGTCGGTGGTTTCATACGAGGTGAAGGCGCCCACCGACACGCTGGCCATGGAGCGGTATCTCGGGTCAGGGGCGATCAAGGGCCTGGGCGAGAGGATGGCCGCCCGCATCGTGAAGAAGTTCAAAGGGGACACTTTCCGCATCATCGAGGAGGAGCCGGAACGGCTGGCGGAGATCAAGGGCATCAGCGACCGCATGGCCCGGGACATCGGCGCCCAGGTGGCGGAAAAGAGCGAGATGCGCCGGGCGATGATGTTCTTGCAGGGGTATGGCATCTCCTTGAACCTGGCGGTGAAGATATACCAGAAATACGGGATGGCTCTTTACGGCATCATAAAGGAGAACCCTTACCGCCTGGCGGACGACATCGCCGGCGTGGGGTTCAAGATAGCGGACGAGATCGCCTCCAGGGTGGGCGCGTTCGCAGGGTCTGATTTCCGGATCCGCTCCGGCACCCTGTATGCGCTGTCCCAGTCCGCCGCAAACGGGCACACATACCTCCCCAAGGACGAGCTTTTGGCATCGGCGGCGCAGCTTTTGGGTATGGAACCAGAGGACATCGAGCCCCAGCTTTCGAACCTGCAGATGGACAGGCGCATCGTGGTGAAGGCGATTCCGGAAGAACCGGGGCAGTTCGCCGTGTACAATGCGCCGTACTACCACATGGAGCTGGCGGCGGCGCAGATGCTCCTGAACCTAAGCGTGGAATACCCGGTGTCCCAGGGCGAGCTGGCAAGTTTTTTGGCGGAAAATTCCACGGCCGGCGGGGAATGGGCGGAAGCGGGGCAAAACTACAGCGGCGGTGTGGCAGCGGGTGCGGCGGGGTCGCATGGCGGGGTTGCAGCGGGCGCAGAAGGGTCGCATGGCTGGGCCGGTGCCGGCGCAAATCAGCCGCAGACAGGCGGGGTGTCCTCGGATGGGAAGCGACCCCAGCACGGCGGGGTTGCATTGGACGAAAAGCAGTCACAGGCGGTGGCCATGGCCGCAAAGCACGGGGTTTTCGTACTGACCGGCGGGCCCGGCACGGGGAAAACCACCACCATCAACGCCATGCTGCGGTTTTTCGAGAGCCAGCAGATGGAGATACTCCTGGCTGCCCCCACGGGGCGGGCGGCCAAGCGCATGACGGAGGCCACTGGGTACGAGGCGAAGACCATCCACCGTCTGCTGGAATTTTCCGGGGCCCCCCAGGACGGGGACAAAACTGCGGGCGCAGGGTATTATGGTAACGGGGCGGGGGCCTATGGCGGCGGTGGGACGGGTCCTTATGGCGGCGGTGGGACGGGTCCTTATGGCGGCGGGGTGGTGGCCTATGGCGGCGGTGAAACGGGAACCTATGGCGGCGCCGGGCCATACGGCGCCGGGCAGCCGCGCCCGGGGGGTGGACCATCTCGCTTCCAGGATACCGGGGATGGCGGGATGCGGTTCGGGCGCAACGAGAAGCACCCGCTGGAAGCGGACGTGGTGATCATCGACGAGATGTCCATGGTGGATGTGCACCTGCTGTACGTGCTGCTGAGGGCCGTGGTGGTGGGCACCCGCCTGGTGCTGGTGGGGGACGAGAACCAGCTGCCCAGCGTGGGGCCGGGCAATGTGCTGGGCGACATCATCGCATCCGGGCGGTTCCCGGTGGTGCACCTGACCAAGATCTTCCGGCAGGCGGCGCAGAGCGACATCATTGTAAACGCCCATAAAATCAACGACGGGGAGCGTGTGGATTTTTCGAAGCCCAGCAAGGACTTCCTGCTTATACGCAGGGACAGCGCGCAGGCCATCGTAAACGCCATGCTGACGCTGGTGGGGAACAAACTGCCGGGGTATGTGGGGGCCGCGCCCCTGGAGATCCAGGTGCTGACCCCCATGCGCAAGGGGCTATTGGGTGTGGAGCGGCTCAATGGCATCCTGCAAAATGCCCTGAACCCGCCCCGGCACGGCAAAGTGGAAAAGGAGATCGGCGGCACGCTGTACCGGGTGGGCGACAAGGTGATGCAGACCAAGAACAACTACCAGCTGGCGTGGCAGGTGAAGACCCCCAACCAGATCGTGTGCGACAGCGGCACGGGCGTGTTCAATGGCGACATCGGAGCGGTGCTGGAGATCAATGACTTCGCCCAGACGCTCACGGTGGAGTTCGACGACGGGCGCCAGGTGGAGTACATGTACAAGCAGCTGGAAGATTTGGAGCTGGCTTATGCCATCACCATCCACAAATCCCAGGGGAGCGAATACCCTGCGGTGGTGATCCCATTGTATACGGGCCCCAGGATGCTGATGACGAAAAACCTCATCTACACGGCGGTGACCCGGGCCAGGTCATGCGTATGCCTGGTGGGGCAGGAACAGGTGTTTAGGGAGATGGCGTCCAATGAGACCCGGGAGAAGCGTTACAGCGGCCTGCGGGTCAGGATAGAGGAGATGTGGGGTGCGCGGGCTTGAGGGTTGATGAACTGATGGGATATGCGGACAAGGCGAAAGATAGCCATGATCCTCCGGCCAGACGGGAGGGTGATCCCGTTGATGAACTGATGAGATTTGTGGACAAGGCAAAGGGGATCCTGTACCCGCGCCGGTGCCCTGTCTGCGGGGAAGTGGTGTCCCGGGGGAATGCCGTAGGCGCTACAGGCGGCGGCACAGGTGACGGAGGTACAGGCGATGGCGATGCCGGTGACGGCTGCGGCCCCGGTGCCAAAGCCGTGCGGCATATGCCCGGCGGCACCGTGCGACGGCCTGCCGGCCTGACGGGGAAGATGTGGGAGATGGGCGCAGGTGGCGGCGAGGAAGCTGCGAAAGAAGCGGGGTACGAGGACAAGACGTGGAAGATATGGGAGATGGGCGCGGGGACGGACGGCGCCGACATGCCGTGGCCTTTCGAGGGGCTCATCTGCAGGGGGTGTTTTGCGAGGATACATTTCGTGGGGGGACCCACATGCAAAATGTGCGGGAAAGAGGTGGCATCGGAGCGGGCGGAGTATTGCTACGACTGCACCATGCGGAGGCACGCATTTGACGGCGGGTTCTCGCTGTGCCGCTACGACGACGTGACCCGGGAGTCCATGGTGGCGGTGAAGTACAAAAACAAGAGGGAATACCTGGATTTTTTCATAGCGGCATGGTGTGCGCGGTTCGGTGAGACGGTGGCGGGGATACGCCCGGACGTGCTGGTGCCTGTGCCGATACATGCATCCAGGCGCAGGGAGCGGGGGTTCAACCAGGCAGAGGTGTTGGCGGAGGGAATCGCCAGGCGTTTCCGGATCCCCATGGACAAAACGTCGCTGCGCAGGGTGAAAAACACCCAGGCGCAAAAGCAGCTGGGCAGCGGCGGGCGTTTCGCGAACCTGGCGGGCGCATTTGAGGTGGTGGGGGACGGGGCCACGCGGCTGGGCGGGGTCGAGAGAAGGATCGCGGGCATGTGGGCCCGCAAGGACGCCCGGGGGCGGGGCGCAGCCCCGGAACCGATGCCGGCGAAGGCAGGGGTGGGGCTATACCCGAGAGCGCAAACTCTTTCCACTTCTGCGCGGTCTATTCGCCGTCATGCGGCGTTGTCATCGGTCGACGCAGCCCCACTGCGCCTCCCTCTTCCGCCTTGCATGGCGGCGAGTATCCTCGCGCGGTTACTGCAAATGTTTCCGCTCTCGGGTATAACTGGGCTAACCGAGCCGGATAATATGCCAAGCCTGCCTTTCCTGGGGAAGACGGTGCTGCTGGTGGACGACATATACACCACCGGGGCCACGGCGGACGTGTGCAGCCTCGCGCTGAAAAAAGCCGGGGCGAGGAGTGTGTTCGTAGGCACGCTGTGCATTGGCGGGGAGTGAAGGGCAGGATGCAAGGTTTGGCCGGCGGGGCGATTACATTGGGCATTGGCCCGCATTGGATTCACAAAATCGGAAATTTGTGGTATGATGAACCTGTGGTATCGTGTGCTTGGAAAGCGAGGTCGGACATGAAGATTGTGTATGCGATTGTTAGTTCGGATGACGGGACCAGGGTGACGGACGTGCTGACGGAGCATCATTACAGCGTGACGCGGCTGGCGACCACCGGCGGTTTCCTGAAAAAGGGCAACGCCACCCTGATGATTGGCACCGAGGCGGACCGGGTGGATGACGTGATAGGCCTGATCAAGGACACCTGCGGGAAGCGGCAGAAGATCACATGCAATGTGCCTTCTCCAAACATCGCATCTGTCTCGCCGGGGTACATGATGGTGCCGATGACCGTGGAACTGGGCGGGGCCACGATTTTCGTGACAGACGTGGAACGGTTCGAGAAGATATGATGCGTGGCTCGGGCGGATGTGATGTGTGGCTCGGGCGGATGTGATGCGCGGCTCAGGCAGATATGACGAACGGCTCAGGCAGATATGACGATCGGCTCGTGCAGATACGAAGTGCGGTTCGAGCAGATACGACGAGTGGGATATACGCCGCCTTGGGGCGGCGTTTTTTGATGCGGTGAATATCTTAAATAAAATTTCAGCAAAAGTTCCTTGCAAATGAAGCGCCTTAACTGTATTATCCTTATTAATACGGATGTGATGAAAGTGCCAACGATTGGCCGAAGATTTGCAGGATACGGGAGAAGCGAAAGCGGCGGGAGCGGCGGGAGAGGCGGGAGCGGCGGGAGCGGCGGGAGAGGCGGGAGAGGCGGGAGCGGCGCGAGAGGCGAAAGCGACGAGAGAGGCGAAAGCGGCGGGAGAGGCGAAAGCGGCGAGAGAGGCGGGAGCGGCGGGAGAGGCGGGAGCGGTGCGAGAGGCGAAAGCGACGAGAGAGGCGAAAGCGGCGGGAGAGGCGAAAGCGGCGCGAGAGGCGGAAGAATGATGATGGGCGATGCTGGTGAGAGGACGGTTGGCCTGGATGCGATCGAAAACATCGGCGCAGGGGCAGATGCAGGTGCGACGGCAAGTCAGGCAGTTGCGGGGGGCGCCGGAAAGGGCATGGGGATGACCCATCGGGTGGATGAACATACACGGCGGGAGTGGCTCTTGGCGCTGGTGGCATTGGCCATCGGCATCCTGTGGGACAGGCTGGTGCTGCGGCCCCTGGGGACAGTGGACGGAGTGGATGGGTATGCACGGTATGTGGCTGCGTTTTGGCTGTGCTACATGGCGCTTCTGTATGCATACTATTGGAAGAAGCTGAAAGCAGACAGGTTGCTGTGGTATGTGGCAGGGGGGTGTGCGGCTGTTTGCGCCCTGTGCCTGTTCCAGCCGGAAAATGTGGAATACAAAGCAACTGCCATCCTGGTGTTGCCGGCAGTCCTGATGGCACACGCACAGTTGGCCGCAGGGCCATACCATTTGAAAGAAACGGGGAAAATGGCGGTCGCATGGTTCCTGGGTTGGGTTTGGCTTCCATTTGACAAAATCCCTGTGTGCTTTCGCACCTTGTGGTCAGCCTTGGGCAGCAAGGGCGGGCGCGGGCGCATCGGGAAGGCGCTTTTGGGGCTGCTTATATGTGTGCCGGTGCTGGCCCTGGTCATCCCGCTGCTTTGCGGGGCGGACTGGGCATTTGGGTATTTTGCCCAGAAGGCGGTGGCGGGTTTCGACATCAGGCCATTTGTGTACCATACGATGGTGTCGCTGGTGGCGTTCGTGCTTTTCTTTTCCTTTTTGTGGAATGTTGGCGTAGGCGGGGCGAATGCGCTCATGTCAAGGGGCGCGCGGCCTGGGGTGCGGGGGGCTGACCAGCCGTGGGCAGGTGCGGCTGTGCGCCCGGCGGCCGGGCCTGCGGGATCGGCGGCGGTTGCGGCTTGGCTTGCAGGAACAGCGGCGGTTGCGGGCGGGCAGACAGGTACGGATGTGCACCCGGCGGCTGGGCTTGCGGGATCGGCGGCGGCGGCGGTTGTGGCAGGACAGGCGGAGGCAGCGGATCCGGGAATGTCACCGGGCGGGCAGCTGCTTACCCTCGACCCGGTGACCGGCACCGTGTCGCTGGGGGTGATCGCCGCACTCTACATGGCGTTTTGCATCGTGCAGGCGGTGTTCCTGATCATGCGGGCGGGCCTGCCGGAAGGGATGACGTATTCACAGTACGCCAGGGAGGGCTTTGCCCAGACCATCGCAGTCTGCGGGATCAACCTGTCGCTGTTTGGGTTCTTCGTGTCGCTGTGCCTGCAAGAAGGCCGAGCATGTGTTGGGGCCGCGGGGCAGGAAGACGGCCATGCATTTGTTGGAGCCGCAGTACAGGAAGACGGTCGAGCATGTGTTGGGGCTGCGGGGCGCGGCCCTCGGGCATCGATGGCGGTGAAAGCACTGCTGGCCGTGCTCCTGGCTCAGACATTTTTCATGCTGTGCGTGGGGTTCTACAAACTGTCCCTGTACATCGGAGCCTATGGGCTGACGTGGCTCCGTTTCGTGTCCGCATGGTTCATATTCTGGCTGGTGGCGGTGCTGGTACTGTGCGCGATACGCCTTTGCCGCCCCCGCATCCCGGCGTTGGCGTTGGCGCTGCTGATCCTTTTGGGGTGGTATGTGGTCCTGGGTGCCGCAAACCCCCAGGGAAGCATACAACGTCACAACGAAACCCGGACCGAGGCGGTTGTGGGCGACAGGGACGTTTCCCGTAGATTTGGAACCCCATGAGTATCTACGGGATGCCGCCCGGCACATTGGCACATGTGCCGGGGTGCGTCGTATGTGGGCAGCGGGTTGTTATTGAAACAATGCGCACTCGACATAAGTCCCAACTTTGCGCAAGGTTCAGCCGGCGGGGCAAAATGATATCAAATGTCCTTGATGCGTCCGTCGGTGGTGATGGTGACCACCTGCCATGGGATGAATTTGCCGGAGTTTTTGAGGGCTGTCACTGCGGCGTTTTCTATACCGCCGCAGCAAGGCACCTCCATCCGCACCACGGTAACGGATTTGATGTCATTGGCCGCCATGATCTGTATGAGTTTCTCGCTGTAGTCCACACCGTCCAGTTTGGGGCAGCCGATTAGGGTGATCCTGCCATGGATGAACTCGCCGTGGAAACCGGCCCTGGCGTATGCGGCGCAGTCGGCCGCAATGAGCAGGTGGGCCCCGGAAAAATACGGCGCACTGACCGGTACGAGCTTGATCTGGACGGGCCATTGGCGCAGCTCGGATGCGGAGGGCGGGACTGGCGACGCTGCCCCTGCAGGCAGGGACGAGTTGGCAGCCGGCGATGTCGCCCCTGCGGGCAGGGACGGGGCGGCAAGACGAAAATCCGCCGCCTCTCGCTCCACGAAATGTATGGCCCCGGTGGGGCATGTGGGCAGGCAGTCGCCCAGCCCGTCACAGTAATCTTCCCGCAGCAGTCTGGCTTTGCTGTCCACCATACCGATGGCGCCTTCGTGGCAGGCGTCGGCGCAGATACCGCACCCGGTGCATTTGTCTTGGTCTATCTCGATGATTTTTCGCAGCATGTAGTTACCTCCTCTTTCCCACTGATTGGATCAAAGTGCTCCTGTCAACACTTGTATCAAGGTGCTCCTGTCAACGCTTGGATCAAGGTGCTCCTGTCAGCACTTGGATCAAAGTGCTCCTGTCAACACTTGGATCAAGGTGCTCCTGTCAGCACTTGGATCAAAGTGCTCCTGTCAACACTTGGATCAAAGTACCCCTTGACTTCTTGGGTCCATTGTACTACAATCTTCCCTGCAAGTCGGTTGTAAAACCAACGGAAAGGGGATTTCATGAAAGATATTTTCCCGATAGTCAGCTCGTCGCCGCTGTTTGAAGGGATAGGAAGCGCTGATTTTGCGTCGGTGATGGGGTGCCTGGGCGGGGCGGTGAGAAACTACGGCAAAGCGGAGACTGTTTTGGGCGAGGGGGATGCCGTGTCGGAGGTCGGGATTCTCGTGGACGGCAGATTACACCTGTCCAAATGCGACATCTGGGGGAACAATTCCATCGTGACGGAGATCACGCCGCCGGGGATGTTTGCCGAAGCGGTCGTGTGCGCAGGATTGGGGAGGGCCCCGGTGAGCGTGGTGGCCAAAGAAGCCAGTCGGGTGCTCTTCATTGACTACCTGAAAATCGTGGGTGCATGCCCGTCGGGGTGTGAATTCCACACCAGGCTCATTCGCAACATGATAGGCGTCCTTGCTCGGAAAAACATCGTCCTGTCGTCCAAGATAGAACATATCACCAAGCGCACCACCAAGGAAAAGCTGCTGTCGTACCTGGGGGATGCGGCGCGGCAGGCGAGCGGGGCACCGTCAGGAGGTGGACAGGCCGGTGCGGGTCTGGTTTTCGAGATCCCATACAACCGCCAGGAGCTGGCAGACTACCTCTCCGTGGAGCGGTCGGCATTGTCCGCGGAAATGAGCAAGCTGAAAGCAGCGGGGGTGATCGACTACAAAAAGAACCGGTTCGTGCTCCTTGGGGATCTGGGGTACAAGGGCTACGACAGGTAGTGAATGGCTTCCCGGCTTCGAACATATTATTAAATCTCAATAAATGCGAATTATAATCTTGACATCTCCTTAAATGCGATATATAATGAGTGAACCGGAATCGAAAGCGAGTTCGATCAGCGGAGGAGGCACGTGCGGCTGGGGGCATGTGTGGCTGGGGGCATGTGGGGCAGCAGATGTCGGATGTGGGGGTTGATGCAGCCCGTCGGACGGCTGGGCGAAAGATGTTGGTGGCGTAGCGGTCTATGGCGGATATGGGGGGTGATCGAGGTGGCAGGCCGTTTGCGTACCGTGCTTCATGCAGACATGAACAATGCATATGCCAGCATCGAGATGCTCCACCACCCGAAGCTGCGGGGGCACCCCGTGGCAGTGGGCGGCAGTGTGGAGCAGCGCCATGGCATCATCCTGGCGCGCAACTATGAGGCGAGGCCCTATGGCATTCGGGTGGGGCAGGCTTTGTGGGAAGCGCGAGAGAAGTGCCCGGGCTTGATCATCGTGCCCCCGGACTATGGGAAATACCTGCGATTTTCCCGCCTCTTTCGGGGCATACTCTCGGAGTATTCGCCCCAGGTGGAGCCCTTTGGCCTGGATGAGTCATGGGTGGATGTGACCGGAGTGCTATGGAGATATGGCAGCGGGGAGCGCATAGCCGACGAGATACGGGCGCGGGTGAAGTCCGAGCTGGGCATCACGGTGTCCGTGGGCGTGAGTTTCAACAAGGTCTTCGCCAAGTTGGGGAGCGACATGAAAAAGCCGGATGCCACAACGGTCATCACGGAGGAAAACTACCGTGATGTGGTGTGGCCCGTCCCCGCATCTGAACTGTTGGGCGTGGGCAGGTCCACCGGGAGGAAGCTCCACAGGTACGGCATACGCACCATCGGTGACATCGCCCGTTGTGAACCTGCGCTGCTGCAGTCCTGGTTTGGCAAGTGGGGGCTCTTTCTTTGGACCTATGCAAATGGACTGGATGCTTCGCCTGTACACGAGACGGGGGGTGAGAGCGTGGTGAAGTCCGTGGGCAACTCCACCACCGCCCCCAGGGATTTGGAGGACGAGGGCGATTGTCACATCGTGTTCCAGAACCTGGCGGAGAGCGTGGCGGAGCGCATGAGGGATCTGGGGCTGATGGCCCGTACCGTAGAGATATCCCTGCGCGCGAGCGACTTGTCTTGGTGCACCCGCCAGCGGGCATTGGGGACACCTACCCACATCTCCACGGAGCTTTGCGATACGGCCATGTGCCTGCTGCGGGAACACTATAGCTGGGAGAAGCCGCTGCGGGGCGTCGGCATCAGGGGGACGGATCTGGTGCCCATCGGTTCACCTTGGCAGGTGTCGCTGTTCCGGGATGCGGGGCGGCGGGAAAAGCTCGAGCAGATGGAGTTCGTCGTCGACGGCATACGGCACAGGTTCGGGCATTTCTCCGTGAGCCGGGCGTTGCTCATGACGGACAGTAAGCTGGGTCGGCTGGATGCGAAAGCCGAGCACACCATACACCCGGTCGGGTATGATGTCCCGGCGAAGTTGTAAATCCTGTAGGGGTGTCCGCCGCTGCCGACAGGGTTTGCCGTGTTGTGGCGCCCCGGCGAAGTTGTAGATTTGGTACCCATGTCGCCCTGGGCGAATGCCTGCGGGAGGTTGCCGTGTTGCGGCGCCCCGGCGAAACCGCAAGCTTTGCGGGGACTGGTGCGGGGCTGATACAGGGGCTGCGCGAAAACGCGCATTGCGTGCGGCCCGTTTGGGATATGTGTGGAGGTCGACATCATGGCGGTGGATCCGATTGACTACAGGGCTTATATGGACAGCGACCACAAGGTATACGTGGATGTGAACGAGACCCGTACCAGGGACGGGAAACTGATCCCCCACTCTTTCGTGTGGGAAGACGGGAGGGAGTACGAGGTAGACGGGGTCACGGATGTCCGCAACGCCGCATCCCTCAAGGCCGGCGGCGCAGGTGTGCGCTACACCGTAAAGGTTCGCAACCGTGAGGCATATATGTACCTGGAGGAGGACCAGGGTGTCTCCAAGTGGTTCATGGAGCGTAAGTAAGAGGAAGAAGAGGGCAACATGTAACAGTGTCTCGGTTGGGGATGGAAGGGATGGCAAGGCATCTCCAGGAAGCGATCCGGGTTTGCCGTGTCCAGATGGCGGGGATGGCAAGGGATGGCAGGAATCCTTGACAAGTATGCACGGATAGATTATGATTGATATGTTGCATTGTTCCGCCGACTAAACCTTGCGCAAAGTTGAGACCAATGTCGAATGCGCATTGTTTAGTTAGTGGAGCGATGGTATTCCCTGGGTACGAATGATCGGAGCGGTGATTGGACAGATTCTGTTTGATTTTGAACCTGAAAAAGCAGGGGGTGCGGCAAACCGCCGAGAAGCTGTGCGCACTTCTGGAAAGCAGGGGCTGCGCGGTGCAAAAGGCGCGGGAGGATGGGCGGATCCCGGAGGGCGTGGAGTGCGTCATCACGCTGGGCGGCGACGGCACGTTGATTCGCGCGGCGCACAGTATGGCGCGGGATCTCGCCTCGGTCCCGATAGTGGGCGTGAACTTGGGACACCTGGGGTATCTGACCCAGGTGGGCCGGGAAGAGGACATGGAGCGCATGGTGTCGGATCTGGTTTCCGGAAATTTCCGCTTGGAACACCGCATGATGCTGCGGGGCGACGTGCTTCAGGGCGGGGAGAAGATTTTTTCGGATGTGGCACTAAATGAAATCGCTATCGTGCGGAAGCAGCTTATGAAGGTGCTGCGGTTCCGTATATATGTGGATGGCGAGTGGTTCACGGACTATGCGGCGGACGGGGTGCTGATGTCCACGCCCACCGGATCCACAGCTTATAACCTGTCTGCGGGCGGCCCGATCGTTGAGCCCTCTGCGGGGCTCATATTGGTGACACCCATTTGCCCGCACACCCTTAACATGCGCAGCATCGTGCTGTCGGATACGAGCCGGATACAAGTGGAGATGCTGGGGGACGACATTGTGAAAGGAACTGCCGCGACCACTGCCGGATGTGGGGACTGTGTTTCGAACCCCGCAAGCATGGTTTCGAAATCCGGTGCTTCGGCGCTCACCGTGGCGAAATCGGCTGGGGCGAAGGAAAAGAAAGGCCAGGCAGTGGTGTTTGACGGGGACACGCATTGCGCACTTGCGCCGGGTGACCGGGTGGAGATCTACAAATCCCCCAACGCCGCAGTGATGGTCCAGCTGAAACAGATTTCTTTCTTTGAGAACCTGCGCAACAAAATGAACGGGGTATAAAGTGATGGCGGCAGCAGATGTGTTCGGTCATAAGTGATGGCGCCCGCAGAATGAGCGTTCGCAGAATGAGCGTTCGCGAGGGATGGTTGCGGGAGGGCGGTTGCGGAGGATGGTTACGGGGAACGATTGTAGGGGGATGGTTGCGGAGGATGGTCACGGGAGAGCGGTTACGGGGAACGATTGTGGGGGGATGGTTGCGGGAGAGCGGTTGCATGGGAATGGTCGCAGGGGAATGCGCGAGGTGACGGATGTCCAAATACGAACGGCACAGCAAGATCGTGGAGCTGGTCGGCAAATATGAGATCGAGACCCAGGAGGAGCTGGCGGTACACCTGAAGCGGGAGGGTTTTTTGGTGACCCAGGCCACTGTCTCGAGGGATATGCGTGAGCTGAAACTGACCAAGACGGCCACGTCCGGCGCCAGGCAGCGCTATAGCGCCATAGCCGATGAGACCGATGCGGCGCGAGCGGCATTGAACGAACGGTTCGTCCGGGTGCTCCAAGAGGGTTTTACGTCCATGGACATGGCCCAGAACATACTAGTCATCAAGACGCTGACCGGCATGGCCATGGCCGTGGCGGCCGCCCTGGATGCCATGAAGTTCCCCGAGGTGGTGGGGTGCATCGCCGGCGACGACACCATCATGTGCGTGTTGCGGACAGTGGGGGAGACTAACCTGTTGATGGGCAAGATACGCAAGCTGCTGGACGGGTGAGTTGATGCGGGCTCATCGTTTTGCCCAGCGTCGCACAGCTACGCCAAGCGTAGTGAGATTTACCGGCGTGTTTGACAAGACCAAACACGCATATCCATAGCAGGATATCGCCCGCTCGTTGGTTGCCAAGTGCCTCTGACGGCACTTGAGCGTCGCAAACGACGCATGGGCGATGCCCGCATTAGAAAGGGAGTGCCATGCTGCTTTCACTGCATGTGAAGAATTTCGCTTTGATCGACGAGGCCGATATCGAGTTTTCCGATGGGCTGAACATACTCACGGGTGAGACGGGCGCCGGGAAATCCATACTGATAGGTTCGGTGAGCATCGCATTGGGACAGAAACTCAAAGGCGACGTGATCAGGTCAGGCGCCGACCATGCGTTGGTGGAGCTGGTGTTTTGCGTGGAGGGAGAGGCATGCAAGCATGCGCTGCGTGAAGCGGGGGTGGAGCCGGACGGGGATGGGCTGGTGATCATTTCCCGGAAACTGCTCCAGGGGCGCTCCGTGAGCAAGGTAAACGACGAAACCGTCACTGCCGGCCGTTTGCGCACGATCACGGATTTGCTCATAGACATCCACGGCCAGCACGAACACCAGTCGCTGCTGTACAAAGAAAAACACCTGGAGATCCTGGATGCTTTCCTGGGCAATGCGGCGATCCCGCTACGGGAAGAAGTGGGGGCGTGCTACCGCACATATGAGAAACTCCTGGAAAAGATGCGGGGGTTTTCCCTGGACGGGGATGCCAGGCTCCGGGAGGCGGCATTTTTGCAGTTCGAAGTGGAGGAAATAGAGGCCGCCGGCCTGAAAGACGGGGAGGAAGAGGAGCTGGAAGCCCGCCGCAGGGTGCTGGCCAATGCCCAGAAAATAGCCGAAGCGCTCTCTAACGCCCACCGCATGGTGGAGGAATCCGGCGTGGGGCAGGCGGTGCGCTCGCTGTCGGAGGTAGCCGGTTACGACGTGGCGCTGGAAGATATTTCCCGGCAGCTTTGTGACGCCGAGGGCATATTGGATGATGCCAGTCATGCCATTGCCTCCTACCTGGGCAGCATGGACATGGACGAGGGCACTTTCGCCTGGGTGCAAGAGCGTCTGGGCGTCATCGGTGCGATGCAGGCCAAGTATGGGCAGACGTACGAGAAGATCGCGGAGGGCCTCTCCCGGCGCAAGGCACGGCTGTCTGAACTGGAAAACTACGAGGAGGCGCTCGCCGAGACCCAGGCGGAGCTGGAAAAAGCCAAGGGCAAGCTGGAAGAAGCCAGTTTGGCGCTGTCCGCCATGCGCAGGGACGCCGCGGACAGACTGGTGGTGTTGATATCCGAAAAGCTGGGGGAACTGAATTTCCAGGAAGTGCGGTGCACCATGGAGTTTCGCAGGGCGGCCGGATATGGGCCCGCAGGGTACGACGAGACAGAGTTTTTGGTTTCGCTCAACCCCGGCGAGCCGGTGCGCCCACTGGGGGAGGTGGCCAGCGGCGGGGAGCTCTCGCGCATGATGCTGGCCATCAAGACGGTGCTGGCAGACGCCGATGCCGTGGAAACCCTGATTTTCGACGAGATCGATGCGGGCATCAGCGGCCGCACCGCACAGAAAGTATCGGAGCAGCTGGCGCAGATAGGGAAGCGCCGCCAGGTCATATGCATCACCCACCTGCCGCAGATCGCAGCCATGGGGGATGCGCATTTCGAGATCAGCAAAGAAGTGGCTGGCGGGACTGCCCACACAAGGGTACGGCGCCTGACGGGGGAGCAAAGCGTGGAGGAGCTGGCCAGGCTCCTGGGGGGGGCGAAGATCACCCCGGCGGTGCTGGAAAACGCACAGGAGATGCGCCAGCTGGCCCTGGCGGCCAAGGGGACATGAGAGTTATAGCAAATGTGCCACGCCTGCCATGCGTGCCCGGCGGAGAGTACATCGTCACTGACATGGATGAAGAACATGGCAAACGCGCTGCACATGCCATGGCGTTTCCCGGAGGCTGAAGCTGGTAGGTGAGGTTGTCAG
>JAISUG010000105.1 GCA_031272185.1 Lachnospiraceae bacterium
CCTCGCCATTGACCCTGGTAACCCACACACAGACTTGTCGGTTAAGCCACTAGGGGGTGACATTTTCAAGAGATAATTAACTCGCCTGAGGGGTGACATTTTCAAAAGTTATTGACACACCGCATACCATCCGAGCTTTTTGTGCTGTTGCCATTAAGTTACTCAACTTTCGCACATGGAAAGGGGCAGTCGTGTGAAAAAACCGTCCCACTTCTTTCATCACTATCTGTGCGTATACGCGCATGGGAAGGTGAAATGTCCAAGCGGTATCCGCAGACCGGGCGGGCGTACCGCATTGTGGCGGGGCTTGATGATTTCTATGCCTACTTCAAAAACCGTATTACCAATGCCATCTGCGAGGGAATCAACAGCATGGTTCAGGCAGCCAAACGCAAAGCGAGAGGCTTTCATACGTTCGAGGGTATTCTGACATGATTTATCTTGTCGCTGGAAAGCTGGAGCTGGCTGTTCCCAGGCCGTTCTGAATATCCCTTTTCAACGAAAACGGGAGTAGAACCGGAATTTTCGTATGGGGGGAAGCCGATGATGGGTTCGCTATGCCATGGTGAGATCGCTATGCTATGGTGAGATCGCTATGCTATGATGGTGTCGAATGACAGCCGGCCGTCTTGCATGACGGCTTTTTTGTCGGCGAGCTCGGCGCAGACGTCCATGTTGTGGGTGACGATGATCATGGCCTGTTCCTTTTTTAGCTGGCGGAGGATCTCCACCATCTCGGAGGTGGTCTGGGGGTCCAGCGCGGATGTGGGTTCGTCGAAGCACAGCACGTCGGGACCCAGCATGAGCGCCCGTGCGATGGCCACCCGCTGTTTCTGGCCGCCCGAGAGTTCGTCAGGGTAGTCGTCGGCCTTGGCGCCCAGGCCCACCTTTTCCAGAAGCTGCCTGGCGTATGCCTCGATGCCCAGGGGGTCAGTGCGTGAGGAGCCTGGTGAATTGCGGTCTGACGAAACGGCCGGCGACGAAGTTTCGGATGTGCCGACCTTGCGATAGTCCCTGCGCAGGAGGCGCGGCGCCAGCATGAGGTTTCCCAGGGCGGTGTACTGGGGGAAGAGGTTGAAGTCCTGGAAGACCAGGCCGAACGTGCCCCCGGAGATCTCGCCGGAAGTGGGAGTCTCAAGGCCATTGAGCATACGCAGGAGGGTGGTCTTTCCGCTGCCGGACTGGCCGATGATGACCAAAGTCTCACCCCTGTCCAGGGTGAAGTTCACGTGGTCCACCGCGTATATGTTTTTGAATGATTTGCAGAGGTCTTTCACTTCCAGCATGGAGAGGTCCTTTCTTCCGGAGCGGCGGTGCTGCAGTGCTGCAGTGCCAACTTAGCTTTGCGCAAAGTTGAGTCCAATGTCGAACGCGCATCGTTTGGTTGGCGGGGCAATATCTATGGCGGTGCTGAAGCGCCGTATGCGCGCCGCCAAGTCAAGCCGTGCGCCCCAGAGCCAACTGCTGCAGATGCTGTGCCCGCCGGGCAGTGCGCCCCAGAGCCAACTGCTGCAGATGCTGTAACCACCGGGCAGTGCGCCCGGTCCCCCATCAGGCATCATCGACGGCGCATGAATGCCCCACAGCTTTACCCGTGGGCGAAGCGCCTTTCCAGCCGTTTGAAGAGCACTTCCAGCGCCGCGGTGGCCACCAGGTAGAACAGCCCGCTGTAGAACAGGGGCCATATCAGGCCTTTCATGGTGAACTCCGTGGCTTTCATGAGCATCTCCGGGACGGCGATGACCCGTGCCAGGGAGGTGTCTTTGACCAGCGTGATGAATTCGTTGCCCAGCGCGGGGAGGCTGCGCCTGACCACCTGGAACAGGATGATATGGAAGAACACTTTGCTACGGGAAAGGCCCAGCACCTTGCCCGCTTCCCACTGCCCCGGGGGGATGCTCTCGATGGCGCCCCGGTATATCTCGGCGAAATACGCCGCATAGTTGACGGAAAATGCGATGAGCGCGGCGGTGAGCCGCTGGCGGAATGGCATGCCGAACACCAGGCCGGGCACATAGAGCACGATGAAGAGCTGGAGCATCAGGGGCATACCCCGGATCAGCCACACGGCCAGACGGAAAAACGCCCGTATGGGGCGTATGGGTGACATCTCGCCAAAGGTGATCACCATCCCCAGGGGGATGGCGAACACCAACGTGGCGAAGAAGACGATGAGGTTGTACCGGAAACCCGCCAGGAGCTCCAGTGTGACTTTGACCAGCATGCTGCGGGACCTCCGCTTGTCATTACTTCGTGATGATCTGGGACTCCAGTTTGTATTTCTTGGCGATGGTCTCGACGGTGCCGTCCTGGGTGAGCTCGTCCAGGATGGCATTGACCCGGCTGGTCACGCTGTCGTCGCCTTTGCGGAAAGCGATGGCGTAGGTCTCGCCCTCGAATGTCTTGTACGGGGAGACCACCAGGTCCGCGAAATCCGTGCCCTCGCCGATGGAACCGATGGCGGCCACATAGTCGCCGATGACCACGTCAGCGGTGCCGGCCTTGAGTTCCAGGAATGTCTTGACCTGGGTGTCCACCAATGTGTGGGAGCCCTGGGCGAAGAAGTCGTCCGACTCGATGAGCTCGGCCGCCATGGAGCCGTTCTCGGCCACCACGCTGGCGCCTTTCAGGTCGTCGGCTGTCTTGTACTTCTCCACGTCGGCGGCGCGCACGATGACCACGGGCGCGTTTTTCAGGTAGCTCTGGGAGAGGTTCATGTTCTGGGCGCGCTCTGCGGTGGCGGTCATGCCGTTCCACACGGCGTCGATGTTTTTGGCCGCCAGCTCGGTTTCCTTGCTGCCCCACTCGATCTCCTGGAACACCGGCTTCACGCCCAGTTTGGCGCAGACCGCCTCGGCCAGCTCGGTGTCAAAACCTACGAGGTTTTTGTCATCGTCCAAGTAGTTCATGGGGGCATAGTAGGTGATGCCGATGATCATCTCGCCTTTGCCGGAGATGTAGTCCCAGTCGGTAGAAGCGGCGGCTGTGGTTTCGGCTGCCGGGGCCGGGGCGGCTGTGGTGGTGGTTGCGGCGGTAGAGCCGCATCCGGCAAAGAGGGTGGCGGCGGCGCACAGCGCGGCCAGGGTGGCGATGGTACGTTTTTTCATAATTTTCCTCCTTATTGCAGACGGTGGTGGCGCTGATTCCGGTTGCGCTTTCTTATACCAGTGTGGTAATATGATAGCATGACAGCATACCAGCGCAACAAGCCAAGTGCCAGTGTACCATATATGGGCGGCGCATGTCAAGGATTGTTGTGGTTGTGAAATGATTTGCGGGGACGGGAAGCAGGGCAGGAATGGCAGGAATGACAGGAATGGCAGGAATGGCAGGAAGTGAAGGCAGTGAAGGAAGTGCAGGAAGTGCGGGAAGTGAAGGAATGGCAGGAAGTGCAGGAAGTGCGGGAAGTGAAGGAATGGCAGGACGTGCGGGAAGTGAAGGAAGTGCAGGAAGTGCAGGAAGTGCGGGAAGTGAAGGAAGTGCAGGAAGTGCGGGAAGTGAAGGAAGTGCGGGAAGTGAAGGAAGTGAAAGAGGGGCAGGGGAAATAGATGGAACTGCATGTGGCGGTGTTTGACCCGGCGGGGAACAGGACGCTCATCGTGACGGACCCGGTGCCGCCAGGGGAATATGGTCCTGTGGCCAGGCGGCTGATGGATGTGGAAGAGCTGGGGGGCGAGCAGGTGGGGTTCCTGGTCGCGCCGAAGATGGGCGGACAGGTGCGGCTGGAGATGATGGGCGGGGAATTCTGCGGCAATGCGCTGCGTTGCGCGGGGTTATACCATGCGTTGCAGGAAATGGGAACGCGAACAACGCAACGTTGCGCGGGGTTATACCATGCGTTGCAGGAAATGGGAACGCAGGGAACGCGAACAACGCAACACTTCGCGGGTGAAAATGATGGGTCGCTGGGTGTTGGTACACGGACGACGCAAAGTGGCGACAATGCGTACCTTGCGTTGGAGGAAATGGGAATGCAGGGGACGTGGACAACTACGGTCGTCCGGGCGGAAATCAGCGGTTGTGGGCACGCGATGGATGTGAAGGTGGCGATCCCCGAGAGGAGGGCGGTGTGCTTCGCCGAAGCACAGATGCCGCTCCCGGCGCTCATTGTCCCCCATGGGGGGTTTGAAGCCAGGGTGGAGTTTGACGGGATAGCGCATTTCATCGTCCGGGATGGCGCCATCTCGGAAAAAGCGGTCGAACGGGCGGTGACATATGCGAAAGCACAGGGGTTGCCGGCCTGCGGGGTGATGTTCCTAGACGAGGCAGCGGGTTGTTTGGCCGGTGCGGTGCGTTTGTACGCACTCACGCCGGTTGTTTATGTGCGGGACACCGACTCCCTGGTGTACGAAAGCAGTTGCGCTTCCGGCAGCAGTGCATGTGCGGCGTACCTGGCGCAGCATGAAACCGGGGACACATTTCGCTATGAGTTTGACCAACCCGGGGGGACCATCGGCGCAACCATCGAGAAAGATCCCGGCGGGACCCGTCCCGGGGTTACCCGTCACGGGGGGACCGGGATAAAGAGGATTTCCATCGGCGGCGCCGTAGGCTTGCTGGGGGAGGCTCAGGTGGAAGCGGATGTGTAGGCGGCCGATTCGCAGCCACGGCACCGCCAGGACCGGGTTGATGATGGGTTCTGGGTGACGAGTGAATGGCAAGATGATTGCGAGATGGTTGTGCGGGCGGCGCTGCACCCCTTGCCAAACCATTGAAACCATGTTAAAATGACTTTACGATTACAAATGGAACGAGGGGGTTGTTATGTCAGGACACTCAAAATTTGCTAATATCAAGCACAAAAAGGAACGGAATGACTCGGCGCGGGGGAAGATCTTCACGGTGCTGGGGCGCGAGATCGCCGTGGCTGTCAAAGAGGGGGGGGCGGATCCCGCTAACAACAGCAAGCTGCGGGACGTCATCGCCAAGGCCAAGGCCAACAACATGCCCAACGACACCATCGACCGCGGGATCAAGAAAGCGGCGGGGGACGCATCCGCGGTGAACTATGAGGTCATCACCTACGAGGGGTACGGACCCGGGGGGGTGGCGATCATCGTGGACGCGCTGACGGACAACAAAAACCGCACCGCGGCCAATGTGCGCAACGCATTCACCAAAGGCGGGGGCAACGTGGGCACGCCGGGGTGCGTGTCGTACCTGTTCGACCGCAAAGGGCAGATAATCATTGACAAGGAAGAATGTGACCTGGACGCTGACGAGCTGATGATGGTGGCCCTGGACGCGGGCGCGGAGGATTTCTCCGAAGAAGAGGACAGCTACGAGGTGCTCACGGACCCGGATGCCTTCTCAGACGTGCGGGAGGCCTTGGAAAAGGCGAAGATCCCCATGGCGGGAGCGGAGGTCACCATGCTGCCCCAGACCTGGGTGGAGCTGGGCGACGACGAGTCACTCAAAAAAATGAACAAGCTCATAGACCTGCTGGACGAAGACGACGACGTGCAGGCGGTGTACCACAACTGGGACGAATGATGCGGCGCACAGCAGGTCGGGCGGGTGGGCTTCCCGGTTTTTGGCAGATGTGTACGGCGAGGTGGACAGACGCATGGGGCGGACGGTTGGCTTGCGTGCTGTGCGCACAGTACGGCGACACCATGGCTGACAGTGGACAGACGCATGGGGCGGACAGTTGGCTTGCGTGCTGTGCGCACAGAACGGCGACACCATGGCCGACAGTGGACGGGCGCATGGGGGCGGATGATTGACTTGCGTGGGGAGTTACACCGGTTTGACGGAGGGGGTTTAACGCAAGGGGGGGCGCAATGGATTTTTTGCAAAGCATTGATTGGAGGGGGATAGGCTGGGCAGCCATAGTGCTGCGGGTGTTGCTGGCGGTCCTGATCGGCGGGCTTTTGGGGGTGGAGCGGGAGATGAAGCGCCACCCGGCGGGGTTCCGCACGTATATCATCGTGTGCCTTGGGGCGGCCATGGTGATGATGACGAACCAGTACATCCTGAAGATCGTCGGGTCCGGGGACCCCACCAGGCTGGGTGCGCAGGTCATCAGCGGCATCGGTTTCCTGGGTGCGGGCACCATCATCGTCACGTCCCGGTCCCAGGTGAAGGGCCTGACCACGGCGGCGAGCCTGTGGACAGTGGCTTGCCTGGGGCTGGCCATCGGCAGCGGTTTCTATGAGGGGGCCGTGGTGGGGGGCGTGGCCGTGTTCCTCATCATGTTCGTGTTCCAGAAGATAGACGACTGGGTGGCGCTGAACAACCGCTTCATCCGGCTGATGGCGACGTTCGGGTCGGTGGCTGACATTGATGCGTTCAAACACCAGTGCGGCGAGTGGGGCGTAAAGATCAAGAGCATCGAGATGACCAAGGGCAAGGCGAAAAACGGCGGCATCCTGATGCTGCTGATGCTGGAACTGCCCAGGCCCGGCCAGCACAAGGACGTGCTGGATCGCCTAAGCGGACTGGAGTGCGTGCGGCAGTTCACGGAGTTGTAGGGGGGCCTGCAGGGGTTATCCCTGAAAGCAAAGAGAGTGTACCTGCGGCACGCTTAGGCGAGGCTACAGTGACTACAGGCTTGCGGCCGGAACCGGCGGACCGGGGTGCGTGCGGCAGTTCACGGAGTTGTAGGCTGGGCGGCCCCGGCCGGGATGTCAGAGATATTGTTGACAATTTTCCAATATACTGTAGAATGTAAGTGAGACGAGTCGTTGCGGCGTGTTGAGCCGCGCAGGTGGTTTGACGAAAGCAAAAAGGAAAGCCCGAGAGGAGTCGAAAGTTCTCGTATGAAAAGACAGGGATTGGCCGCGACGGGCAGGGTTTTGGGTTTCGCGGCGTTGGCATTTGCAGGCGTTTTTTTGACGGGTTGCCGCGGCAAGGTGGAGGCGGGCGCATTAAAGACCGTGGAACTGACCATGTGGCACAACTACAGCGGGCAGATGAAGTCCACCCTGGACGAGCTCATCGCCCAGTTCAACGAAACCGTGGGCAAGGAAAACGGGGTGTCGGTGAGCGTCACATATGAAGGCACGTCCACCACCCTCAGCGAAAAGCTGACGGAGCTGGCTGCCCAGGACCGGGCGCTGCCGGACATCCCGGACCTTATGACGGTCTACCCGAAGATGGCCATGACATTGGCCGATGCGGGGCTGCTGGCCACACTGGACGGGCGTTTCGACGCCAAGGAACTGGAGGCGTACCAGGATTCCTACATCGAGGAGGGGCGGCTCCAGGACGGGAAACTGTACGTGTTCCCGGTGGCCAAATCCACGGAAGTGCTTTATGTGAACCGCACATTGTTCGACCGCTTCTCTGCCGCTACTGGGGTGGGGCTGGACAACCTGTCCACGTTCAGGGGGATTGCGGATGCCGCCGAGATGTATTACGAATGGACGGACGCCCAGACGCCGGAGGTGGAGGGCGACGGGAAAGCGTTTTTCTCCTGCGACTCCTGGTTCACCGTGACATTGGTGGGGTTCGCCCAGCAAGGCTATGATTTCGTGGATGACACCGGGATCCACAAGGACGGGGACCTGTACCGCAGGATCTGGGAGTTCGCGATGCCGCCGGGGCTTCGGGGCGAATTCGCGGTGGTGGACACATTTTCCAGCGCACTGGCCAACCAGGGGGATGTGGTGTGCTCCATCGCATCCACGGCCAGCGTGCGGTATTACAGCCATACGGTGACATACCCGGACGGCCAGACGGAAGAGGTGGAGTACGACGTGCTGCCATACCCGGTGTTCGTCATGTTCGGCGGCAAGCAGATGGCGCTCCAGCGTGGCGCAGGGATAGCGGTGGCCAAAACCAGCGACCGCAGGGAGCAGGCGGCGGCATTGTTCCTCAAATGGTTCACCCAGCCGGAGCAGAACAAGCGGTTCGTGTCGGGTAGCGGGTACCTGCCCGTGACCAATGCGGCTTTCCAGGAGATGGTGGCGGTGGCGGCGGCGGACCAGGCGCCCGGGGATGATGTGTACGACGAGCTGTACGCCACGGTGCGCAAGATGTACCAGGAGTACCTCTTCCTGTACACGCCCAATGTGGACAATGTGTCTGCCATGATGGAGGAGTACGAGAAGGACCTGAAGGACGCCACCGGCAAGGGCAGGGATGCGGTGCGTAACGGCGCGGACGTGGAGTTGGTGTCGGAGGCGCTGCTTAGGGATATACAGGATTGATGTTTGGGATGACGGAGGGTTAACATGGGACTTTTGCAGGCGGCAGTGGGTGCGGCCGGCGGCGTGCTGGCGGACCAATGGCTGGAATACTTTTACTGTGACGCATTGCCCCCGGAGGTGCTGGCCACGAAAGGCAAGAAGCGTGCGGGCGGTCGGTCGTCCAATACCAAAGGCAGCGACAACATCATCTCCAGCGGGTCGGTGATCGCGGTCGCGGACGGGCAGTGCATGCTTATCGTGGACCAGGGCAAGGTGGCGGAGGTGTGCGCCGTGCCCGGGGAGTTCCGCTACGACGCATCCACGGAACCCAGCATTTTTTCGGGGGTAAGCGGCGGCGACCAGGACTTCGGCGCTGCCATCAGGAAAGCGTTCGCGGAGTTGGGGAAACGCTTCGCTTTCGGCGGGGAGCCGCCCAAGGACCAGCGGGTGTATTATATCAACACGAAAGAAATATTTGGAAACAAATATGGCACCCCGAACCCGGTGCCGTTTAGGGTGGTGGATCAGAACATCGGCCTGGACATCGACATATCCGTGCGGTGCAACGGCGAGTTCGCCTACCGCATAGTGAACCCCGTGCTGTTTTACGCCAATGTGTGCGCCAACTTCACCGGGGATTACCGGCGGGAAACCATCGACAGTCAGCTGCGCAGCGAGCTGCTCACTGCATTGCAGCCGGCCTTCGCTAAGATCTCCGCATTGGGGATCCGCTACAGCGCGCTTCCGGGGCATACCACGGAGTTGGCTGCGGCGGTGAATGAGGTGCTCAACCCCACCTGGCAGGAGCGCCGGGGCATAGTGGTCACGGTGATGGGCATCAACTCCATCACCGCGCCCAAAGAAGACGAGGACATGATCAAGGAGCTCCAAAAGAGCGCCGTCATGCGCAACCCCAACATGGCCGCGGCCACGCTGGTGGGGGCCCAGGCGGATGCCATGCGCGCCGCGGCGGCCAATGCCGGTGGGGCCATGGCCGGGTTCATGGGCATGAACATGGCCGCCCAGGCCGGCGGGATGAATGCCCAGCAGCTCTTCGCCATGGGGCAAGGGCAGCAGGGGCAGTATGTGCAGGCGGGACCGGGTGGGCCGGGGCAGCAGGGGCAGTATGCGCAAGGCGTTTCGGGGGCGCCGGGGCAGCAGGGTGCGGGCGGCGCGGTTCAACCTGGCGCGCCCACGCAGGGTACTGCGGGGCCTGGCCAGACAGGGCAGTATGCGCAGGCCGGGGCGCAGGGCACTGCCGGGGCGGAGGTAGGCTGGACGTGCTCTTGCGGCACACTGAACAAAGGGAAGTTCTGCTACAACTGCGGGCAGCCGAAACCTGCAGGGGCCCTGCTGTACCGCTGCGACAAATGCGGCTGGGAGCCGGATGACCCGGCGCACCCGCCGAAGTTCTGCCCACAGTGCGGCGACAAGTTCGACGAGGCGGACGTGCGGCAGGGGTAGTTATGGGTGCATGTTTGATATGGATTGCCGCGGCGCCATGGGGCGGATCGCGATGACGCATGTGTGGTAACGCCCACAGCGGCTTGCGATGACGCATGTGTGGTAACGCCCACGGCGGCTTGCGATGACGCATGTGTGGTAGCGCCCACGGCGGCTTGCGATAACGTGTGAGTGGTAACGATTGTCAGGCGGTTTGACATAAAAACCACTTGCAAAAACTACTTGCAAAAACCGCTTGCAAAAACCGCTTGCCAACATGCCGATGGCGTGATATATTGTACGAGGTTGATGGCCGGGGTGAAGCAATGTATTCGATCTGTCGCAAAGCCACCGATGACATCGGTGCAGGACAGTGACCGCCGACGGCCATCATTTGAAATCCGGAGGCGTATCAAAGCGGTCAAACGGGGCTGACTCGGAATCATGTAACGGGTCGGCGAAATTGAATACGGAGACGTATCGAAGCGGTCATAACGAGCTCGACTCGAAATCGAGTTGCCCGCAAGGGCACGTGGGTTCGAATCCCACCGTCTCCGCCAGAAAGCAACGTAGAATCGCCATTTGCGGCGGTTCTACTTTTTTCTCCGCAGCGCCAAATGCGCATGATGCGGCAGTCAAGCACGGGTCGGTCACGTGTTCTGCTTTTTTCTCCATGGTGGCGCCAAATGCCTCTGTGGCGGAAAAACCGTGGTGGAATGCCACCATGGGTTTCGGATAGCAGCATCGTTCCGGGCCGACTTTGAGCGTCTGATGTCGCCGGAATGGACTTGACAGTGCGGGAAAACTAAGATAAAATACGATTGAGGATAGATTATCTTAAAAAACTGGGGTGGGCCATGGGTTATTTTAAGCGCGATTTGGAGCGCAAGTTTTGGAAAGCCAGTTCATTTTTCAAAGCGGTTCTGGTGACGGGGGCAAGGCAGGTCGGCAAGACCACCATGCTGCGCCATCTGGCTGAGGGGCAAAGCCGCACCTATGTCACATTGGACGACTTAGGGGCGCGGGACCTGGCAAAGCGTGACCCGGAGCTGTTTTTCCAGATGTACAAACCGCCGGTGACAATCGACGAAGTGCAGTATGCGCCTGAGCTGTTCCCGCGAATCAAGATCCTCTGCGATTCCACGGATGAGACCGGGCTGTTCTGGCTGACCGGTTCACAGCAATTCCAAATGATGAAAAATGTCCGGGAATCTCTCGCCGGGAGAATGGGCATACTGGAGCTTTATAGTCTGTCCAAGAGGGAATTATCCGGGGTACACTACGATGACGAGTTTGATATATCCCTTGATGCCCTCAAGAGCCGCCAGCTGATTGCACCGAAGACAGACATCGTGGAGGTTTACGACTATATATGGCGCGGCGGCATGCCCCAAACAATCGGTGCGGACCGGGAGCAGAGGGAAGACTACTTCACTTCTTATGTGAACACTTACCTGTTGCGGGATGCGACGGAACTGGGCGGGATCACTGACTCGGTACGGTTCGCGAAATTCCTTGGGGCCGCAGCGGCCCTCATCGGGCAACAGCTCAATTACAAAACGCTTTCTGATGCGGCGGAGATAGCGCAGTCCACGGCCAGGGAGTGGACAAAGCTATTGCAGGGCATGGGCGTCATATATCTGCTGGAACCTTTTTCCAACAATGCCTTGCAGCGATTGGCGAAGACCCCGAAACTCTACTTTTTCGATTCGGGTCTTGCGGCACACCTCTCTATGTGGCCGAGTGCGGAAACATTGATGAATGGTCCTGGGAGCGGCCATTACTTCGAGAATTTTGTGATAACCGAGCTTTATAAAAACTATGCATACTCATCGAATAGAGTCGCTATGAGCTATTACCGCGACCAAAATGCGAAGGAAATAGACCTGATCATCGAAGGGAAGAGGTTTATCCACCCCATTGAGATAAAAAAATCTGCCAACCCTGACGGGCGTGATGTCAAAAAATTCGCAGTTCTCGACAAAACCACGTTGGAGCGTGGCGGCGGCGGGATTGTTTGCATGATGGGGGAGGTGCTGCCGATTGACTCCCGGGATTATTTTATCCCGTGTTCGCTGATATAGTATTGTTGCGTCGGGTGCATGCCCCGGTCCCACCACAGGCCATCGGGTTCCAGGACAGGGCCATGCGGGGAATTAAATCGAACAAATTGTCGAAAGTTCTCTATTGCAGTTTTAACTGTTATAGTGTATAATTGCCGTAGAGATATAATTTTTTATTTGCACGAAAAGCACGCAGCAGGAGAATAAGAATGGCAACGGACAAAAAAATTAAAGAAATCAAGCTACGGGAGTTCTATGATTCCGTTCCGTTTTCGATTTTCTCCAATGTCGGATGGAGCGCGACGTTTGCGAATGTCGCCGTCGCCGGTGAAGCGTTGAACACACTTGTTCGTGAGATATTAGGCGCTGAAATGGCTGCGGCCGTCGGAAAAATAATCGACGTAAAAGCGCAGGATTTCCAAAAGTTCACCGGCGAAGGAGGTCATCGAGATGCATGCACCCTTAAAAGAATATGCTAAAAAGGACGTGGGATTTGCGCAGTTATACCCGAGAGCGGAAACATTTGCAGTAACTGCGCGAGGATATTCGCCGCCATGCAAGGCGGAAGAGGGAGGCGCAGTGAGCACTATGCCGATTCCCGTTTGTAGGAAACCATTTGCGGATGGGAGGCATAGCGCAGCTGCAGTCGACCGATGACAACGCCG
>JAISUG010000097.1 GCA_031272185.1 Lachnospiraceae bacterium
CATTGAAGCCAGTCGCTCCGATTCTATCGTAACCCATCCATCCTTTCCCACCGATGGATACATACTCCAGCCGAAGGCTCAGTGTCGCTTGGTCTTGCGGTAGGAGTCCGGGAAACTCCACCATAAAAACCCCTGTCCCATGTGCCGGCACATCCGGGGCGGCGATTCGCGCCACACCGGAGCTGACGCCGTCCACGCAAAGGTGCGCTTCCACATCCAGCACATCCTTCAGGTTCAGGAAGTCCAGCTTGTTTTCCAGCTCGATCACGCAGCGAACCAGGTGCGCCCCATCCGATACGAAGGAAACCAATCTGGCCCGCACAGGGCGCAGCACATTCCTGTATTCGTGATACGCAGGGTGGGGCCTCCTGTCGGGGAACACCATACCGTCCACGCAGAAATTCCCGCAATGGGGGAACTCCCCCGAATCACCCCCATAGCGGTACATCGCCCTTTGCCTGGGCAGCAACTCGGAAAGCCGGGCCGGCACAGTGATGCCATGACCGCACCGATTCGCTGTATCTGAAAACGGCTCCGCCTCCGCCGGCATGGTTGCATCGGCCCGATATTGCCCACAGGGGTTGGCCGGTTCCGTTCCTGGGGCCATCCCTGCTAAGACGGCGTGGTCGCACCACTCCCATACGAAAGCCCCGGCAAAGGCGTCATTGGCATAGGCCATCGCCCAGTAATCCTCGAAATCGCCGGGGCCGTTGCCCATGGCGTGGGAGAACTCGCACAGGATCATGGGTTTGTCGCCATGCGCCAGGTAATCCTCCACCACGTCAACCGACGGGTACATCCGGGAATACACGTCGATCATGGAAGCGTCGTTTTTGTGCCCGCCCGTCTCCCAGATGCTGCTCTCGTAGTGCAGCAGCCTGGATGGGTCAAATGCCTTGATCCACCTCCCGGTGTCCTCGAATGCCTTCGAATACCCCGCCTCGTTCCCCATGGACCAGAAGATCACGGAGGGGTGGTTTTTGTCCCGCTGGACATTTCTTATGTTGCGGTCCAGGATGGCCTGGGAGAAGATCTCCATCTGCACCAGGTTCCCGAACGTCTCCTCCTGGGAGCCGCCGTAGACCGCCGCGGATCCATGGGATTCCAGGTCCGCTTCGGCGATGAGGTAGAAACCCATCTCATCGGCCAGCTGAGGGAACCAAGGAGCATTGGGGTAATGGCTGGTGCGGATGGCGTTGATGTTTGCCGCTTTCATCATCCGCAGGTCAGTCAGCGCCTGCGCCACGCTGATGGTGGCGCCGGTGACAGGGTCGCTGTCATGGCGGTTCACACCCTTGAACTTGACCTTCTGCCCGTTGATGTAGATCACCCTGTCCTTGACGTGGATGTCACGGAACCCCACCTTCTGATAGATCACCTCGTCCCCGGCCACCAGTTTCAATGTGTAGAGGTAAGGCGACTCCGCAGACCACAGCCGCATGTCCTTTACGTCAAATGTCATTTTCGCCGTTATCTCTGCCGCGGGTACAAAAGGAGAACCTTCGCATATCACCACGCCGGATGCGCCGGCCACTTCCTTGCCGTGGGCGTCATAAAGGGTGCAGCTACTTTGCGGCGTGTCCGCGTGAAAGGCGAGATCCACCTCCACACGAGCCGACTGGTAATCCGGGGCCAGCGCTGTCTTCACGAAGAAATCCCTCACATGCGCCCTGGGGCGTTTCAGGATATACACATCCCGGAAGATCCCCGTATGCCTGAATTTGTCCTGGTCTTCCAGGTAGGACCCGTCGCACCACTTCAGCACGACGGCGTCGATGTGGTTTTCCCCCCCACGCACGAACTGTGTGATGTCCCATTCGCTGACGGAGTGGGACACCTGGCTGTACCCCACGAACCGGTGGTTGATGTAGAGATACAGGCAGGAGTCCACGCCGTCGAAGTTGATGTAGTGGGAAAACCCCATGTCCCCCGCCGAAAGCACAAACACCCTGTGATAATGGCACGCAGGGTTCTCGTCCGGCACATATGGCGGGTCGTATGGGAACGGGTAATCCACATTCGTGTACTGGTGGCGGTCATACCCCTGGTTCTGGATGCATCCGGGCACCTGGATGCGGCTGAAGCCCCGATATGGGGCACAACCCGTCAGGGCATCCACCGGCTGGACATTCACCGGCTGGGCATCCGTCGGCAGGGCATCCGTCGGCAGGGTATCCGTCGGCAGGGTATCCGTCGGTAGGGCATCCACTGGCATGACATCCACTGGCATGACATCCACTGACATGGCATCCGTCGGCAGGGTATCCACCTGGGGTGCCGCATCTGTTCCCGTGTCTATTGAAACATGTGCCGATGGCACGTCCAACTGCGATTCCCCAGCCGCCGCAGCCGGCAGTTTTTCGCTGACGGAATCAGTCACGGCATATCCGTCATGCAGGAAACACGTATACTTCTCAAACTCATCGACTGACCGAAAATACCGAAAATCCCACCCGCCGCCCAGGTCCAGGACCCTGGAACTTGCGCACATCTCACCATCCGTGACATAACCGAAACCGCAGTTGCTTCCATGCACATGCGCTTCCGCACCAATACCATGATCGTCGCCCGGGGCATAACCGGAACCGCAGTCGCCCCCATGCACAAGCGCACCCGCACCAATACCATGCTCGTCGTCTGGGGCATCGCCGATACCGCAAGCACTCACATGCACATGCGCACCCGCAACTATACCATGCTCGTCGTCTGGGGCGTAGGGGATGAAGTAGCTGCGGGGTTCCTCGCAGTTTAGGTGCAGGATCTGCGGGTTCTCATAGTATTTTTCCAGTTTCATAGGGGTTTCCCTCCGGAAGTCACGTTGTGTGAATGCACTGTACGGCGAACACAGTCAATGGGATATAACCCAAAAAACGGCTTGGAACCAACAGGTCCCAAGCCGTCCGTATCACGCTTACTGCTTGTCTTTCCAGGCCTGGAGGTACTCGGCGGATTTGGCCAGGTCCACTTTCAGGGCCTTCTTCGCGCCCATGACGGGCGTGGCGGGGCCGTAGGTGGGGATCAGGCGGTTGTTGAACACCGCGCTGATCTGCTCCTGGTCGATGGCGTAGAGCGCCGCCTTGCGCAGGTCGATGTCCGCGAACTTGCCGCTGAAGTTGAACGCCAGGTAGTTGTAGGCGTTGCTGGGCACTTCCTTGAACACGAACCGCCCGTCGTTCTTGATGTTCTCGATCTGCGCCGTGGGTATGGTGTACATCACGTAGATCTGGTTGTCACGCAGCGCATTGAGCTGGGCGTCGGTATTGGCCAGGTTCAGGAGCATCTTGAAGTTCTTGATTTTGGGCGCAAACTTCTCCTCGGTGGGCATATAGCCGGGGTTAGCCTCGTAGGTCACTTCCGTGTCCGTCATGCGGATGGGGATGTAGGGCCCGCTCACCACCAGGTTGTTGTTGTAGGTGGAGCCATCCGTGTAGGAGGCCGGTGCGCCGTAGAGGGTGTCATTGGCCGCATCAAAGGAAGACGGGTCTTCGATGAAGCTCTTGTTCACCTCCTCGATGACCGCCTTGTTCACGATGCCGCCGGAAGAGTGCGCCAGGACATTGAGGATCTGGGGGAACGCGTACTTGGTGGTCATGTGGACGACCTGGTATGTGCCCGCGGACGGATCCACTTTCGTCTTGTCGTCGGTGAGTGACTGGATGGGCGTGAGTGACTTGGCGTTGAGCACGTCATAGACGCTCTTGCCCGCTTCCTTGGAAGCGATGCCTTTCAGGGACTCCACGTCGGTGACGATCTCGTTTTTGTCCATGGCCGTGAAGTTGCTGAAGTTCTTGTGGTCGGGCACGCTGTCCTTGTTCATCATGCGGTCCATGGAGTAGACGGCATCCTCCGCGCCCACCCTCTCGCCGGTGTTCACGGCATGGCCGTCCTTCACGGCCGCGAAGAACACGTCGTCACGCAGTAGGAAATAGAAGTCGGATCCGCTCTCGCCGATGGCGTATTCCCTGGACAATGTGCTGTCCGTGGTGATCTGGTCGTCGTCGGTCAGGTTCACCATGCGTATGTAGAGGTTCGTGTTCAGCATGAACGTGGACCCGTCGTCGGAGCGCACCGGGTCTACAGGCGTGATGGGCCTGGAAGACTGGCTCATGATGAAGGGGTCTGTGTCGTTTTTGGACTCGTCCTGGAACCGCAGCTCCTCCCAGCACATGGAGCGGGATTTGGACAGGCGCACCGTCTCCGGCTTCATGATCTCCTGGTTGGCCGCCAAGGTCTTGCGGGAGTTGTAGATGGGGATGACGTAGGCCATCTCCTCCACGATGTACTCGTCCAGCTCGTCATAGGTTTTCTCGTACTCTTCCGGCGTCTGGGAAGCCGCCAGCTCGATGAGCTCGTCCACATGCGGGTCATTGATCCCGTAGAGGTTCAGCGGGCCTTCGCTGTGCCATACGCTGCGCAGGGCATAGTCCGGGGACCCCGTCACGGTGTTCCAGTATGTGATGGCCAGGTCGAAATTCTTCGCCTCCACCTGCTGCCTCCAGCTGGCGGTGTCCGGCTGCAGGCTCTTCTCCGCCTCGAAACCGGCCTTGTTCAGCTGGTCCACGATGACGTCCGCCCATGCCTCGTCGCCGTAGCTGACGTTGGTGAGCACCGCCACCTTGGGCGCCGCCACGGGCGCTTTCGCCGCCGCGGTGGTGGGCGCCTCCGTGGTCGCCTGCCCGTCCGCAGGGGCCTGGGTCTGTGCCGGGGCCGCCGTGGTGGCGGGCGCGGCCGTGGCTGCCTCCGTGGGCTTTTCCTTTACCTGTGCGCTGCAACCGGCCATAACCCCCACCGTCATCGCAGCCGCCACAAACGCTGCCAAACATTTCTTCATGTTGCTACTCCTCCTCTTTCTGAAATATATTTGTGTTGACAAATGCAACACACAGTGGTATACTGATCCCATCCACTAAAAGCTGTGTCCGCACTCATGGTTGCGACCGGCCGCGTGTATCATATGCGCCGGAGCCGTGCGGCCGCAAACTCTATCCGGGAGGAACCCATATGCCAAACACTGCCAACATCCATGTACGCATTGACCCCCTAAAGAAAGCGCAGGCGGTGGAACTGTTCGACAGCCTAGGGCTTTCTATCTCGGCTGCGTTCAACCTTTTCATCAACCAGGCGATCCGTACGAAGAGTATACCGTTCGCCATCGATACGCCTGAGCTGTTTGCGCCGAAAGACTCAGACGACGATCCCCTGCCCGAGCGTTTCACCAACCTCGACGATCTGTTTAAGGACCTTAAATCATGACGACAAAGTATTCCATCGAGCGAGCCGCCCGTTTCAAACGTCAGTATGCGCATGTGATGTCCCAAAACAAGAATATGCAGCTGATTGACGTTATCATCGCAAAGCTCGCTTGCGGCATACCCCTAGAACCAGTGAACAAAGACCACGCCCTCAAAGGTGAATGGGCAGGCTATCGGGAGTGCCACATCGAACCCGACTGGCTGCTCATCTATCG
>JAISUG010000081.1 GCA_031272185.1 Lachnospiraceae bacterium
CCAGCCCCATCTAGCCTCATCCAGCCCCATCTAGCCTCATCCAGCACCATCCAGTCACATCCTGCCCCATCCAGCCCCATCCAGCCCCATCCAGCTTCATCCAGCACCATCCAGCCACATCCAGCCACATCCAGCCCCATCCAGTACCATCCAGCACCATCCAGTCACATCCAGCCCCATTTTCCCCCAACGTCCCCCCATCCTGTAAACCTATATAAACATATGTGTAAACCAAACCGGGTATTAGGTGTAAACCTAGGTTTACACCCAGGTTTACACCCCCCCACTTCATTCTCCCTTTGACGAACCCGCCGCCCAGTGATATACTATACGAAACTGCCTCCGGCACACACTGTCTTCTGTTCGGATCGAGGAAACAAATGGAAAACCTTACCTTGGAAACGGCGATGCTTGTTTTGGAACAATTCGACCCCGTGGCGCTCACGGAAAAAACCGGCAGATACATCTATGCGAACAAACAATGGTTCGCCGCGACACACGTGACCCGGGAAGATCTCCCCCGTCTCCACCCCTGGGAGGTGTTCCACGACAGCAAAGTGCAGACGGTGCTGGAGACGCGCGCCCCCCTGCTGGGGCAGGTCATCGACGTGGGCGACCACAAAGGCATCGTGAACTATTACCCCATCGAAAAGGACGGGGAATTCTTCGGCGTGCTGATTTGGTCCATATTCACGGCCATGGAGCTGGCCGTCCAGTTTTCCCGGCGCATCGACCAGCTCTCCCGGGAACTGCGCATGGCCAGGGACCAGATCAAGAACCTCTACGGCGCCAACTACAGCATAAACAGCATCATCGGCGACAGCCTGCCCACCCGCAGGCTCAAACAGGAGATCGCAAGCGCCGCCCGCACCGGCTCCACGGTCCTCATCGAGGGGGAAACCGGCGTGGGCAAAGAGCTGGTGGCGCACTCCATCCATGCGCTGAGCGCCCGCTCCCATGGGCGGTTCGTCCGGGTGAACTGCAGCGCCATCCCGCCTGAGCTTATGGAATCGGAGTTTTTCGGGTACGACGTGGGCGCATTCACCGGCGCGAAGCGCGGGGGGAACAAGGGGAAGTTCGAGCAGGCCCAGGGCGGCAGCATCTTCTTCGACGAGATCAACAGCCTGCCCCTGACCATGCAGCCGAAGTTCCTGCGCGTGCTCCAGGAGCGGGAGCTGGAGCGCATCGGCGGCAAGGACACCATCCCCGTGGACGTGCGGGTCATCGCCGCCACCAACCAACCATTGGAAAGCCTCATCACCAAAGGCCTTTTCAGGGAAGACCTGTATTATCGGCTCAATGTGCTCCACATCCGGGTGGCGCCGCTGCGTGAGCGCATCGAGGACGTGGGGCCCATCGCGCGGTTCCTGGTGGAAAAGCTCAACAGCCTGCTGCACATGGGGGTAGTGGGCATCGACGCCGACGCCCTGGAACTCCTTGGGTCATATAACTGGCCGGGGAACATACGCCAGCTGCAAAATGTCCTCGAACGCGCCATGAACAACTGCTACGGGGACACGCTCACCATGGCGCATTTCGATTTCTTCAAACCCCACTCGCCCCAGTACGCCCGCCTGCAGCCACCCGGTCCGCCGCCACTGACGGAACCGGACACAAAAAACGCCCCTGTGAAAGGGACGTTTTGGGAAAAGCAGTCAGAGCTGGAATCACTGCTGCAAAGGCACGGGGGCAACAAAACCTCCGCGGCGAATGAACTGGGCGTCTCCCGTACCACCCTCTACAAGCGCATGAAGAAGTACGGGATAGAAGGGTGAGGGCTGCACACCGATGTCAGTGACGCCCACCCATGCGGGAACCGGCGCCACGGTCTTCACCTGGCGTGCGGCACACCGGAGTCGGTGAAGCTCGCCCATGCGGGAACCGGCGTCACGGGCATCACCCGGGCGGGCCGTCGCTGCCGGGTTCGCTGCCCCCGCCTCCATCCGACCCGGAGCCGCCCGAACCCGGGCTCCCCGGTATGACAGGCGTTGTGGGCGTCACCACCGCACCGGGCGGGGCCACCACCGCGGCCGCAGTGGTGGACGGCTGTGTGCCGGAACCCGCAGGACCGGCAGGCCCCCCATCGGCCGCAGTCGTTTGTTCCGGTTTCCCGCCGGGGCTGGTAGGCTGCGTGGCGCTCGGCTGTGTGGTCTGGGGCCCGCCCGCAGACGTCGTACCACCGCCCGCAGAGGTCGTAGCGCCGCCCGCAGAGGTGGTCTGTGCCGGCGCTGTGGCATTGCCCGATGACCCGCCGGTACTCCCCTGCCCCTGGCCGCCCCCCGTCTCATCCGGGAACCTGCCGGGATAGTCGTCGTCATCCGGGCCGTCCTGCCCCTGCCCGTCCTGGTCGGTCATCCCCTCAGGCGCCGTATCCCCCTCCAATGTGGACTCCGACTCGGTTTCCTTGGGCACGACCACGCCGGAGGTGTTGCGCAGTATGGTGGCGGGCTTGCCCAGGTACGTGCTGTTGTGGAAAAACTCGTCGGTCACCACCTCGCCGTCCTTGTACGTGACCAGGTTCGTGACCCATTTGCTCCCCGGGATCGCCTTGACCTTTTCCACTTCCACGTCGAGCTCAAGGGATTGGTCCTCTTCATATGTGGGCTCCGGCGGCGGGTACTCCTCCACTTTCTCGGAACGCATCTTGAGCGTCACCCCTGACTCCAGCACCGGGATCCCGATGATGGACATGGTGAGCGTCTGGTTTTCGTACTTCGCGCGGATGGCGATGGTGTCCTTGGTCTGGTTGGTGAACTTCATATCCGGTCCGGCATACCCGTCGTAGCTCACCATGGCGTCCTCCCCGGGGGTCACGTAGCTGGGCTCATAGCTGTGGGCATGGCGCTCCACGGTCTTGAGCCCCGCATACACCACGGCATTGTACAGCGTGGACGAAACCTGGCACACGCCGCCGCCGGGCTCCTCCACCAGTACGCCGTTCACATAGGCCCCCGCGGGGCGGTACCCCTTGTCCTCCGTCCGGTTGCCCGTGGTCTTGTTAAATGAGAACTCCTCGTCGGGTTTTAGCACCAGCCCGTCCAGCGCCGCGCAGGCGATCTGGATGTTGGTGTTGCGGGCTGGGTTGGCCGTGGTTTTCGTGGTAAAGGAGCCGATCACTTTGTACAATTCCTTCACCTGGGCCATGGTCAGCTCGGGCTCCACCGCATAGGTCCTCCCCGTGAGGGCAGCCTTGAAATTCTTGGCCGCGATGGCGGCTTTCATGTCAGATATCAGCTTGGCCTGGTCCAGCAGGTAGCCTGATGACTCCGGGGAATATATGAAACTCCCGCTATCCTTGTCAAACCCCGACAACGCGCCGTTTTGGGCCGGCACATCCACCAGCTCGGCCAGTCTGGCCACCTCCGCGTCCACGAACGCTTCCAGGCCGGATGTGTCCAATGCGTATGATTCCTTGGGCTTGTCGCCCGTGAATATCTCGTCCAGGAGAGGGTTCACTTTGTTTTCGATGAGGTTCTCCACGGGGTACGACACCGCGGGGGCCCCAACCACCAGCTGCATCCCCCATCCATATCCCGCAAGTATCGCTGCCCTGGCCTCGTCGCGGCTCATCCCCGTGATGCGGATGCCATCCACCATCACTTCCTTTTGCAGCTCGGTCTCCGGTTCTGTGGTTTCCGCAACCACCCTGCCGTCCTCGTCGGTCACCCCCGCGGCCTCGGCCGCCGCACCGTCTCGCGTGAGTTTGCGCGCCACCAGCACGCACACCACCAATGCCACAAAAAACAGACCGACGATCGCCGCCCTCTGGATCATCAGCCGGTTCCTGCGCTTTTTCTTGCTCAGTTTTTTATTGAAAGACCGAAACTGCGCCGAGCCCGATTTCTGGGACCCGGCGGATTTGGTCTTGCCGTTTTTTCCGGTTGTGTTAGTTGCCATGCCTCCACCCAGGGGATGCGCCCCATGTACCCTGCCGCGCACCCGAACATCCGCCTGTCATTTTTTCCGCAGCCGCCGCACCTTGGCCACATCCGCTTCGCCCCTGCAAGCCGACGCAGGATGCGCCGCCCAGCCGATCGGCGATTCCCGCTGGGACTGCATATTCATCACGTCCGGCGAGATGCAAGATGCACCGCCATAGCGCTCGGCGATTCTCCTGCCATCCAGTATAACATACTTTCCCCGAAAAGGAAGTACAGAATTACGAAATATTTTCCCCGCCCTTTGGGGAATTTGACGCACCGCAGTTACTGTCGCGGCTACGCCCCCGCGCTTGTCTGGCTGCCGGAAGTGGCCGTCACATCAGTGGCCTTGCCCGGATCTTTGCCCCCGGCTTCCGCCGGTTGCGTGTCCTTGGGTGTTTCCTTGCCCTTCCCCTCGACTTTCGTCGGTTGCGTGTCCTTGGGTGTTTCCTTTGCCTTGCCCTCGCCTTTCCCCGGTTGCAGCGCGCTACGGCACTCCTCCAGCTGCTTGCGCCCGGCCTTGCCGATCTCCGGGTATTTCGGCTTCATGTCCTCGAACGTGTCCAGCAGTATCTTGGCCACGGCCAGCCTGGCCGCCCATTTTTTGTCGGCGGGGATCACGTACCACGGGGCAAATGGCGTCGCAGTGCGGTTGATGGCATCCTTGTACGCCTTCATGTATGCGTCCCAGTCCTCCCTCGTGGTCAGGTCGCCCGTTTCGAATTTCCAGTTCTTGGATTTGTCGTCCAGCCTCGACAATAGCCGCTTGCGCTGCTCCTCCTTGGAGACATGCAGGAAAAACTTCAGCACGGCGGTGCCGTTTTCCGTCAGCATCCGCTCGAAGTCCGAGATCTGGCGGTAGCGCATGTCCCAGAACTTCGCCTTGCCCGCGCCCGGCAGCCCATAGGCTTTGGGCAGGTCCAGCACCTTGCCCACCAGCACGTCCTCATAGTGGGAACGGTTGAATATGCCGATCATGCCCTTGGGCGGGACCGCCTGGTGTATCCGCCAGAGGTAGTCGTGGGCCAGCTCCGGTTTGGACGGCTGCTTGAAGCTGGTGACCTGGACGCCCTGGGGGTTCACGCCGCTGAACACATGGTTGATCATGCCGTCCTTGCCCGCCGCATCCATGGCCTGGAAGATGATCAGCAGCGACCTGCCCCCGTCCGCATACAGCTTGCTCTGCCACTCCACCAGCTGGGGGCGGTACTCCTCCAGGAGCTCCTGCCCCTTCTGCTTGCCATCCACGCCCAGGTTGTCCGCCGTATCAAAGCCCTTCATGTCAAACTTCCTGCTGCCGTCAAACTTCAGTTTCCCGATCTCGATACCCATGTCCACCTCACTTTGGGCCATACGATGCCGCACATGCCCTTGACGAGCCCGGACCATCCGGGTCGCCCATGTCCACCTCGCTTTGAGCCATACGACGCTGCACGCAATTCGATCATGATACAGTGTATGGCGCCGCCGGTTGCCACTTCCCACATCCTCTGCACCAATCCCCTGCATCACACATATAGTATTACATCAACCGCATTTTTACAAGCACAAATTATAGAGTCACCAAGCAGGGCACCCCCGAACATTAGGCTAAGCACCTCCGCCCGAATCGACCGCCTGCCCCGCCGCCCCGCCCGGACCCCAGCCATCGCCCAGCCCGGACCCCCGGCCCGTCATGCCCACTGGGACGCATAGAGCGCCCAGTAAAACCCCCTCTTTTGCATCAGCTCCCCGTGTGTGCCCACCTCCACCACATTGCCGTGGTCCAGCACCAATATCCTGTCCGCGCTGCGTATGGTGGACAGCCTGTGGGCGATGACAAAGCAGGTCTTGTCATGCATCATCTGGCGCATAGCCTTCTGGATCCGCCGCTCCGTCTGCGTGTCCACGTTGGAGGTGGCCTCGTCCAGTATGAGCATCTTCGCGTCGAAGAGCATGGCCCTGGCGATGGTGAGCAGCTGCTTCTGCCCCTTGGAAATGTTGCCCCCGTCCTCCCCCACCAGGGTGTCGTAACCGTAAGGCAGGCTCATGACGTATTTGTGTATGCGCGCGGCTTTGGCGGCCGCCTCCACCTCTTCCCTGGTGGCGCCCTCCCGGCCATAGGCGATATTGTCAAATACGCTCCCGCCGAACAGCCAAGTGTCCTGGAGCACCATGGCATAGGCGCGCCGCAGGCTCTGGCGGGTGAGTTGGCGCACCTCGTGGTCGTCCACCCGGATCTCCCCCGCATCCACGTCGTAGAACCGCATGAGCAGGTTGATGATGGTGGTTTTCCCGGCCCCCGTGGGCCCCACGATGGCGATGAGCTGCCCCGGCTCCACGTGGAGGTCGAACCCCTTGATGATCGGTTTGCCAGGGTTGTACCCGAAGTCGATATGGTCGATGTCCACTTCGCCCCGCACGTCGGACAGCTGCATGGCATCCGGCACATCGCCCACCTCCTCCGGCTCGTCTTGCAGGCGGAACACCCGCTCCGCCGCCGCCAGCGCCGAAAAGATCTCATTGGCGATGTTGGCCATCTCGTTGATTGGCCCTGCGAATTTCCGTGAATACAGCACGAATGACGAGATCTGCCCCAGCGTCACCAGCTGGCGGATATACATCACGGAGCCAAACACGCTGATGAGCGCCAGGCCCACATTGTTGATGAATGTCGCCGTGGGGCCGGCGGTCATGGCATGGTAGTTGGCGCGGTAGTACGCCTCGGAGGCCTCCTCGTTGATGCCGTCGAAATCCCCCAGCACCCGGTCCTCCTGGGCATAGGCCAATATGGTCTTCTGCCCGGAAAACATCTCCTCCACAAACCCGTTCAGTTTGCCGTACATCGCGGAACGCCTCGTGAAAAGGGGCCTGGTCTTGCCGCTTAGGTACCTGGTGTAGAGCAATGCGGCCGGGATGGTTATGCCCATCACCAGCACCAGCTGGGGCGAGATCACTACCATCATGACGAAAGATCCTATGACGGTGACGACACTGGTGAGCGCCTGGACTATGTCCGTGGCCAGGGAAGCGCTGACCACATCAATGTCATATGACACCCTGCTGAGCAGGTCCCCCGTCTGGTGGGTGTCGAAATACCCCACCGGCAGCTCCATGATTTTGTCAAACACGTCGCCCCGCATCCGCCCCGCGACGCGACGCCCCACATGCATCATCAGCACCCCCACCAAGAGGCTGACGGCAAATGACACCAGGTAGTAAATGAGCATCAGCCCCACGTTGTGGTAGACCGCCGGGAAATTCACTTTCCCCGGGCCGGGGGCGATCTCGTTGATGGCGCGCCCCGCCAATGTGGGCCCCAAAAGCACAAGGTAATTGCTCAAAAATGACATGGCCACGATCAAAGCCATGCGCCATTTGTAGAGCATGACATACCCCCCCAGCCTGCGCAGCGTGCGCCGGGCATCCCTGGGCATCTCCTTTTTCGTGTCCCTCTTCGCCATTTTCTCCCTCTTCACCTACCGGCGATTGCCGCAATGCCGCCCCACCCTTGGCGGCTTGGCCCCGGAAACACTCGCCGCCACACCCTTGGCGGCACGGCCCCTGAAACACTCGCCGCCACACCCTTGGCGGCACGGCCCCTGAAAAAACCGCCGTCGAGAGCGGATAGAAAGCGGTGCTTTCTATCCGCATGTGAGAGTTTCCGTCATGGATTTGCGCGGTTTCACGTCATGCCGCCCTACTCATTGGCGGCATGGCCTAAAACCGCATGCATATCCTCAGACGGAAACACTCACATTTCACATCTCCCCCAGCTGGACCTCGTATATCTCCCGATACGCCCCGCAGCCTGCCATCAGCTCGTCGTGGGTGCCGTACCCCAGCACCTTTCCATCCTCCAGCATCAGTATGTGCGTCATGTGCATGATGGAGCTGACACGTTGGGCCACCATCACCAGGGTGGACCCGGCGTAGTTTTCCCTCAGTGCGGTGCGGAATGCGGCATCCGTCTTGTAGTCCAGGGCGCTGGAAGAGTCGTCAAACACCAGGATCTCCGGATTCGCCGCCAGGGCCCGCGCTATCAGGATGCGCTGCTTCTGCCCGCCGCTTAGGTTCGCGCCCTTGATGTCCGCGCCGTATGCGTAGCCGCCCTCCATCCCCTCGATGAACTCGGAGGCACATGCGCTCCTCGCCGCCATGTCCATGGCCTCGGGCGGCACACTGCGCCCGAACGTGATATTCTCGTACAATGTGTCCTCGAAGATCAGGTCGTTTTGGAACACCACGCCGAACTTGCGGCGCAGCTCATCTTTCTCATAGGTGCGCACGTCCCGGCCATCCACCAGCACCGTCCCCTCGTCCGTGTCGTAGAACCGCATCATCAGGTTGACGATGGTGGTCTTGCCGGAGCCGGTGCCGCCGATGATCCCCAGCGACTCCCCCCTGTGCAGGGTAAAACAGATATCGTCGATGACGCGCTCACATGTCCCGGGGGGGGCCGCAACGTCGTCGCTTTGCGGTTCACCGCCGTACTTGTAGTTGAAACTCACGTGGTCGAACTCGACCGCCACATCGCCGGGGGCTGCAGGCCCATCCCATGGCAGCACCGGCATGTCCTGGGCATCCTTCAGCACGACCTCTATCCTGTCCGCAGACGCGCTGGCCTTCGTCAACTGCATGAAGACCTTGTTGAGGGTCATGACACCCTGCAGGATCATATTGAAATACGTCAGGAAAGCCAGTATGACTCCGGGCTTTGCCAGCCCCCCGTCCACCCTCCAGGCGCCCACCAGCACCACCAGCGCCAGCCCCACGTTGAGGAAGAGCTGCATGAGCGGCGCGGGCAACGCCATGACCACCCCCGCGGTGACGTCCCTTTGGACCATCTCCTCGTTGGCGCCGCCGAAACGCCGCCTCTCATAGTCGGTTTTCGACAGGGCCTTCACCACCCGGATACCCGTGATGTTCTCCCGCATGACGCGCACGATCCGATCCAGGCTGCGCTGCACCTTGTCATAGAGGGGGATGCCCTGCTTGGACACGCAGATCACCACCACCGCCAGTATGGGTATCATCACGCAGAGGATGGCGGACAGCGCCCGGTCCATGGTCATGGTCACCACCACGCCGCCGATGAGCATGAATGGCCCCCTGATGCCCTGGGTCTGGACGGACTGCATGAAAGACTGGATATTGTACGTGTCGGATGTCATGCGGGATGTGAGCGAAGGCAGCCCGAAAGCGTCGAATCTGGAACCGGACAGATTAGAGGTTTTTTTGAACAATTCATGGCGTATGTCCCGGGTCGCATCCCTGGACACACCGATAGCCAGCCGGTTGGCGCCCACATTGAAGAGCCTGGCGAAAAATGCCACCACCACCATGACCAATCCCCACCAAAACACGTCCACCACACGCCCGGCGGGCGCCACGGAGTCGATGATGTGCTCCAGGAAATACGGCACCATCAACTCAGCCACCGTCCCCAGCAGCTTCACCGTCATGGACCCCGCGATGCGGCGCAGGTATAGTTTGATGTATCGGTATATGAGTTCCATTCACCCTTTCGCCCGGCCTTAGTCGCGACCGTCACCGGTATCCGTTACAGTTCCCGGTATCTGCCACAGTTCCCGGTATCCGTCACAGTTCACGGTATCCGTCACAGTTCACGGCGCTGCCGGGGCCCCGCTGCGCTCCGACGCCAGGTCAGCGCCTGCGCAGCCCGAAGCACTGCCTGTCAGTTTCCCCGGCACTGCCGGGGCCCCAACACTTTCACGACGCATACGCACTTACCGCCTTAGCCTATATTTCTTCAAATCCACCGTGCGGATGTACACCAGTATGCACAGCGTGCACAGTATCCACCCGAAGGGGTACCCAAGTGCGGTCCAGGTGATGTCCGTGGTCACCCTGGACACCACGAACAGGTACGCCTGCCGGGCCACGATGAAACAGAACATCATGAAAACCATCGGTGCCCTGGTGTTGCCTATCCCGCGCAAAAATCCCATGTAGACCTGGTTTACGCACAATGCGAAATAGAACGGCAGGGCCAGCCTGACGAAAAACGTCCCCATCGCCACCACCTGGGCGTCCGAGCTGAAAAGCCCCACCAGGCGGTCGGCGAAAACGATGGTGGGCGCCGCAATCAAGGCCGCAACCACGAAGCAGATCCCCACCCCCACTTTCGGCCCCTTGCGCACCCGCACCAGGTCGTCCGCGCCCAGGTTCTGCCCGGTGAAAGTGGTGGAGGCCAGGGAGACGCTCTGGATGGGCAGGATGAGCACCTTGTCTATCTTCGCATAGGACGACCAGCCCGCCATGGCCGCGGACCCGAACGCATTGATGTATGACTGCACGAATATGTTCGAAAATGACGTCACCGCCATCTGGACCGCGCTGGGCAGGCCGATCTGCACGATGCGCCCCAGCATGAAACGGTGGATGCGTATGCGGCGGGGCACCAGCCGGAACATGCCCTTTTCCCGTATGAGCGTCGCCAGCACCAGCGCCGCGCTCATGCCCTGGGTCAGGATGGTGGCCCAGGCCACACCCGCCACACCCCACCCCAGCGCCACCACGAACAGCAGGTCCAGGGCCACATTCATCAGCGCCGAGAATATCAGGAAATACAGCGGCCTGATAGAATCGCCCACCGCACGCAGGATCCCCGAGCCCATGTTGTACAGCATGAGCCCCGTGACCCCCATGAAGTAAATGCGCAGGTAAGTGCGCGACTGGGGCATCACGTCCGACGGCACCCCCATGAACCGCAGCAGCGTGGGGACCAGCGCCAGCGCCACCACCGTGGCGGCCGCGCACAGGATCAATGTGAAAGCGATGGTGGTATGCACCGCATCAGACACCCTCTTTTCGTCCTGGGCGCCATAGTACTGGGAAATCACCACGCCCGCCCCGGTGGACATCCCCGCGAAGAACCCGATGATCGTGTTGATGAGGCTGTCCGACGTGCCCACCGCAGCCAGAGCCTCCTTGCCCACGAAATTCCCCACTACCACAGCATCCACGGTGTTGTAGAGCTGCTGGAACAGGTTCCCGATCATCAGCGGGAACGCGAACGCCAGCAGGTTCTTCCAGATGGGTCCCGAGGTCATCACCACATCTTTTTTCCGGCGTTTCCCGCCCAGGGTCCTTTCCCCAGGCGCGTTCGCCTCCGATGCGCCCGGTTCCCCCGTCTCTATCCCTGCCGCATCTGCCGCATTCGCCTCCGATGCGCCCGGTTCCCCCGGTCCTCTTCCTACCTCATCTGCCGCATTTGCCTCCGATGCGACCTGCCCTCTCGGTTCTTCCCCTAGCGCATCTGCATCCGATGCACTGGATCCCCCCGCATACGGACCGCCCTGCTCTTCATTTGTCACTGCTCTCACAACCGCCCATCCCCCTCCCCAAAACACTTTCCATTTTACCCCTTTCCCTAGGAAAATGTCAACAAGCAATCATAACGATCATAAAAATAGAAAACGAGCCCAAGATTCGGGCTCGCCTTCCCCTCGGACACGCAAGTGTCACGCCAATATATTATTAGACCTGGCAGGTCACCAACGGGGCAACGGGCAAGTTCCTCAAGACACGCAAGTATCGCGCCAATATATTACTAAACGCCACGATCTTCAGCCTGAAGCCCCCTCACCCTTTCGCCGCGCCTTTCATCGTCCCCGCCCCCTCACCCTTTAACCGCGCCTTCCATCATAACCGCCAGCATATGCTTGCTCAAAAAGAAATAATGGGCGCTATCATTCTTGCCGCAGCAGCTCCAAGAACCGCCCGCCGTATCGTTCCAGCTTGACTTGCCCGACGCCGCTCACGGACAGGAACCCCTCGGCGCTTCGGGGGTGCTTGGCGCACATGTCCACCAGCGTGGCGTCGGAAAAAATGATAAATGCGGGGACGCCCTCTTCCCGGGCAATCTCCAGGCGCAATGCCTTCAGCTTTGCCAGCAACCCATTGGAAACGGCGTATTTCGCCGAAACTGCGGCAGCCTTCCCGCCCCGGGGGCGTTCTTTCGCATCCGTATGCCTGTCGCGTATGGTCACGGGGGCGGCGCCGCGCAGGACCTCGGATGCCTTTGGCGTGGCGCTTAGATAGCCGTTGTCATGGATATAGCCCAATGCGGTCAGTCGATTGGTTATCTTGCGTATATACTTGCGCGCGGTGCCTTTCATGGCGCCAAAAGTGGGAAGGTCGGTGAAATCCGCGCTTTGGCCCAGGATGATGTCAGCGGTATGGGTGAACATGAACCGTCTTCCGGCGTTGTTGAGCTCAATGATATGGGACAGTATCTTCCGGGCATCCGCCGTAACGTCCGTCTCGTCGAACCGGCCGATGCAGTTGCCGCAGTTGCCGCAGTCGCCCTCGGATCCCTCGCCGAAATAATTCAGCATGTACCGGCGCAAGCAGCCGTCTGTTTCGCAGTATCGCTCCATCTGGTTCAACAGCTGCCTGTTGCGGCTGATCTCCTCAGGGTTCTCGCTCTGATTGATGAGAAAAAGCGCGGTGTTGATATCCTTGCGGGCGTAAAACAATATGCAGTCGGCGGGCAATCCGTCCCGCCCCGCGCGCCCGGCCTCCTGATAATAGCTCTCCACATTTTGCGGCATGTTGTAGTGGATCACGAAGCGCACGTTGGATTTGTCGATGCCCATACCGAAAGCGTTTGTCGCCACAATGATTCTCACACGGTCATAGAGGAAATCGTCCTGGGCGCGGCTGCGCTCCTCATCAGACAGCCCCGCATGATAGCGAACCGCCGGGTGCCCGTCCTTTTGCAGGCGCTCGGTAAGGGCCTCCACTTCTTTGCGGGTGGAGCAATAGACGATGCCGCAAGCGTCGTTTCCCTCAAGATACGCCGACAGGGCGGCATATTTGTCACCCGGCTGCCTGACTTCGAAAAACAGGTTCGGGCGGTCAAACCCCGTGACGGTAATATGAGGATCCCTAAGCTTCAGCGCCGCCTCGATGTCCTGGCGCACCCTAGGCGTGGCGGTCGCCGTGAACCCCGCAAGCACCGGGCGGGCCGGAAGGGCATCCACAAATCTGGGGATATCGAGGTAAGCCGGGCGAAAATCATGCCCCCACTGAGAAATGCAGTGGGATTCATCAATGGCGATGAGGGAAATCGGGATAGCCTGCACCAGATCCAGCA
>JAISUG010000060.1 GCA_031272185.1 Lachnospiraceae bacterium
GGTCCAGTCGCCCCCCGCGCGGGGGGCGTGGATTGAAACGCGCTGTCAAGGCTGCTGCCCTTTGTTCAAGGGGTCGCCCCCCGCGCGGGGGGCGTGGATGGAAACACATCCCGCAGGAAGCCCCGACCTCCCGTCGGAGTCGCCCCCCGCGCAGGGGGCTTAACTAACTGGACTAAACGAACATCCGGGGGGCGTGGATTAGTGTGAAAGAACCACGCCACCCGTTTTCATCACTATTTGTGCCGCCAGCGTCAGCGGCTGAGTGGGGGTTGAAATGTAACTGTGGTATTGACACTGGGGCGTAATTATGATTTAATAAAGTAGGGTTTATATTTTCATAAACATTACGCAGGGGAGTTGCCCATGGAGTATGTCTATCGTCATTTGGAACAGGGATTCTTGGAAATGTCGCATTTTTTTAAGGCTGTGATGGTGACGGGGGCCAGGCAGGTGGGCAAGACCACTATGCTGAAAAAGCTAGCCGAGGATACCCGGCGGACGTTTGTGACCATGGACAACCTTGTGATGCGGGATTTGGCGAAATCGGATCCCATTGTGTTTTTTCAGACTTACCAGCCACCATTGATCATCGACGAGATCCAGTATGCACCTGAACTCTTCGAACAAATCAAAGTCATGTGCGACGAAAGTGACGAAAAAGGACGGTTTTGGATCACGGGGTCGCAGGACTACCGTGTCATGAAAAACGTCAGGGAAACGATGGCCGGACGGATCGGCATCCTGAAACTCTACAGCCTGTCTGTCAGCGAAAAATTGGGTGTGCGGCACAGCGTTCCACTGGAATTTGATTTCGAGGTGCTGAAAATCCGTTATGGGGAGATGCCGAAGATCAACATTCTTGACGTGTTTCATGACATATGGACCGGAGGTATGCCTGAGATCCAAAACGCCAGCCCACATGTCAGGGAAGTGTATTTTAACTCGTATGTCGATACTTATTTGATGCGGGATGTAGCTGAACTCGGCGGTATCACGGATTCACTTCGGTTCGGCAAATTCCTGACCGCTTGTGCGTCGCTGGTTGGGCAGGAAGTGAATTACCATACCCTTGCTGAAACCGCTGGCATTTCGGAGCCCACTGTAAAAAGCTGGCTGGAACTACTGGTTGGTTTGAATATAGTGTATCTCTTGCACCCTTATAGCAACAATGCCTTGAAAAGGCTGGTCAAGACACCAAAGCTGTACTTTTTGGACACAGGTCTGGCGAGTTTCCTTTCATATTGGAAATCCCAGGAAACACTGCAACATGGGGCCATGGCGGGAAGCTATTTTGAAAACCACGTGGTCGTCCAGTTGTTAAGGAGCTTCGCCAACGAGCTCAACAGTGTGGGATTGTCGTACTATCGGGACAGCAACAAAAAGGAAATCGATGTGTTCATCGAGGCGGACAACCAGATCCACCCCATCGAAATAAAGATGGGAGGACTTCCGGATCGGCGTGAAGTGCGGAAATTCGATATATTGGACAGCAATTCTATCCCGCGCGGCAAGGGTGGAATCGTTTGCCTTTCAGAGAACGTGACCCCTATCGACACGGATAATTTTTACATCCCGTGCAATCTTATATAGCTGCAATGCGCACCTGCGGTCATGGTTTGGGCTTGTTGGGCTTAGTAAGATTGTATCGGCAAATAGTCGCCGCCGAAATAGAAACGGACATGACTGTCCGGGAAACAGAAAGGTACATGTATGAAAACCCTGAACGAGGATATCAAGAACCGCAAGTTCAAGCCCGCATACCTCCTGTATGGGGAGGAGGACTTTTTGAAAAGGAGCTACCGCAACCGCTTCCGGGAAGCGATCGGCGGTGAGGGTTCTGCGAATTACAACCATTTCGAGGGCAAGGGCATCGATGTGGAAGAACTGGCGGCGCTTTCCCAGACGCTGCCGTTTTTCGGCGACCGCCGGCTCCTGATGGTGGAATCCTCGGGTTTTTTCAAATCTCCCCCCGGGATGGTTGACACCCTGCTGGGCGCGCTGGACGCAGCTGCTCGGATGGGTGCGGACGATGGGTTCGTTACGTTTGTTTTCGTGGAGTCGGAGGTAGACCGCCGGGGGAAACTGTTCAAAAAGGTATCCGAGATGGGGTATGCGGTGGAACTGAAACACCAAGGGGAAGGGCAGCTGGCGACTTGGCTGGCAGGGGTGCTGGCAAAAGATGGAAAGCGCATCCAGCAGCTGGCGGCGCAGCGGCTGATCGCCAAGGTGGGCGATGACATGAACCGGCTCAGGAACGAGGCGGACAAGCTCGTGGCCTATACATATGGGCGGGACGCTGTGACGGTGGAGGACGTGGATGCGGTCTGCGCAGACCAGGTGGAAAATAAGGTGTTTGACATGGTGGGGGCGCAGGTTTCCGGTGATATGGGACGCACCATGGAACTGTATGAGGACCTGGTGGCCTTGCGGGAACCACCCATGCGGATACTCTTCCTTTTGGCCAGGCAGTTCAACCAGATATGGGAGCTGAAAACATGGCAGCAAGCCGGGATTGACAGGACAGAAATAGCATCCAGGTTGAAAGTGCCTGTGGGCATAGTGTCCAAGATCTCGGCGCAGTCCAGGGGCATGACCGCATCCCAGGCGTACGGCAGGGTGAGGTTTTGCCTGGAGATGGAGGAAGCGGTCAAAACCGGGATGATGAACGACCGCATCGCACTGGAGATGGCGCTGACGGGCGATGTGTAAGGGCTTGGGCCGTGTGATAGGCGGGAACATCAACCTCGGGAGTCATGATGGGCCAAGGGAAAGCGCCGCCGGCACACACAAAAAGAGCCGATGTCGCTAAGACTCCGTGGCTTCGGCTCCATATATCGATAGCGAAAGGCTGCGCCTGCGGCAGATCCCAACCACGGCAGATCCCAACTGCAGGGCATCATGGTGGCAGACGAACCCCCTGATATCTGTGTCAGCAGGTTACTTTGCGGCGATCTTGTTCACGGCCAGCGCCAGGCGCGACACCTTCCTGGCGGAGGTGTTTTTATGGTAGACGCCTTTCGTGGTGGCCTTCCCGATGGCCGACTCGGCGGCGATGAACGCTGCGGATGCGGCTTCCTGGTCGCCTGAAGCAACAGCGGCGTCAACTTTCTTGATGGCGGTCTTCACCGCAGAACGGATGGATTTGTTCCGTGCCGCGTTCCTTTGACCGACCAGAATCCTCTTTTTTGCTGATTTGATATTTGCCAATGTGGCACCTCCCGGTATGTTTCCTATCGTTTCATATCGCATGTCGCAGCTTCAAGCCCCATGCTCCCAACCCCACAGGCCCCCAAGCCCACAAGCCCGATGCGGCGATAATGTTGCCTGTGGCTTGTTGCGGTGATATCCTGTCCCGGCGGGCCAGGCGCTGCAATACTACATTTTATCGGATTTGCGCCGCATTGTCAATAGTAAAAGCAAAGAAATTTGCGCTGCAGCCCAAACCCAAGCCCAAAATATCCCATCTGCGCCGTCACCGGTTTTGGGCGAGGTGCGGCGCATGCCGTCACCGGTTGTGGTGCCTACAGTCCCTTGCACATGGCCGGAGGGGTTGCCGGGGCTTGCGGGCGTGAGCGGGTTTTCCGGCACGAAGGGGAACGGCGGCACTATGGGCGTGGATGGCTTTGGCGTTTCCGGCGTGCCCGGGGTGACCGGGTAGTCCGGCGTGTCGGGGGTGGTCGGGTTACTGGGCACGCCGGGGGTGTGCGGGTTGTCGGGCGTGTCCGGCGTGGTGGGTGTCCCCGGCGTGGCCGGGTTCGGCGGCGTGTCCGGGTTCTGGGGTTGGTCGGGCTGTGATGGCGTGGCCGGGTGATCCGGCTGGTCCGGGTGGTCGGGCTGGGACGGCGTGGCCGGGTGGTCGGGCTTATCGGGCTGTGATGGCGTGGCGGGCGGCGTGGGCAATGGTTCGTCCGCCACGGAGAGGCGCAATGTATTGGAACCAATGCCGCCCGCGGACACGCGTGTCGCATCCGCCGGGTCAGGCGTCACACTGGCCAGGGTGCCGTCGGGGTTGATTGCGATGTTGATGGGCCCATTCAGTGCGCTGTAACCTGCCGGGGCTTTTGTTTCGGTCAGGGTATAGACCGCAGATGAGCCGCCCGGAGTGGGGAGGGAATCGAAAATGATGCCCCCGTTTTCGCCCGTGGGCTGCGTCTCTTCGTATCCTAAGGCAGGGGACGCCAAAGTGAACATGGCCTGGGCCAGCCGCGGGTTCCCTGGGTCGGTGCTGACTTTTTCCAGCAGCACGACCAATGGCTCCGGGACATTCCTGAAACGGATGTCCGCGGTGCCGGGGGTGATGGCGTCGTAGGTGAATTCCAGTTTTGCGGTATTGCCCCGCTTGAAGGTCGCACCGCCGTCGCTGCTGTGGGAGGCGACGGTGGGGCTGAACAGCTCCGTCACATGGTACGTGCCGAAGGGCAGCCCGGAAAACTGTATGATGTCACCGCCGGACAGCAAAAACATGCCATTTTGCGCATCGACGACATTGGATGCCATCGAGGCGGGTGAAACAGTGAGGGTAGACAGGTCCACCGGCATCCCCAAATAGTCGGACAGGAACATCAGGTACGGGCCGGGGCCCGCGCCCTGCAGGCTTTCCTTGCTCACAGTGAGCTCGTTGGGCATCTCGGTGAGCAGCTGGGCGGTGGCCCCATAGACGGTGACGGGGCTGTCCGCCGCGCCGATGAACGCCTGGACCGCTTCCCAGTCCTGCGCCCCGGTGGCCAGGTCCTGGTTGACCAGCACCACCGGCACACGCATGGTGGGGCGCAAAGGGTCGGCTGACACGCCCGCCGCACGGGTGTAGCCATTGATGGAAAGGCCGTGCAGGGGCAATGTGGTGGGCGCCTTGATGTAGAACTTCTCGCCTACCTGCACGCCGGGCCCCATGAGGGGGGAGGGGTCATTGGAGCCGTACGCAGGGAGGTCCAGGGGCAGCGGCGCGCCTGGGGATGGGGATGCATCGGTGCCGGCATTGGACAGAAACACCACGCTGGCGCCGCCGGGATTGGATGTGTCCGCCATGGACAGGAATACCCGTTCCGTGATGCCGATGGCGTTTACGTCACGCACGCTGTAAGGGCCGTAGATGCTGTCCGTCCCGCTGTAGGTGGGGGCGGGGTTGGCGGCGGTGCCTGCCCCGAAATAGTCGAAGGCGATCTGCAGGGGCGCGGGCGAATAGAGCGGGTCCGGGGTGGGGGACAGCGCATAGGCGTCCGCCCGGGCGATCAGCTCCTGCATGAGGGCATTGAACTGGCGGTGCTTGATGCCATTGGGGCTGTCCGGGTCGCCGCCGCTCTCTGTCAGGAAACCTGTGCTGATGTAGGCCACGTCCGGGTTGGTGTAGTGCCATACGGCGGTTTTGGTGGCCATCACCGCCACGTCGTAGTCCGCCGTGGTCAGGTTCGGCAGGGGCCCCCGTCCGTCGCTTAGGGGGATGGTGGTCAGGTAAGCCATGGAAGCAGCGTCGCTGTAGCCATAGGAAACCAGCCAGGACAGCTGCTGCCAATGGGCCGCGAGCCGCGTGGGGATCTGGTTGGGCGCGGCGACCACATATCCCGGCGCCACATCGGTGGTGAACCCATGGGTCGCGGGCAGGGGGTTGCGCCCCGTTTCGTGGGAAGTCCCCGCCCCATACGATGCCTGGCCGTCGCCGTTCACCCAGGAATGGAAAGGCACCGCTGCATCCACGCAGTAGACTTGGGGGATGACCTGCGTGCCGTTCGGGCCGCCAAGATATGCGCCTCCCACGGGGACGTCACCGGTGCCCACCCACCAGCTGTCGATGCTCCCGCCTGTGAGGTGGCGGTAGCGCAGCTGTATGGCGTCGGTGTATTGGAGCACCAATGTGTATATATTGGGGTCTTGGGCGGGGGCGGGCCCGGCCCCGTACACGTCAAAGGGCCTGGAAAACGACGCAAGGGCCAAAACCGCCGCTGCGATCGCGGCAAACCCCCGGCGCAGGGGGTGGATTCCATAGTATGCCATGGGAAACCTTTGGTGTGAAGCCAAGGGGGGTGCGGCGCCCGGACCCGGTTTATTGCACAAGCCATGCGCCCTGCGATCGTTTGAGAGTTTCATAGTACAAATGCCTCCTTCTCCTGCCATTTTAGGTGAAAGTCGATAAACATTTGTACTTTATGCGATGTCTTGTTTCGGGGGAAGTAGTTTGCCGCCCTGTGTAGGGTTTAACCATTCTATCATATGGATTTATGAAAATCAATCAAAAAAATGCATAAAATGTGAGAAAATATAGGGAAAATTCGACATTTTTGCGACAACAGATCGACAAAATACGCAGGTGCGGGGTTTCGCCCCGGGGTGATGAGATGGGCAGGGGCCTGAAACGGCGGCCTGTGGAGGCGGGCATGTACATGTTGACGGAAGCGGCGGTTGCAACTTCAGTGAATTTCCATTGTATTTTCGGAGCATTTGTGATTTAATATAGGGTGTGGTTTCGGACATGGGTGTGCGTCCGGCTCGTCATGCTTGTGCCGGCGGCACTTCGGTTTTCGCATAGGGTCATGGGAGGCGGCGTGGTGAAAAGAATCGGGCTGGGTGCTTTGGCGGTGTGCGTGCTGGGGGCATTGGGGGCGGTGCTGGGGAAGAATTTCCTGGTGGTCAACTATGGCATCCAGTTTTTCCGCATGGTCAGGGGCGCATTCGTGGGTGCGGGCGCGCTGTCCCTGTGCGTCGCAGGCGCGGGCGGGGTCAGGGAGTGGCGTTTCAGGAGGGAACAGGCCAGGCTGGCGGCGCCGCCTGTGGTGGAGGCCATACCCATGCTTTCATATGACGCCGACAGGTACGACCCGGCGGAGATACGCCAGATGCTGCACAACCTCATCGCCCGCAGGCCGGACCTGCCCATGCTTGCCACGTGCATCGCCCAGATGGATGCCATGGACAAGCGCCAGGCGGAGCTACAGAAGCTCATCGACGTGAACGGCGCCGCGTTCCTGTCATCCACCACGGATGCGCTGGACGAGGTGGAGCAGTACATCTGCAAAAACATGCGGCGTGTCATCAACCGGGGCTTCGTCAGCGCGGAGCCGGGGTCACAAAGCGACGGGGAGTTCGTGTCGCTGGTGGGCGGCGTGCTGAAGCGCAACCAGGAGCAGCTGGACTCCACCAAGGATTTCCTCAACAGGCTGGCGGACTACCTAAGCGAGAAGAACACCGGGGCCGAGTACGTGAACTTCACCCTGGAAGCGTGGAAGAAGGCTTTCCATGACTCGATCATGAAGCCGGAAGATGGATTCGGGGGCACGAAGAAAGGGGAGGTCTGACAACATATGAAAATCGGTAGGATGGATCAGTTCGCAAGTATCATCTGTGCCATGGCGGTGGCGGCGGTTTCCCTGGCGGGTTGCGCCCCCAGCGGGGTGCGCACCGAGGCCACAGCGTACCTTTCTGAAAAGGACGCCAAGGAGGAGCTCTCAGAGCTTATCAAGAAGATCAAATACACCCAGGCAGAGCCCGTGCTGGACATCTACTCCAGCACCGAGAGCAACATAGCCGACGAGCTGGCGCCCATCGACACATATCCGGTGGTGGTGACGGGGAAAGCGGACATAGTGGTGGAGATCGCCACCGGTACCGAGAAGTCCAGCGGCAAAAATGACAACGACAGCTGGTTTGACCAGCTGGCGGAGCGGTTCAACAAGCAAGGGAACACCATCGGGGGCAAGACGGTGGCCGTGAGCATCCGATCCATCACAGCAGGGGATGCGCTCACATATATCGCGGACGGTAACTACCGCCCTGACGCCTATGCGCCGGCCAATACCCTCTGGGGCGACATGCTTTCCAGCAGGGGCATCCCCATCACCATGGTCAAGGACAAGCTGGCGGGGAACACCGCCGGCATCCTGATGAAAAAGGAAACCTACGACACATTCGTGAAAAACCACGGCGACCCCACCATCGACAAGGTGCTCCAGGCCGCGCTGGACGGGGAGTTCCTGTTCGCCTACACGAACCCATATACCAGTTCCACGGGACTGAACATCTTTTCCTCCATGCTGCGGGCATTTGACCCGGAAAACCCACTGTCGGACAAAGCGGCGCAGAAACTCCTGGACTACCAGAAAACGGCGCCGCCGGTGGCATTCTCCACGGGCGTCATGCGGGAACAGGCGGCCAAGGGCATCATCGAGGTGATGGTCATGGAGCGGCAGGCCTACATCAACACCCCGACGCTGAAAGACTTCGTGTTTACCCCGGAGGGGGTGCGCCATGACAACCCGCTCTACACGTTCGGGTGGGTGAGCGCGGAGAAACAGGAAGCGGTGCGGATGTTCGCGGAGTACGCCCTGGGCAAGGAGGCCCAGGACATCGCCACCAAGTGCGGGTTCAACTACCCCGACGACGCGGGGTATGTGGGCAGGCCCAGCGGCCTGGACGGCGCGGGGCTATTGGCGGCGCAGCGGATCTGGAAAGTGAACAAGGACGGCGGGCGGCCCATCGTGGCGGTGTTCATCTGCGACACGTCGGGGAGCATGAACGGCCTGCCCATCAATTCATTGAAAGATGCGGCCATCAGCGCGGCGTCGTATATCGGCAGCAACAACTACGTGGGCGTGGTGAGCTATGGCAGCACGGTGACAGTGAACCTGCCCATCGCGGAGTTCAACGACAGGCAGAGGGCGTATTTCAACGGGACGGTGAAAGCCCTGCGCACGGGGGGCGGCACCGCCACCTATGATGCGGTGCTGGTGGGCATGGACCTGCTGCTGAAAGCCCAGGAGGGGATCCCGGACGCCAAGCTCATGCTCTTCGTGCTGTCAGACGGGGAGCAAAACGAAGGTTACACATTGGACAAGATCACCCCCATCGTAGGCGGGCTGAAGATTCCCGTGTACGGCATCGAGTTCAACTCCGACAGCACGGACCTGTCCAAGCTCGCCCAGATCAACGAGGCAGTGAGCATCAAAGCCAGCTCCGACAACCTGATCAACCAGCTGCGCGGGCTGTTCAATGTACAGATGTGAGCGATATAGGGTCGAAGGGATCTTGCTTGCCGTGCTCGCACGAGCAAGCAAGATGGCGAGACCCGAACGGACATGAGGAAGTAGCCCGATAGGGCGGATTCCGAATAAACGTAGGGGTGCGGGAGCGCAACGCGCGGAGCACCCCGTGTATCGCGGAGTGGCGGGAGGTTTTGCATCATGGAGCATTTGCGGGGTATTTTGTTTGACCGCCCCCAGCGGCGGGCGTGGCGAAATGCAAGGGTCTGGGACGGGGAGTGCACGCCCGGATCGCTGCAGGCCCGCCATAGGTTGCTGTATCGGGGGCTTCGGTTTGCTCTGGCTGCGGAGCTGGCCTATGGCATGGCGATGGCCGGGGAAAAGGCCTGCGGCCAGTGCGTGCGGGTGGAGCAGGGGGAGAAAGTGGATGTGTATTTCCGCCGCCCCGCGCAGGGCGCAGATGAAAACGCTTTCGTGGAATACGGCGTGGAACTGGATATGAAGGGCGGCCGGGTGAATTTCTACAGGCGCGAAGAGTGGTTGTCGGGGCGTTGATGCCAGGCAAGACATGCTTGGACGTGCACGGCATGACGGACGGATGTCGCTGCAAGGGCATGCAGACAGGGCAAAACGGCCAGATGCTGCATGCCACACCTGCGTATCCGGACAGACGCAGCCCACAGTATGCAGACATGGTGGAACGGCCAGGTGCTGCATGTGTCGGGCGGTAGGTTACGGCGTGGTGGCATGTATGGAACTGGAATTGGGTGATACGGAGGAATGACTATGGGAAAAAGGGGATTGCTGTACGAGGGCAAAGCGAAAAAGGTCTACGAGACGGATGATCCGGACTTGCTGATCGTGTCCTACAAAGACGACGCCACGGCATTTGACGGGCAGAAAAAGGGCACCATCGTGGGCAAAGGCGCCATCAACAACCGCATGACCAACCACATTTTCAAATTGCTGGAAAAACGGGGCGTGCCCACGCACCTGGTGGAGGAGCTAAGTGACCGGGAGACATTGGTGAAAAAGGTGGAGATCGTGCCCCTGGAAGTCATCATCCGCAACGTGTGCGCTGGGAGCTTCGCCAAGAAACTGGGCATGGAAGAGGGGATCCGCCTGGCCTGCCCCACACTGGAGTTTTCCTATAAAAATGACGATTTGCATGACCCGTTCATCAACGATTACTATGCGTTGGCGCTGAACCTGGCCACCAGGGAGGAGATCGACGCCATCACCAAGTACGCGTTCCTGGTGAATGAGGTGATGATGGAATATTTCGCCGGTCTGGGCATAGACCTCATCGATTTCAAGATCGAGTTCGGCCGCTACCACGGGCAGGTGATACTGGCGGACGAGGTCAGCCCGGACACCTGCAGGCTCTGGGACAGCGAGACCCACGAGAAACTGGACAAAGACCGTTTCCGCAGGGATCTGGGGAATGTGGAGGATGCTTACGAGGAGGTCTTTAGGCGGCTGGGCATCTCGGGCTAGGCAGCAAAAGCACACAGCGCCACCGGGTCATCGGGAATATCATGCAGGCAGGGCCTAATGCCTGGACGGTGGAAACGGGCTATGGTTCCTGACAGGAAGTACGATAAAACGTGGATAGGTACCGGGAAGATATGGGTAGAGATCAAGACGGGATATATGAAACGGACGCCATGGGCGAGCTCCACGAGCTCCATGAGGCCTGTGGCGTGTTCGGGATGTTTGACCCCGACGGGGGCGACGTGGCGTCCACCATTTACTATGGGCTGTTCGCACTGCAGCACCGGGGACAGGAAAGCTGCGGCATCGCCGTCACCGACACCAGGGGCGAGCGCAAGGTGCGGGCGCACAAAGGCATGGGCCTGTGCAATGAGGTATTCACGCCGGAGGTGCTGGAAAAGCTCCACGGTAACATGGGCGTGGGGCATGTGCGTTACTCCACGGCGGGTTCGTCCACCATCGAAAATGCCCAGCCCATGGTACTCAGCTATGTGAAAGGCACACTGTGCCTGGCGCACAATGGCAACCTGGTCAATGCGCCACAGCTGCGGCGCGAACTGGAATACAATGGTGCCATTTTCCAGACCACCATCGATTCGGAGGTCATCGCATACCATATCGCGCGGGAGCGGATACACACGGAGAGTGTGCAGCAGGCCATCGGAAAGGCCATGTGCAAGCTCGCGGGGGCGTATTCGCTGGTGGTGATGAGCCCCCGCAAACTCATCGGCGCGCGGGACCCATTCGGGTTCAAGCCCCTGTGCATCGGGAAAAAAGACCAGGCGTACATCCTGGTGTCGGAGAGCTGTTCATTGGACACCATAGGTGCACAGTTCGTGCGGGACGTGGAGCCAGGGGAGATCGTCACCATCTCCCGCCATGGCATTGAGTCTGATCGCAGCCTGTGCATGTCAGACCCAAGCGCCCAGGCCAGGTGTGTGTTCGAATACATATACTTCGCGCGGCCGGACAGCATATTTGACGGCGTGGGCGTGTACCACAGCCGGGTGTTTGCGGGGCGGTGCCTGGCGAAGGATTCCCCCATCGATGCGGATCTGGTGGTGGGCGTGCCGGAGTCGGGCAATGCGGCGGCGCTGGGGTACTCCATGGAATCGGGGATCCCTTACGGCACCGCATTCGTGAAGAATTCATACGTGGGGCGCACATTCATCAAGCCCAAGCAGAGTTCCAGGGTGGATGCGGTGCGGGTGAAGCTCAATGTGCTGCGGGAAGCCGTGAACGGGAAACGGGTCATCATGATCGACGATTCCATCGTGCGGGGGACCACCAGCGCATTGATCGTGGGAATGCTCAAAGAAGCGGGGGCTACGGAGGTTCATGTGTGCGTCAGCGCGCCGCCGTTCCTGCACCCGTGCTATTTCGGCACGGACATCCCCTCCGAGGACCAGCTCATCGCCCATGGGCGCACGGTGCCGGAAATCTGCAGCATGCTGGGAGCGGATTCCCTGCATTACCTGAAGATGGAGCGGCTGGCCGAGATGGCGGAAGGGCTGCCGATCTGCACCGCATGTTTCAGCGGGGACTACCCCATAGCGCCGCCCGAGGAAGACATCAGGGGGGAACATGAGGAGTGAGGGCGGGCGGCACGTGCCGGGCGGCAAGTGCGAAGTACAAAGTTTGAAGTGCAATGTGCCTAGCGGCACGTGCACTGTGCCTGGCGGCACGTGAAGAGTGCAGAGTACAAAATGCAAAATGTAAAATGCAAAATGCAAAATGCAAAATGCAAAATGCAAAATGCAAAATGCAAAATGCAAAATGCAAAATGCAAAATGCAAAATGCAAAATGCAAAATGCAAAATGCGACCCTGGCTGTGAACAATAAATAGGGAATGGGAAAAAGGAAATAGAGTGTAGGGAGTGGGGAGTAGGGCGTAGGGAGCAGGGAATAGAGGATAGAGGACAGAGGATAGAGACTAGAGGCTAGAGGCTAGAGGCTAGAGACTAGGAAATGCGAAAAAGGAAATAGGGAATAAGGAGCAGGGGAAAAACTTGGAAAATCATGACTCGAACAATATATATGTAAGCCCGCTGTCGAAGCGGTATGCCAGCAAGGAGATGCAGGGGATCTTCTCGCCCGATCGGAAGTTTTCCACCTGGAGGAAACTCTGGGTGGCGCTGGCGCGCACCGAGCAGGAGCTGGGGCTGCCCATCACCGACGAGCAAATCAGCGAGATGGAAGCGCACATTTACGATATCAACTACGAGGTGGCCGAGAAGCGGGAACAAGAAGTGCGCCACGACGTGATGGCCCATGTGTACGCCTACGGGGTGCAGTGCCCGGCGGCCAAGCCCATCATACATTGGGGGGCCACCAGTTGCTATGTGGGGGACAACACCGACATTATCCTCATGGGGGATGCACTGGCCCTGGTGCGACGGAAAATAGTGGCGACCCTGGGGGAGCTGGCTGGATTCGCCCGCACGTATAAGGACATGCCCACGCTGGCATTCACCCATTTCCAGCCGGCCCAGCCCACCACTGTGGGCAAACGCGCGACCCTTTGGATGCAGGACTTGCTGCTGGACCTGGATGAGATTGATTTTACTGCGGGTTCCCTGAAACTGCTGGGTTCCAAAGGCACCACCGGCACCCAGGCCAGTTTCCTGGAACTGTTCGAGGGCGACCATGAGAAATGCCGCCGGGCGGATGCGCTCATCGCACAAAAGATGGGGTTTGCAGAGTGCTACCCGGTGTCAGGGCAGACATATTCCCGCAAGGTGGACACCAGGGTGCTCGCCTGTCTGGCCCAGGTCGCCCAGAGCGCGCACAAATTTTCCAATGACATCCGGCTGCTGCAGCATCTGAAGGAGGTGGAGGAACCGTTCGAAGAAAACCAGATCGGGTCCTCGGCCATGGCATACAAACGCAACCCCATGCGCTGCGAACGGATGGCATCTTTGGCAAATTTTGTCATGAGCAATGTGCAAAACCCCATGGTCACCGCCGCCAACCAATGGTTCGAGCGCACGTTGGACGACAGCGCCAACAAGCGTCTGTCCGTACCCGAGGGGTTCCTGGCGACGGACGGGATATTGGACCTGTACCGCAACGTGGCCGCTGGCCTGAAAGTCTACCCGAAGATGATCGCACGCCACCTGGCGGCGGAACTGCCTTTCATGGCCACGGAAAACATCCTGATGGATGGGGTGAAGGCGGGCGGGGACCGGCAGGAACTGCATGAGGAGATCCGCTCCCTGTCCATGCAGGCGGGGAGACGGGTCAAGGAAGAAGGGCTGGACAATGACCTGCTGGGGCTTATTGCAAAGTCACCGAAATTTGCGGCGCTGGGTTTGACCACCGAAAAGCTGGAGCAGTGCCTGGATCCGGCGCTATACGTGGGGCGCGCACCCCAGCAGGTGGAGGAATTCCTGGACGAGGTGGTGGCGCCGGTGCTGGCAGGCGCTGATGGGATGTGGGGTGAAACCACCGGGAAAGCGGATATACGGGTGTAGGGAGTAGGGAGTAGGGGATAGGGTGCAGGGAGTACGGGATAGGGAGTAAGGTAGTAGGGAATAGGGAGCAGGGGATAGGTAGTAGGGAGCAGGGGATAGGTGGTAGAGAGTAGGGAGTAAGGGATAGGGAGTAGGGAGTAGGGAGTAGGGAGTAGGGGATAGGGTGCAGGGAGTAAGGGATAGGGAGTAAGGTAGTAGGAAGCAGGGAGTAAGGGATAGTGAGTATGGAATTGGAAGTTGCATGTTGCAGGGAGGTTTGGGTATGGTGAGAGCGATCGTGGGCGCCAACTGGGGCGACGAGGGAAAAGGCAAAATCACGGATATGCTGGCGAAAGAATCCGACGTGGTGATCCGCTACCAGGGCGGTTCCAACGCGGGCCACACCATCATCAACCATTATGGCAAATTTGCGCTGCATCTGTTGCCTTCGGGGGTGTTTTATGGCCATACGACGAACATCATAGGCAACGGCGTGGCGCTGAACATCCCTTACCTGGCGGAAGAGATCGATTCCCTGGAAAAGCGCGGCGTGCCCAAACCCAAGGTCTACGTCAGCGACAGGGCGCAGGTGATGATGCCCTACCATATGCTGATGGATGCATACGAGGAAGAGCGGCTGGGGGGCAAGTCATTTGGGTCCACCAAGTCCGGCATCGCCCCATTCTATTCGGACAAATACGCAAAAACCGGGTTCCAGGTAAGCGAGCTGTTTTACCCGGACCCGCTGTGGGAAAAGGTGAAGGCCACCTGCGAATACAAAAACGTGCTCCTGGAACACCTGTACCACAAACCCCTCTTGGTGGCCGAGGAGCTGTATGCCACTTTGCTTTCCTACCGTGATATGGTGGCGCCGTATGTCCAAGACGTGTCCGCATTCCTCCACGGCGCCATAAAGGAAGGCAAGGAGATCCTGCTGGAGGGGCAGCTGGGGGCGCTCAAAGACCCGGACCACGGGATCTACCCCATGGTCACTTCTTCCTCCACCCTGGCGGCATTCGGGGCCATCGGCGCAGGGCTGCCGCCCTATGAGATAAAGAGCATCACAGCGGTGGTGAAAGCGTATTCCAGCGCGGTGGGTGCAGGGGCGTTCGTCACGGAGATTTTCGGGGAAGAGGCAGCAGAGCTGCGAAACAGGGGCGGCGACGGCGGCGAATACGGCGCCACCACGGGGCGGCCCAGGCGCATGGGCTGGTTCGATGCGGTGGCGTCCCGCTACGGGTGCCGGATCCAGGGGGCCACGGAGGCCGCGCTGACAGTGCTGGACGTGCTGGGGTACCTGGACGAATTGCCTGTGTGCGTGGGTTACGAGGTGGACGGGGAGGTCACCGGGGAGTTCCCCACCACGGGGAAACTCATGTTGGCGAAACCGGTATATGCGATGCTGCCGGGGTGGAAGTGCGAAATCCGCGGTATCCGGGAATACGGGAAACTGCCCGAGAACTGCCGCCGGTATATAGAGTTCATCGAGCGGGAGCTGGAAGTGCCCATCCGCCTGGTTTCCAACGGGCCGGGGCGGGACGAGATCATAGTGCGGTAGGCGGGCACAGTGCGGTGCTGCGACGCATGTGCGGTAGGGCGCACGCAGCGCGGCAGGCGGGCACGGTGCGGCAGGGCGGGCGCGGTGCGGTAGGGCGCACGCGGTGCGGTAGGGCGGGCACGGTGCGGCAGGGCGCACGCGGTGCGGTGATGCGACGCATGTGCGAATCCTGCGGCGCAGCCCTCGACATGAAAAGGCCGCCCGTGCGGTATGGGGAACGCAAGGACGGCTGGTTTTCTGGGTTGGTTTTGGCAATAGCGCAATGCGTAAGGGCGCCTGTGGTTACGGTGGCGGCATGGCAGCATTTGGGTTGCAGGTTTCAAATGAGCGGTTGCTAATCCAATGTGCCCTTACGGCCGGCTCGGTTCCCTGCCGGTTACCGGTTGTGTGCGGCCGTAGGATGACAATGCAGGTTGAATGTTTTGTTGCAAGATGTTGGTTGCATGCTGCACATGTCGCCTATGGATACTACATGGTTCATCATGTCGGCATTTAGGAGCCGCGACCTGTGGAAACTGCCCTTGCGCATTGCGTTGCCATTGTTCGTTTTCGGGTCTCGCTCATCGGGTCAACAAAGATGTCGGTGCGCCGCCCCGTAGGGGGCAGTCATTTTGTCGGTCTTGGCCGCACGCCATTGTGCGGTCGGCCTGTGATCATATAATAATCAATCATTTTTCATTTGTCAACTTCGACTTTTGTCGAAAAATGATAGCATTTATCGCAATCAGTCGAAATTAATGGATTTGTCGAAAAGTTTATGGTCAAATAACAATTTTCGACATGGTTCGAGCGATAATCATCGCACAGGCGAGGTGATATCCGGATGAAATTGATCAGCATATTGATCCCATGCTTCAATGAAAAGGAAAATGTGGGCCCCATGGCATCCGCGGTGACGGAAATCATGGAGTCGCAGCTTCCCGGGTACGACTATGAACTGGTGTTTATCGACAATGACTCCACCGACGGGACCAGGGAGATCATCCGGGGGCTGTGCGGGGGCAACCCCAAAATCAAAGCGATATTCAACGCCCGGAACTTCGGGCAGTTCAATTCGCCTTACTATGGCCTGCTGCAGGTGCATGGGGACTGCGTCATCGAGATGGTGGCGGATTTCCAGGATCCCGTGGAGCTCATCCCACAGTATGTGCGCGCCTGGGAGGAAGGGTACAAGATTGTCATCGGCATCAAGGCGTCCAGCAAGGAAAACAAGCTGATGTATGCGCTGCGCAGCCTGTATTACCGATTGATCCGCAAGCTGTCGGACGTGGAACAGATCGAGCATTTCACGGGCTCCGGCCTTTATGACAGGGAATTCGTGGAAGTGCTGCGTTCCCTGGACGACCCCACGCCTTTCCTGCGGGGTATCGTGGCGGAGCTGGGGTACAAACGCAAGGAAATCCCATACGAGCAGCCCAACCGAAGGGCCGGCAAGACCCACAACAATCTCTACCGGCTGTACGATGCGGCCATGCTCAGCTTCACTTCCTATACCAAAGTGGGGCTGCGCCTGGCCACGGTTTTCGGCGCGATTTGCTGTGCGCTCTCCATGGTCATAGGCATAGTCTACCTGGTCATGAAGCTGATCTGGTGGGACAGGTTTCCCGCAGGCATGGCCCCGCTGCTCATCGGGATGTTTTTCTTGGGTTCGGTCCAGATATTCTTTATCGGGATGGTGGGCGAATACGTCCTGACCATCAACTCCCGCATGATGAAACGGCCGCTGGTGATAGAGGAGGAGCGGGTGAATTTCTGAAACGATTATCCCAGCGGCGTATTTCAGGTTTGTGACTGGCTGGTGATAGAGGAGGAGCGGGTGAATTTCTGAAATCCTTGGGGCGTGTTTGAACGGTTGTTGGAGAATGCGATGCGATATCATATCGACGTGGTGCGGGTGCGGGAATCGAACATCCAGCTCAATGGATGGGTGATCGGGAAGACACCGCTTTGCGCACCGGATTTCGCCGTCCTGGACGGGAAGAAGCGGCCTGTGGATTTTCAATGCACGCCCACCCGCAGGGATGACGTCAGCCAGATATATTTTGGGAAAATCCATGACAGGGATTTCGGTTTTGACATCGTGTTCCCGTATATACGGGGGCAGGATTATTTTTTGGTGATCCGCTGCGACGGGAAGAGGCGCACCATCAGGTACAATGAGCGGCTCATAGAAAAGCGCGCCAGCGTGGCTTTCCGCCACAGGGAAAGGATCAAGGATTTCATAAACCTGGAAACACTCCGCGTGATGTGGGAGTTCGTGGGCAAGCATGGCCTGCGGGCGCTGTACGTGAAAGCAAAGCACAAACTGGAGGGGCTGGACAATGATTACGATTACGGGGAATGGCATAACCTGACCAAACCCCGTGAAGAGGAGCTGGCTGCCCAGCGGGAAACCCATTTCCCATATGAGCCGCTGATTTCGGTGGTCATACCGGTTTATCGTACCCCACCGAAATACCTGCGGGCCATGCTGGACAGCGTGCTGGCGCAGACCTATGGGAAGTTCGAAGTGTGCGTGGCAGACGGGAGCGGGGGGGATGCGGTACCGGCCACGGCAGACGCAGCGAGGCGGTTGGCGGCTGGCGAGACGACGAGGCGGGCTATAGGTGCGGCAACTGGGCAAAGGTCCCCCACAGAAGCAATCCTGGCGGAATATGCCGGCAAAGACAGCCGGGTCCGTTACGTGGTTTTGGAAAGCAACCTGGGGATCGCGGGCAACACCAACGCAGCCATGGCGCTGGCTGCGGGCGACTACATCGCGCTGGCGGACCATGACGACGAAATGGCCCCGGATGCGCTGTACGAAGTGGCGAAAGCCATCAATGCGCACCCCGGCGCGGATGTGATATATACCGACGAAGACAAACTGGATATGGACGGGAAGGCATTGTTCGACCCGCACTTCAAACCGGATTTCAACATAGACCTGCTTGCCAGCGTGAACTATATCTGCCATTTGTTCGTGGTGCGGCGGGGGATGCTCCGGGAGATGCACGGGGCGGCGCCCGAGGGGGCGGACGCTGCGGCGACTGGGGGAATAGCCTGGCAGGAATCCCAGGCGGTTTATATGGACCCCGCATACGACGGTGCCCAGGACTACGATTTCATCCTGCGCTGCTGCGAGCGGGCCGGGGCAGTGGTGCATATCCCCAAGGCCTTGTACCACTGGCGGTGTCACCGGGATTCCACGGCGGCGAACCCCGCCAGCAAGATGTATGCCTTCGAGGCGGGGGCCAGGGCAGTCAAGGCACATTTCGACAGGGTGGGCATCTCGGTGCTCTCGGTGGAAAAAGGTGTGGACTACGGGATATACCATACCCGTTTCCAAATCATTGGGCAACCACTCATTTCCATCATCATCCCCAACAAAGACCACTGTACGGATCTGGACCTGTGCATACGCTCCATCATGGGGAAGGCCACCTACCGGAATTTCGAGATCCTGGTGGTGGAGAACAACAGCACGGAACAGGAGACATTCGACTATTATCGGAAGATACAGGAAGAATTCCCAGGTGGGCCGGGGCTGGTCGGCGCCGGTGCGTCTGTGGGCGTGCCGGGAGATGTGGACGCAGGAGTTGATGTGGAAGCGGCCGCAGCGGCAACGGGATATGCCGGCGCACACGAGCCTGGGACGGCCAAGGGGCCGGGGCCATCCGGACCTGTGAGCCCCTGTGTCCGGGTGGTGGAATGGAAGCCGGAGGCGCCTGCATTCAATTTCCCCGCCATCAACAATTACGGCGCAAGGGCAGCCAGGGGGGAATACTTCCTCTTCCTCAACAACGACACGGAGGTGATCGCCCCCCCCTTCCTGGAGGAGATGCTGGGGTATTGCCAGCGCCCGGACGTGGGCGCAGTGGGGGCAAGGCTCCTTTACCGGGACGGCACCATCCAGCACGCCGGGGTGGTGGTGGGGTTCGGCGGCATCGCAGGGCACACATTCATAGGGCTCCATGAAGCGGAAAACAGCTATTTCCACCGGGCGATGTGCGCGCAGGACTACTCCGCGGTGACGGCGGCGTGCATGATGACCAAGGGGGATGTGTTTTTTACGGTGGGGGGCTTTTCAGAAGAGCTGGCGGTGGCGTTCAATGACATCGACTACTGCATGAAAGTGCGAAGCAGCGGGAAACTGGTGGTGTACAACCCTTACGCCGCGCTCTGGCACTATGAGTCCAAATCACGCGGCCTGGAGGACACGCCGGAAAAAGTGGCCAGGTTCAACCGGGAGGTGGCGATTTTCGCCGGGAAATGGCCTGACATCCTACGTGACGGGGATCCATACTATAACCCGAACCTGACCCTGCGCAAATCCAACTTCGCGCTGAAAGACCTGAAGAAAGAGAAGATCGGGGAGCCCTACCCGCTGCCTGGCGCCGGTGACGCCCCTTCATAAACACGGAATGTGCGAAGCGGGATGGACTGCAGGAAAGCGATGGGATGGCGGCGGATGATGGTGCGGCGGGCGGGGCGGCCTGTAAGCCGGACGGTGGTGTGTTAGATGTGAAAGGGAGTTATGCGCAAAGTCACGGTCATCATACCGAATTACAATGGGATACGGTTCCTGGAAGACTGCTTCGCGGCGCTGGAGGGGCAGACGTTCCGGGATTTTGACGTGATCGTGGTGGACAATGGTTCCAGTGACGGGAGCGTGGAGTGGCTGCGGGGGTACGCCAAGGCCGGGGCGGTGGCCGACGGCGGGATGACCGTGGCAGACAGCGGGAAAACCGCAGCCGACGGCAGTGAGACTGCGACCGCCGGCGAGAAGACAGGCACCGACGGCAACGGAATAGGCGACGGCAGTGAGACGGTGGCCGACGGCGGGAAGGCGTCACTGGCATCCCGCACCACTCTGTTGGCGCTGCAAGAAAACACGGGTTTCAGCGCGGCGGTGAACCTGGGGATCCGCAGCACGGACGCCCCATATGTGGTGCTGCTGAACAATGACACCAAGGCGGACCCGCATTACCTGGCAGAATTGGTGAAGGCGATGGATGGGGAAGTGGCCCTGCACATCCGACCGACGGACAAGGTGGCGCAGCATGTGGCCGGGCGCGCCGGTGCGGCAGATCCTGCGGCCGAGCGCACCGGTGCGGCAGGGAACAAGGGCGAGGGCCCCGGTGCGGCAGATCCTGCGGCCGAGCGCACCGGTGCGGCAGGGAACAAGGGCGAGGGCCCCGCTGCGGCAGGAAACATGGGCGTGGACTCCGCTGCGGGAAGGCGGGGCGGGCGCATCTTCTCCGTCAGCCCCATGATGCTCTCCATGGCCAGGCCGGATGTGATTGACGATGCGGGGGACATGTACAGCATTTTCGGCTGGGCGTTCCAGCGGGGGGTGGGCCAGCCCCAATCCCGCTTCGAAAAGCCCTGCGGCGTGTTCTCCGCCTGCGCCGGCGCCGCCATCTACCGGCGGGCGGTGTTTGAAGAGATCGGTTATTTCGACGAGATGCATTTCGCGTACTTGGAGGACATCGACATCGGGTGGCGGGCCAGGCGCGCCGGTTATGAAAACCGGTATTGCCCCACCGCCCGGGTCTGCCATGTGGGCAGCGGCACCAGCGGCTCCAAGTACAACGCTTTCAAGGTGAGGCTGGCCTCCCGGAACTTGGTTTACCTCAACTGGAAAAACATGCCCCTGCTGCAGTTGGCCGTCAATGCGCCCTTTCTGCTGGTGGGCCTGGCGGTGAAGGCCTTGTTCTATGGAAGAATCGGGTTTTTCGGGGCCTTTCTGGCGGGGCTGGGCGAAGGTCTCTTGACACTGGGCAAGTGCAAAAAGGCGCCCTTGACCCCCGCCTCGGCCCTCCGGGCTATCTCCATCGAGTTCATGCTGATATGGGGCGGGGCGCTGTACGTATATGAATTTGTGCGGCGGCGGGTGAAAATTTAATAAATTCTTATGGCAAACACACCCTGTTTCATGGTATACTGGTGCAATCAACTCGGAAGGGTAAGGCAACATGGTCAAAGACTATCAGCAGCGGCTGAACCGGATACACGTGTTCATTGATGCCTGCGTGATCGCCGTTTCCTATATCCTTGCTTGGTTTTTGCTGATCGGGAGCGGGCTTTTTGGTGAGGGCAAGGGCGCATTGGCCCCTTCGATTTATATGGGCGCCCTGGTGGCGGTGGTGCCGTTGTACCTGGCGCTGTATGCCATTTTCAACCTCTACTCGCCCAAACGGGTGAGCAGCGCCCTGCGGGAGTTCGCCGACATCTGCCGAGCGAACGGAATCGGGCTGCTGCTGTTGGCCCTGGTGCTGTACCTGGGCAGCAAGAACCTGTACGTGTACCATTTTTCCCGTCCCATGGTGCTGCTGTTTTTCGTGTTGAATGTCGCCCTGGAGACATTGGAGAGGAACTGCATCCGTCTGACGCTGCGCACCGTCCGGGCCAAGGGGTTTAACCAGAAGCACGTCCTCTTGGTGGGGTACAGCAGGGCGGCGGAGGGATTCATCGACCGTTCCCTCCAAAACCCGGAGTGGGGCTACCGTCTCTATGGGATACTGGACAACCGCCGCACCGAGGGATACAAGGGTGTGCCTTGCCTGGGGCCGCTGGAAAAACTCCCGGGTATACTGGAAGAAAACACGCTGGATGAGATTGCCATCACGCTGAGCATAGACGAATACGGCGAACTAGAGCGGATCGTGGCGGTCTGCGAGAAATCGGGTGTCCATACCAAGTTTATCCCGGATTACCACCACATGATCCCCACCCGCCCATATACCGAGGACATGATGGGGCTGCCCGTCATCAACATACGCAACGTGCCCTTAAGCGACCCGTTCAATGCTTTCATAAAGCGCGCGATCGACCTTTTCGGGGCCGTGGTGGCGATCGTCGTGTTTTCGCCGGCCATGCTGCTGGTGGCGCTGCTGGTGCGGTGTACGTCGAAAGGGCCCGTGATTTATGCCCAGGAGCGGGTGGGCAGGCACAACCGCACGTTCCGCATGTACAAATTCCGCTCCATGGAGGTGCAGCCGCCGGTAAGCGAAAAGGACAAATGGACACGCAGGGGGGACCCCCGGGTGACGCCCATCGGCAGGCTCATCCGCATGACCAGTTTGGATGAGACGCCCCAGTTTTTCAACGTGCTGGGCGGGAGCATGAGCTTGGTGGGGCCCAGGCCCGAGCGGCCGTTTTTCGTCAGCCGCTTCCGGGAGGAGATCCCCCGGTACATGATCAAGCACCAGGTGCGCCCGGGCATCACCGGGTGGGCGCAGATCAACGGGTACAGGGGCGACACGTCCATCACCAAGCGCATCGAGCATGATTTGTATTATATCGAGAACTGGAGCGTGGGGTTTGATTTCAAAATTATATTTTTGACGATATTCAAAGGGTTGATCAACAAAAACGCATACTGAGACCGGGCGGGCGGTCGCGAACTGGTAGGCCGGCTGCAAGTGGTTCG
>JAISUG010000106.1 GCA_031272185.1 Lachnospiraceae bacterium
CTAACGAGCCGTATGACCCAAAGTATTGCGCCGATGCCCGCATACAGTGGTCATCGGCGACTAGCGCATGACATGGCGCAAGGTATCGTACCGATGCCCGCATGCAGTGGTCATCGGCGACTGGCGAGCAACCACCCAAACCGACGCATTAGGCGTGGAATCCTGGCAACCGTAAGAAAAATGCAAGAATTTTCCCTTATGAAAATAAATTTTTTACTGGAAATTGCTGCGCATATGGGGTAAAATGTCTTATTGAGAGGGGATATATGCTGCTGGATTATGAGCTCAAGCATTATAACATCCGCATCCTACTGTACATGCTGCTGCTCAGCGGCATCGGCGTGATGGCCATATACAGCGCCACGAACCAGAACCGCTCCATGATGGAACGGCAGATTGTGGGTGCATTGGTGGGGCTGGCGCTGGCGGTGGCATTGTCCCTCATCGACTACCACCGCCTGATGAAGCTGAGCCCCCTGGTCTACGTGTTTTGCATCGGCCTGCTGGTGGCCACCCTCCTCACGGGCAACAGCTCCGGCATCGCCAGGCGGTGGCTGGTGCTCCCCGCGATAGGGCAGATACAGCCCTCGGAGTTCGTCAAAGCGGGGCTGGTGCTGTTCTTTTCCTGGCTCCTGACCAAGCTCCATGAAAGCGTGAACCGGCTGCCCGTGCTGGCGCTGATCGCGGCCGCATTTGCATTGCCCGCGGCCCTCATCGTGCGCCAGCCGAACCTTTCCACGGTGCTGGTGATGACGGTGATGATGGTCTGCCTGGTGTTCGTGGCGGGGCTGGGGTGGCGCTGGATCTGCGGCATAGTGGCGGTGCTGGCCCCCGTCGTCGGCCTGGCGGTTTACCTGATACAGTTCGACCTGCTGCCGTCGTTCCTGCAGCCGTACCAGATCAACCGCATCAAGACATGGCTGAACAAAGAGGGCAACGCCGAGCTGTATTACCAGCAGGAAAATTCCATCATGGCCATCGGTTCGGGCCAGCTGTGGGGCAAAGGGTTCAACACCACCCAGATCGCCTCCGTGAAAAACGGCAACTTCCTTTCCGTGGAGGAGTCGGATTTCATATTCGCGATCATCGGGGAGGAGCTGGGGTTCGTGGGGTGCGTCGTGGTGATCTGCCTGACGCTGCTGCTGGTTTATGAGTGCCTGATGATGGCGGGCAGGAGCAAAGACCTGGCGGGGCGGCTGTTCTGCGCAGGGATGGGGTCTTGGATAGCGTTCCAGAGCTTCACGAATATCGCCGTCGCCACGGGGGTCTTCCCCAACACCGGGCTGCCGCTGCCTTTCATCAGCTATGGGGTGAGTTCGCTCCTGAGCCTCTACATCGGCATGGGCGTGGTGCTCAACGTGTCCCTCCAGAGGAAAACCAATGAGAGGGACGAGGCCAGGCCGCTGCTGGGGAGACGGGCGTCGGCATGAGGGCTTGAAGGCATACTGTAGGCATCTTTGCGAGGTATTTGCGCCCCGCATGCAGGATAGGAGGGTTATGCATATGAATATCGGACTAATCGCCCACGATTCAAAGAAAACACTGATGGAGAATTTCTGCATCGCGTACCGGGGGATACTCAGCAAGAACACGCTTTTCGCCACGGGCACCACAGGCCAGCTCATCGAGGAGGTCACCAACCTAAGCATCCACAAATACCTGGCCGGGCCATTGGGCGGGACGCAGCAGTTGGGCGCACAGATAGAACACGACCAGATGGACCTGGTGATTTTCCTGCGCGACCCCCTGAAACCTGCCCCCCATGAGCCGGACGTGAACAATGTCGTCCGGCTGTGCGACATCCACAATATCCCCCTGGCCACCAACCTGGCCACCGCTGAGCTCCTGGTGAAGTCACTGGACCGGGGTGACCTGGAATGGCGGGAAATGTACAAATGATGGCCGGCATCATGCCTGGCGCCCCCTTGGGGGGCGGCCGCGCAGTGGCGGCAGGGGATGGGCGAACTATAACAGGTGGCCGGCTGCACCTTTGGGCGTCCCATAGGGGGCATGGCAGGTCAGGGAGCGTACAAAGGGGTGCCGTGCACGGCCCAGGCCGCCGGGTCTTGTCCCTTGGCTGCGCTGTGGCCCTCTTGGTTGTCAGCGGCTGCGGCCAGGGCGGCATCCGGGAGCTGTCGGACACATACCCGAAAAAGAGCGTCTACAGCGCTTCCATGGACCGGTGGGAGAGCAGCGGGCGCACGGGGCTGTTTTCCGAAGGCCTGTGCGTGGTGGAGGACGAGGGTTCTTTCCTCCCGGAAGGCTTCGCTTGCAAGGCAGCGGCGTTGTTTGACCTGACGGACAAAGAAGTGCTGTACAGCCGGAACGCATTCGTCAGGCTCCCCCCGGCGAGCATCACCAAGATCATGACGGCATATGTCGCCATCAAGTACGGAGACCTGTCCAAATCGGTCACCATCACCCAGGAAGCCATGGTCACGGACGCCGGCGCCACGCTGGCGGGCCTGCAGCCCGGCGAGGTCTATACGCTGGAGCAGCTGCTGTATGCGCTCATGCTCCCGTCGGGCAACGATGCAGCGTGCGCCATCGCATTGGCGATATCGGGCAGCCTGGATGCGTTCGTTGACCGGATGAACGCCGAGGCCCTCTCCCTGGGCGCCACGCAGACCACATTCAAAAACCCCCACGGGCTCACCGCCGAGGGGCATGTGACCACGGCATACGACCTCTACCTGATCTTTTCACATGCGCTGGGGTCGCCGCAGTTCCGCAAACTCATACACACCACCACATATACCGCCGTGATGACGGACGCCTCGGGGAACACCGATTACCGCAACTGGAGCGGCGGCAACTGGTACATGACCGGGAACCGCGAGACGCCTGAGGGGCTTAGCGTCTACGGCGGCAAGACAGGCACCACCAACGCCGCGGGGTATTGCCTCATCATCAACCTGACGGACGCAAGCGGCGGGGACTACATCGCGGTGGTGCTGGGCGCGGACAGCCGGGAGGGGCTCTACGACGACATGACCGAACTCATGGAGAAAATATTCACGGGGTAATTGCCTTTTGGGCGCAAATCATATATAATGATACCCAAGGGCCCGCGCCGCCGGGGGAGCATGCACAGTTATAGTCATATGTATATGCTTGCTTAGCACATAAACGTCACGGGGTAGGCATGCACCGTCACGTTTGCACGGTTACAGTCATATGTAAATGATCGCTTAGGTCAAGCGGGGTGGGGATCCAAAAGGAGCGGCATAAAGGAGGACAAAGCTATGATTGAGATTATTGCGGGGAGAAAAGGCAAAGGGAAGACCAAGCATTTGTTGGACAAAGCGAACGCCATGGTGAAATCGGCCGCCGGGACGCTTTGCTACTTGGACAAAAGCTCCAAGCACATGTATGAGTTGTCCAACAAAATCCGCCTGATCAATGTAAACGAATACAGTTTCGCCATCGAAAACAGCGATGGGTTTCTAGGTTTTCTCTGCGGCATCATTTCCCAAGACCACGATTTGGAAATCATGTACCTGGACAGCTTTTTGAGGCTGGCGTACCTGGAAGGCGAAGACATCAGCGCCTTCATCGACAAACTCGGAAAGATTAGCGACAAATACAGCGTCACATTCGTGCTCAGCGTATCCCAGGATGCCGACACGCTGCCCGAGACAGTGAAACCGCATGTGATTCTAGCGCTTTGACATATATGCAGGTCGGCAAAGCGGTGCCGAAGGAAGGCTGGCGACAGTCTTTCTTTTTGTAAATGCGCTTCACAGAGGGAACTATGGCCAAAAACACACCCAAAAACGTGGTCAAGTACCGCAGGCCCCACAACATCAACGTCGGTGTTGTGGTTTTTGTCATTATACTGCTGTACATCGCCATCAACGTGTACGTGTATTTCGCCAAGGAAAAGATCCAGTTCTACGAAGTGACGGAAGGCAGCATCGTCAAGAACCGTTTCTGCACGGGGCTGATACTGCGCGACGAGGAGGTCGGGTATGCGCCGGAGAGCGGCAACGTGATCCTGTCCGTCAAGGACGGCACCAGGGCATCCGTCGGGGCGCTCCTTTACTCCATCGACGAGACGGGCCGGCTGGACCAGTACCTGAAGGACATGGAGATAACCGGCACAATGTCCGGCACCGACGGTGCAGAACAGGCGGCCAAGCTGTCCCAGATACGCAAATCCCTGACCACATACAGGTACAACTATTCCGACGGCGAGTTCATGGCCGTCTACAACATGAAATCGAACCTCGAGGCCACCATGTCCGCATACACCGGTTCCTACCTGGAGGGCATCATAGGCACCCTGGAGGGCCAGCCGGGCGTGTCTTTCGCCCGCATCTATGCGGACCGGTCGGGCGTGGTGTCACATTACATAGACGGATACGAGGGCATGGCAGCGACGGACGTGTCCGCCGAGGATTTCGACGTGATGCGCCACACCGGGAAGAGCGTGCCCCAGGGTGGGAGGGTGGAAAAGGGCGCACCGGTCTACAAATTCATCTCCTCCGATGCATGGTCGGTGGTGTTCCCCCTGACCCCGGAGGAGATCGACCTGTACGGGGGCGGCGCCGTGGCATCCGGATATGGGGGATATGGGGACCCATCGTACCCCGGCGCCCGGCCCTCCTACCAGGCCGGTTTTATACTTGCAAACAGTGTCGGGTATGCGACGGCGTCCGCGATAGGCGGCGCTGCCGGGAACACAGCAGGTACCTTGGCCGCCGGAGCCGCCGCAGTGAACACAGCAGGTACCTGGTCGGTCGGCGCCGTGACCGTGAGGTTCACCCGCAGCGACCTGGAACTGGGGGCGGATTTGTCCATCTACTTTGGCAAGGACGGCAATGCATACGGCAAGCTGGATTTCTCGCAGTACATGATGCAGTTCTACCTGGACCGGTACGTTGATTTCGAGATCGTCACCGACAGGCAGTCCGGGCTCAAGATCCCCATCCAGTCCGTGACGGTGTGTGATTTCCTGCTGATACCGGTGGATTTCCTGGGCAAAGGCGGCGACACCCAGGACACGGGCGTATACAAAGAAACATATACCGCGGACGGCAGCTCGGTGGAGTTTGTCCCGGTCAGCGAGTCGTATATGGACAGCGAAAACGTATATATCGACCCCGCCGAGAATACCAAGCTCTCCCCGGGCGACTACATAGTGAAACCGGATTCCGCCGCCCGGTATCAGTTGGGGGCCACCGCGTCGCTGAAAGGGGTTTACAACATCAACAAGGGCTACTCCCAGTTCCGCAAGATAGACATATTGGAGCAAAACGACGAGTTCTACACCGTCCAGAAAAACATGCGCTACGGGCTGTCCGTGTACGACCACATCGTGCTGGACGCGTCCCTGGTGGACAAAGAAGGGATGCTGGTGTACTGACGGCCATGTGCGGCTGTTGGGCATTAAAGCGCCATAATACGAACTAGCGTTTATTAATCGACAAAAATTGCACGTTTTTTGCCCTATGGTTGTCAAATTTTTCAATTTCATGTTGACAATCTGCGAAAAAGAAGTGATAATGGATGTGACTATAATTTCACCGACGAGATGGCTAGGTAGGTATCCCAGAGTATAGGAGAGGTGCAGATGGGTGCGTTGCAAAGGTTTTGGAGCAATTTTTCGATCAACACCGCCGAAGACGACGCTGAGGACGACGATTATGTCTCTGACGAGTATGACGACTCCGATGAGTATGACCGCCCCCAGCGCAGGAAGTTCTCCCTTTTTGGCGGACGGAACGACGAACCTGACGAAGATGAGGAAGACGCAAACGATGACTTGACTGTCCGCGGTTCCGGCAAGATCGTCTCCCTGAAGCAGCGGAGCCAGTCGGAGATCATCATGGTACGCCCCATGGTCTATGATGACGGGAGGGCTGTAGTGGATCACCTGCTCTCCGGCAAGTCGGTCATCATCAACTTCGAAGGCATACCGATCGACACCGCGCAGCACATCATCGATTTCGTGTGCGGCGGCACGCATGCATTGGGCGGGCTCATGAAAAAGGTTTCCCCTTACATCTTCATGACATCGCCCAAGAACGTCTCATTGTCCGGTGATTTTGATGAGATATTCATCGATTCATACCAGCAGTCGATGAGGGGGATGCAGCCGGAAATGCGGTACCAGAGCGTGAGGTGATGTGTCCGGCATAGGGCGACCGGCCCGGCAGGAAATGATGTGCAGAAGATGTTCTGCAGGCCCGGCAGCTTGGTCGGGTTCGAGTGGAGTCACCTCATATATCGTTGTCAGTTTTCCGAACTGCATTTTGGATATATAGAAAGAACCACCCCATGGACACTGAGGAATTTTGGCCGAAACGGCTGTCGGATCTTGCGGCGCGGTGTTTTGCCCGGGACATCCCCACCTTTTCGGATTTTTTGAACCTACATGAGCAGTCGGTGTTTGATGCGCTTTGCCGCTCGGACCCGGCCATCGCCCGGGTGAGCGCCCGGCTGGACGGCGGGTATGGCGCGGCGGAGCGGAAGATCGCCTGTTTCTTCCCGAAAGATATGTCAGACCCGGCCACATCGACCGCGGCTTTGCCGGGTCATCCCCAGGGGCATGCAGACACCGGCTTGCCCTTTCGTTATGCCGGGGAGGTGGGTGGAGCACATTCCGGCTTGCCCTTTCGTTATGCCGGGGCGGTGGATGAGGCACATTCCGGCCTGCCCTTTCGTCATGCCGGGGCGGTGGATGAAACACATTCTGACCTGCCCTTTCGTCATGCCGGGGCGGTGGATGAGGCACATTCCGGCTTGCCCTTTCATTATACCGGGGCGGTTGATGCAGCACATTCCGGCCTGCCGCTGGGATGTGTCAGGGTGGACCCGGCCCACGAGAAGTTTGCACAGGCGCTTTCCCACCGGGATTACCTGGGGGCGGTGCTGCACTTGGGTATCGAACGGCCGAAAAACGGGGATATCCTCACGGTTGGCCACGGCGCCGTCATCATATGCCGGGAAGAGGTGTCCGTATTCATCGCCTCGGAGCTGGAAAAGGTGAACCACACACAGGTGCGCTGCCGGGTGGATGGCATAAGCGATTTTGACTACTCACCGAAGACCGAAACGACGCGGGGGAACGTGCAGTCAGAGCGGCTGGATGCACTGGTGGCAATGTTTTGCGGCGTGTCCCGCAGCAAGGCGGCGGATCTCGTGGACCATGAAAAAGTCTTCATAAACAGCCGGCTCACCACCTCCAAACACGCCACCCCGGAGGCAGGCGACATCGTCAGCGTGCGCGGCGAGGGGCGTTTCCGCTACAACGGGCCGGTGGCGCACTCCAAAAAGGGGCGGCTCTTCGTGGAGCTGGAGAGATTTGTGTAAGGAGCGTCTTCGACGGAGCGTCTTCAAAGTAGCGTCTTCAAAGTAGCGTCTCCGGTGCGGCGGCATGTTCGGAAAGACCAGACACCTATTTCGTGGCGGGCGACGCCTGCGTTCGAAAGATCATCAATGCGATTGGCACGCACAGCATGGTTGCGCCAGCTTGGTTTCGGGCGATGCCTGCATTGGGAAGGGGCAAAAATTGAACCTGAGGAATACATTTCACATAGTGAGCGAGGATTCCTTTGCGCAGCTTGGTGCGGAGATAGATGGGCTGTCCCAGGGCAAAGGCCCCGGTGCAGCCAAGCCAAAGATCTGCATCGTGACGGATTCCCACGTGGCAGGGCTGTACCTGGAAGATGTACAGGGCGCGCTGGGGGGGGGCGCAGGCTTGCACACCGACGGCGCCTGCCGCGACCCCATTGACGGGCGCTGCGAATCACTGCCCGAAGAATCGCTCCATGATGGATTCGGCGAAAATACGGCTGGCTTACCTGGGGTTTCCACTTTCATCTTCCCTGCCGGGGAAGAGAACAAGACGCTGGACACGGTGACGGCGCTGTACGAGCACCTCGTCCTGGGGCACTACCAGCGCAGCGATTTGCTCCTGGCCCTGGGCGGCGGCGTGGTGGGGGACCTGTGCGGTTTCGCCGCTGCCACTTACCTGCGGGGCGTCCCATTCGTCCAGGTGCCCACCACACTGCTCTCCATGGTGGATTCCTCCATAGGCGGCAAGACGGGGGTGGATTTCAAATCATACAAAAACATGGTGGGCGCATTCCACATGCCCGCATTGGTTTACCTGAACCCAAATACCCTGCGCACGCTGCCTGACGACCAGTTCGCTTCCGGCATGGGGGAAGTGGTAAAGCATGCGCTGCTGGGGGATGCGGATTATTATGACTTCCTGAAATCCATGAGGGGGGCGATCCTGGCCCGGGAAACGGATGCGCTGGGGAGGGTGGTGGAAACCAGCCAGCAGATCAAGGGGCGCATAGTGGACCGGGACCCCAAGGAAAAGGGGGAGCGGGCGCTGCTGAACCTGGGGCACACTTTCGGCCATGCCATCGAGAAACTGTCAGATTTCAGGCTGCTCCACGGGCACTGCGTGGCGCTTGGCTGCGTGGCGGCGGCCAAGATCTCCGTGGACAGGGGCACCCTCGCCTATGGGCAGCTGCAGGACATCGAGGCCACTTTCCAAAGCTACGGCCTGCCCGTGCGGCTGGGTTCGGATGCCGCTGCGAATATGACCAAGGAAGACATCATGGACGCGGTGCGCTCTGACAAAAAGATGGCTTTCGGAAAACTGAAATTCATCCTGCTGGCGGGCATCGGCTCCGCATATATCGAAACAGAGCTAAGCCAAAAGGAGATGGAAGCGGGGCTTGGCTATATCATGGAATGAAGAGAAAGAGGTTCCATTTGAAATCACGTGTCATCCGTTACGTCCGGTTCGCGGCCTGCGTCGCCATCCTAGTCTGCATCGACCAATACACCAAGCATCTGGCGGCGGCGCGCCTGGCGGGGAAAGCGCCCTTTGTGCTCATCCCCGGCGTGTTCGAGTTCGTCTATACGGAAAACAGGGGCGCCGCGTTCGGGATACTCCAGGGGCAGCATCTGTTCATCATGGTGATGGCGGCCGCGGTGATGGCGTTTATCGTCGTCACATTGGCCAAGATGCCACACGGGCGCAGGTACTGGCCCATGGAAGGGGCACTGACGCTCCTGGCCGGTGGCGCATTGGGCAATGTCATCGACCGCCTGCGCCATGGCTACGTGGTGGATTTCCTGTATTTCAAACCCATCGACTTCCCTGTGTTCAACGGGGCGGACTGCTATGTGACGGTATCCGCGTTTTCCCTGGCGCTGCTGGTGCTTTTCCTGTACCGTGACGACGAGTTCCAGATCTTCGGTGGCGGGGGCGCCCCGCAGCAGCCCACAGGCGCAGCAAAAGATGCCATCGACCCTGAAACCGCCGATTCAAGTGCAGATGGCCCGGAAGCAGACGATACCAATGCAGATGACCCGGAGGCAGGCGATTCCGGTACGGATGACCTGGTAGCAGCTGATTCAAGTGCGGATATCCCGGTAGCAGACGATTCCAATGCAGATGACCCGGAGGCGAAGCGCAGTCCCTGCGTCGGCGAAGACAGATGATGGGCGCAGGCGACGATGGCGTGGGCATCAAGCGTATCGGTACGGCGGCAGATGTAGATGAAGGGCGCATCGACCGTTTCAGGCCAGAAACTGGAACAGCGAATGAAGCTGACATCGAGTGTTTAGATGACGGCGCAGGCGGCGATAGCGCACGCATCGAGGGTATCGGTGCGGCGCGGAAAGTCGAAAGTGTTACTGACGCAGATGATGAGCGTTTCGAATGCTTCGATGTAAAGCCTGCCGACGAAGGTGTGCGCATCGACCGCTTCCTGGCGGCACGGATGCCGGATCTCTCACGCTCATATCTGCAGAAACTCCTGGCGGACGGCCACGTCCTGGTAGGTGGCTCCTTTGCGAAAAACAGCCTGAAGCTGCGCACAGGGGACCGGGTGGAGGCATATGTCCCGACACCGGTGGAACTGTCTGCCCGTCCCGAGGAGATGCCCCTGGACATCGTATATGAAGATGATGACCTGCTGGTGGTGAACAAACCCAAAGGGCTGGCGGTACACCCCGGTGCGGGCCATCCCAGCGGCACATTGGTCAACGGCCTGCTGGCGCACTGCCAAGGCCGGCTTTCCGGCATAAACGGCGTGCTGCGCCCGGGGATAGTCCACCGCATCGACATGGACACCACGGGGCTCTTGGTGGTGTGCAAGACAGACGCCGCCCACCGCAGCCTGGCGGCGCAGCTGGAGGCGCACACCATCACCCGGCGCTACCACGCCGTAGTGGAGGGAGCCATCCCAGACGGCGGCGGGGCAAGGGAGAATCCAAACCCGCATCCCATCCGTTTCCTCGAATCGCACGCCATAGTAGAGGGAGCCATAGGGTCGGAGGGCGGGATATCAGGCCTCGAAAACCCGCACACAGAGCCTTCTTCGGGGACACCCATCATAAGTCCCGAGGGCAAGGTCGGAACCATAGACTGCCCCATAGGGCGGGACCCCAAAAACCGCCTGAAGATGAGCGTGCGCGCCAAGGAAGGCAAGAGGGCGGTGACCCATTACCGGGTATTGGAACGTTTCCCCAAATACACCTATATCATGTGCGAGCTGGAAACGGGCCGCACCCACCAGATCCGGGTACACATGGCGTCCATAGGGCACCCGGTGCTGGGCGACACGCTCTATGGCCGCGCGAAACAGCCTTTCAAGACCCAGGGACAGGTCCTCCACGCCAAAACCCTGGGGTTCACACACCCCACCAGCGGGGCATACATGGAGTTCGATGCGCCGCTTCCTGCGTATTTCGAGGCACTTCTGGCGAAAATGCGAAGTATGTAGCCGTAGACTATGGATTACCACGCCGCCAAAATATTTTTCTGTACTTTTCCCATGTTTTGGTGTATACTAATACCATAGAAACAACGAAACAACGCCATTTGCGGCATGGTTATTTGGTGTTTTTGCTCGAACAATGTTTCAGCTATGGCTACTCGTGCAACGGTGTGAAATGAGCGTGTGCTATTCGGAAAGGCGGATGCGTATGGAAGGACAGCAGATTTTTACCATTGGGAGGCGTTGCGGCAGCGGCGGCAGGCTGGTGGCGGAAAAGGTTGCAGAAACACTGGGTATCAAGTGCTACGACAAGGAACTGCTGAACATCACCGCCAAAAACAGCGGGCTGAGCCAGGAGCTTTTGGAGGCATTGGACGAAAAACCCACGAACAGTTTCCTGTACTCCCTGGCGATGGACTCCTATGCCATGGGCCGCACGACGGGCACCTACATCGACATGCCCATCAACCACAAGATGTTCCTTGCGCAGATGGAGACGCTGAAGAAACTGGCCGCCGACGGGGAGTCATTCGTCATCATCGGGCGGTGCGCGGACTACGCATTGTCCGCAGTGAAGAACAAAGTCACCGCATTCATCACCGCGGACGACGACGACTGCCTCCAGCGCCTGATGGAGCTCAATGGGTTCAACAAAGAAAAGGCCCGTGACATGGCCATGTCCATGGACAAGAAGCGGGGGAACTACTACAACTACTACACAGGCAAGAAGTGGGGCGACTCATCCAACTACGACATCTGCATCAACACCAGTGCCACCGGGATAGGCGGCGCCGTGGAGATCCTGCTGGAGGTCGCCAAGCAGAAGGCCGAGATCCTGCGGGGGGCGCGCCTGCGCACAGTGACCTAAGCACCCGGCACCCGGCGCCCTGCGCAAACCGCGCTTCGCTGATGAAGGCCGCCCAGGTATTTCCCTGGGATGGGCCGCGCCCCCGGCTTGGTTGACAGGCGGGGGGGCTGGCGATGGCGGCCCTGACCCCGATTCCCAGCTAGTCGCCGCGCCCCCGGCTTGGTTGACGGGCGGGGGGCTGGTGGTGGGCGCTCACTCCACCGTGACGGACTTGGCCAGGTTCCGGGGCTGGTCCACGTTCAGGTTTTTTCCCACGGCGGCGTAGTAGGCCAGCAGCTGCAAGAACACCACCACCGGGAACACGCAGAAGGCGTCCGGCAGGTCCGGGATGGACAGGCGCACATTGGCCACGCCGTCGCCGACGGGGGCGGAGAGTTTGGACACCAGTATGACAAATGCGTCCCTGGCTTTCACCTCCCGGATATTGGAAATCATTTTGGCAAATACATGTTCCTGGGTCGCTATGGCGACGACGGGCACCAGCGGGGCGATCAGCGCGATCGTCCCGTGTTTTAGTTCGCCCGCGGCGTGCGCCTCCGCATGGATGTAGGATATCTCCTTGAGCTTCAGCGCACCTTCCAGGGAGAGGGCGTAGTCCAGCCCCCGCCCGATGAAAAACGCATCCTTTTCGTGGATCAGGTGGGATGTGAGCCCCCGGATGCGCTCTTTCTGTCCCATCATCATCTCCATGGCGGGGATGGCGTCCAGGAGATTCGTCACGAAGACTTTGGCCTCTTCGGGGGTGTATTTGCCCCGGAGCATGGCAGCCCTGCAGCCGATGAGGTAGAGCGCGGCCAGCTGCACGCTGTAGGCCTTGGTGGAGGCCACGGCGATCTCCGGGCCCGCATGGGTGTAAAATGCGTAGTCGCTTTCCCGGGCGATGGTGGAGCCTTTGACATTGACGATGGAGAGGGTGGCCGCGCCTTTCTCCGACGCCAGGCGCATGGCGGCCAGGGTGTCTATGGTCTCGCCCGACTGGGAGATGACGATGGCCAATGTACCGCCGTCCACCAAGGGGTCTTCGTAGCGGAACTCCGACGCCACCCAGACCGCCACGGGGATGCGCAGCAGCGGCTCGTACATGGACCGGGCTACCATCCCGGCGTGCATGGCGGTGCCGCAGGCGATGATGTGGATCCTCTCGCAGCCGGTGAAAACGGCGTCGGGTATGCCGTCCTGGGCGAAATCCGGCAGCCCTTTGTCCAGGCGGGGGAGGATGGTGTTCTCCATGGCCCGGGGCTGCTCGTGGATCTCCTTGAGCATGTAGTGTGGGTAGCCATTTTTCATGGCGGCGTCCACGTTCCAGTTTACTTCCAGCATCTCCGGTGTGATGGGGTCGCCCTCCGGGCCTGTCACGTCGATGCGGTAGGGGGTGAGCCTCACCAATGCATTTTCCGGCACCACGAAGTAGCTGCGGGAGTAGGGGATGATGGCGGTGAGGTCCGATGCCACCAGCGCACCCGAGGGCGTGTAGGACGCCACCAGGGGGCTGACGTTGCGCACCGCATAGATCTCGCCTGGGCGCGACGCATACAGGATGCAGAAACCGTATGAGCCCCGTATGAGGGCCAGGAGCCTGGCGATGGCCTTAGCTATGTCGCCGACCTCCTCCCGCACCAATGCGTCCAGCACCCAGGCCGCCACCTCGGTGTCTGTCTGGGAGAGGAGCTTGCCCTGCAGGTGGAATGTGTCGATGAGCTCCTGGTAGTTTTCGATGATGCCATTGTGGATGAGGGTGATCTCCCCCGCCTGGTGGGGGTGGGCGTTGGCGTCCGTCACCCCGCCGTGGGTGGCCCAGCGGGTATGCCCGATGCCGCAGTGGCCGTCCACCGGCAGCGAGCCGCAGTATGCCCGCAGCCCCTTGACCTTGCCGGTCTTTTTGATGACGGTGATGGGGGAGGGGCCGGCGTGGGACGCGGTGGGGCGGCGGCGGACACCTGTCGCGGTTGGGTGGGCGGTATCGCCGAGCGCCTCCGCTGCAGTCATCGCCCCGGCGCCGGATAAAGCCGCGGGCCAAACACCGGAGTCCGCCGAAAAGGTGGAAGCGGCGCCGCCCGCATTTAGTGCAGCCCCCCCCTCGTCCGCCAACAGGGCGATTCCGGCGCTGTCATAGCCCCTGTACTCCAGCTGCGCCAGCCCCTCCAGCAGTATCTCCTTGGCCATCAACGGCCCCGTATACCCGATAATCCCACACATATACGCAGTTCCTTTCTATGGCAGTCCACGCCTGCCACAGTAACGGCAACAGTCACTTCCCCATCATCCGCCAACAACCATACCTATGTTCCGCATAGTATGGCAGCAGCCGCCAACGATGCACAAACTGATTCCCGATTATACACCAGATACGCCCAATGCGCAAGCTCAAACAGCCATTTGCAGTCCCGGCAGACAACCTGCCCAAGCATACCTCCCAGGCGTGATGTTTGCAGCCGTCACTTCAGCAACAACTGCAATGGCCTGGAAGAAAAAATCTGCACCGAGTTTTATCTGGACGGCTACATGACCGCCATGGGTTTTGTGGAATACCGCTGGGTCCTGAATCACAAGGCTGTGCGCCATCCGCGATGCGCAAACACCCAAGAAATTCCGCTTGTAACATGTCTGTTTCTGGTGTATACTTACAATGACATTGCGGATTAAGCGGAGGCGGCGGAATGGCTCTTGATGGGAGTAAGAAGAGGATCGACGACGGGAATCCGGATTTCCGGTCGCTCGTTACGGATAACGGGCTGTATATCGATAAAACGAGATACATCAAGGAACTTGAGGACATAGGGAAGTTCAACCTCGTGCTGCGCCCGAAGCGGTTCGGGAAATCGCTCTTCACGAGTATGTTGATGTATTACTACGATGCTGAGTACAAGGATGAGTTCGACAAACTGTTTGGCGGGTTGTACATCCATGAGCATAAGACGCAGCTTGCAAACTCATATAACGTGCTGAAATTCGACTTCAGCGGGATCAGCTCTGATCCGGACAGGCTGGAAAACGGTTTTGTGTTTGCAGTGAGGCTGGCACTTGAGAGTTTAATACGCAGTAAGAAGCTAGGCTTTGCTCTGGATAAAAACATCACCACGGCAGACCAATTAATCAGGGCATTTCTGTCGATGTATAAATCAGTTACCGATACGAAACTCTATTTGCTGATAGACGAATACGATAACTTCGCTAACGCGGTCTTGGGTGAGAACTTCAACTTCTTCAAGGACATCACGAGCAAATCCGGTTTCGTCCGAACGGTTTATGAGGTATTCAAGGAGTATTCCGGCAACATACTCGACCGAGTCTATATCACGGGCGTGACGCCTATCACGCTCGACGCGCTCGCGAGCGGGTTCAACTATGTTATCAATAGATCACTTGATCCGCGCTTGAGTGATATAATCGGCTTCACGGAAGATGAAGTCAGTTGCATGGTTGACTACTATGGGATAGATGCTCTTCACAAGGACGCGCTGCGGGAGTACTATGACGGCTATCTTTTCAATAATGCGCCCGGCAGTCATAACAAGGTCTATAATTCCACGCTGGTGTTCTATTATCTAGCGTATTTAATCGGTACTGATACACCACCCGTGAACCTGATCGACGCAAGGGTACAGTCCGACCCGGGGACAGTGCGCAAACTGATCGACCTTTACCATGACGATGAGGAGAAACTTAAGATACTCGATGCGATCGAGAGCCGTGAACCGCTGGCAGCAAGTATTGTGCTTAAGTTCGAGTCAGAGAGTTTCATGGAGTCAAGAGACGACCTGATCTCGATGCTGTATTATCTCGG
>JAISUG010000115.1 GCA_031272185.1 Lachnospiraceae bacterium
ACGGGGCTTCGGTCTAACGGGGCTTCGGTCTAACGGGGCTTCGGTCTAACGGGGCTTCGGTTCGGTGGTTCTTCGGTCCGACGGGGCTTCGGTCTGACGGGGCTTCGGTCTGACGGGACTTCGGCTTGAAAGGGCTTCGGATCGGCGGACTTTCGCGGCACGGTGGTATGCGCCTTTAGCTCAGTTGGTAGAGCAGTAGACTCTTAATCTATTTGTCCAGGGTTCGAGTCCCTGAAGGCGCACTGGAAGTATCGGTTTTGCAACGCCAGGTTGCGGGGTCGGTACTTTTTTTGTGCCGTGATTTGGTGTTTGCCCGTCCATCATGCCTCCCAAAACTGCATCCGACGTGACGAGTTGATGGTTTGAGTATGTATGGCAGCCGATGCGTATATCAGTCCTTTGAAAAGTAGGCCGGGTATTTCCCGAGCATCTCGGAGATATACACCTTGAACCTGGAGAGGTGGGTTTCGTAAAAGGCATCCAGGTCGAACTCCGGCAGCCCCCCCAGAAGGAGGTATTCGTAGAGCTTGCGGTGGTCCGCGCCGATGGGCGCCAGGTCATTGTGGAAAAGGAGGCTCTCGAGATAGCGCACACGCAGGTGGTGGGAGCAGACCCTGCGCATGGCTTCCCAGAGGGTGGGCTTCTGGGCGGCCATATAGGCCAGCCGGTGGAATTCGTCGTCCAGGCGGATATAGCGGTCCAGGGAGCCGTCGGGTGCTAAGGCGGGTGTTTCCGACGGTATCGCGGACTCGGCTTCCAGGAGGTTCGCTTCCATGGCCTCCAGCCAGTCTTTCCCGATGTTGCCCGCCAGCTGACGGTATATGGCCGGCTCCAGGTGCAGGCGCAAAAAGAGGCCTTCCCGGATATTGCGCAGGCTGATTAGCGTCACCGTGGACCCGCTCTGTGGGGCTATGTCCACCAAATAGTCGGATTTCAGCTGGGTCACGGCTTCGTGTACCGGGGTGCGGCTCACCGACAGCCGGCCGGCGATCTCGATTTCGTTCAGGGCGTCGCCGGGCGCCAGGGCCAGCGTCAGGATATTGTAAAGCAGTACCCTGTGGCAGTATGCGCGGTTGTTCTCCCCGGTGTCACGGGGCAGGATGGTCAGTTGCTCCATGGGTTTCTCCGTAGTGTTCTGAGAGCCTTTCTGTGCGAAAGTCGCCGCTCTCTCAGGTTGGTGCAGCATGCTTAGGCGGCTTGTTACGAGTGCTGGATCAAGGCCGCCGATCTCTTGGGATGGTGCGGCTTTCATAGCCGGGCGGCTGCGATGCCGTTCATGCCTTCTCCAGCGCCTCCCACAGCCCGTTTAGGTAGGCGATCCCCAAGGCCCTGTCGTAGAGCCCATATCCGGGGCGGGCCTGCTCGTCCCATATCATGCGCCCGTGGTCGGGCCTGATGTAAACGTCGGGGCATGTCTCGTGGATCGCTTTCATGATGGCGTACATGTCCAGGCTGCCATCCGCGGACAGGTGGGACGCCTCCCGGAATTTCTTCTCGCCCAGGAACCTCACGTTGCGCACATGGGCGCAGGCGATGCGGCCCTTCTCCCCGAAATGGCGGATGATGGCGGGGATGTCGTTGGCGGGGTTGGAACCCAGGGAACCGGTGCAAAGGCACAGGCTGTTTGCGGGGCTGTCCACCAGGGAGGTGATGATGTCGAAATCCTCCTGGGTGTGGGCGATGCGGGGCAGGCCGAATATGGGCCACGCCGGGTCGTCGGGGTGCACCGCCATGCGCACGCCGCATTCCTCGCACACCGGCACTATGCGCCCCAGGAAGTATTTGTAGTTGGTCCGCAGGTCATCGGGGCCGATGTCGCGGTACACGGCCAGCACTTCTTCCAGCCTGGAAAGGCGCTCCGGCTCCCATCCGGGCAGTGAAAACCCGCGGGAATTCCTGGCGGTCTCCTCCACCAGCTTCACGGGTGTCATGCCCTCAAGCTCTGCGTGGTCATAATAAAGCACATTGGAACCGTCCTCGATGACCTTTGCCAGGTCAGTACGCAGCCAGTCAAAGACGGGCATGAAGTTGTAGACGATGACCTTTACGCCGCACGCGGCCAGGTTGCGGATGGTTTTGATGTAGTTTTCGATATAGTGTTCCCTGCCGGGCAGGCCCATCTTGATGTCTTCGTGGATGTTCACGCTTTCGATCACTTCCACTTCCAGGCCGGCGCCGTTCACGTGGTCCACATATGCCCGTACGGCGTCCAATGGCCACACTTCCCCTGCGGCGTACCCGTCCAGCAGCCCCATGATGCCCGTGCAGCCCGGTATCTGGCGGATGTAGCGCAGGGGTACGCTGTCGTTCCCCTCGCCGTACCAACGGAATGTCATTTTCATGATAGGTGTCCTTTCCAAAGCGGTTTTCGCTCTTATCCAGCGGGGTTTATACAATATGTAGCGTTGGGAAACGAAGTAATATATCAATCTGACATGATCATAACACATTTTTGGGGTTTGTACAATAGTCGGAATGACAAATAATTTGGAAAAATCAAAGAAAATAAAGAATTTTCCAAGTATTTTATTTCCGGGATATTGACATATCAATTTTGATGAAGTATGATGAACCGCAGACAGATTATCCGAATGACAGGCAGGTTGTTACAAGTCACTCCCTAGCCTGCCTATTCTAGCCAGACTATTCTAGCCAGACTATTCTAGCCTGCCTATTCTAGCCAGCCTATGAGTCGGCGGGGCGGGCCCGCCCCGCCGGTGGAGTGTCCGGCAGTGCTGGGGGCAACTGGAGCCGCGAAACAGCGGGCCCGCCCCGCCGGTGGAGTGTCCTGTAACGGTTGATTGGCCAATGGATCCGAACAAACGGGCGTACGCATTTAATAAAGGATGGTGAGGGATATGAAGCTGAACTTGAAATCATTGGAAAACCGGAAAGAGTGGGAGGATGCGCTGTTTGAGCTGCCCCGTTTCGACGTCCCGTCGATGAAAGAGGAGACGCGGGCGCGACCCGTCTGGGTGCACATGGGCGCGGGGAATATTTTCCGGGCGTTCATGGCCAACGTGTGGCAACAGATTCTGAATGAAAGGTATGCCCAGGCGGCATCGGACGCTGACAATGGCGGGCCCCGGCCCGGCTGGCCCCTGGCCGGGATCGTGGCGGCGGACGGGTATGACTATGAGATCGCCCGGCGCATGTACGAGCCCCATGACAACCTGGGGGTGCTGGTGACGCTGAAAGCGGACGGGGGCATCGAAAAGACCGTGATAGCCAGCATAGCGGAAAGCTACGCCCTGGACCGCGGGGACCGGGAGGCCTGGGGGAGGATGTGCGGGATCTTTAGGAACCCGTCCCTCCAGATGGTGAGTTTCACCATCACGGAGAAAGGCTACAGCCTCAAGGATGCCACCGGGAAGGTCCGGGGGGATGTGGAGGCGGATTTCGCCGCCGGTCCCGGCGGCGCCGAAAGCTACGTGGGCAAGATCGCCGCATTGCTCCATGAGCGGTACATGGCGGGGGGGCACCCCGTGGCCATGGTGAGCATGGACAACTGCTCCCACAACGGGGACAAACTCTTCGGCGCGGTGGAGCCTTTCGCCAAAGCGTGGGCCGACAGGGGGCTGGCCGAGCCCGGATTTTACAAATATATCACTGACCCGGGCGCCGTATCCTTCCCTTGGAGCATGATCGACAAGATCACCCCACGCCCGGACGACAGCGTGAAGCAGATGCTGGCCGGGTGCGGGTTCGAGGATGCGGAAGGCATCCTCACGTCGAAAAACACATATGTGGCCACTTTCGTCAATGCGGAAGAGCCCCAGTACCTGGTCATCGAGGATGCGTTCCCGGGCGGGCGCCCGCCCCTGGAGGAGGGCGGGGTGATCTTCACCGACAGGGAAACCGTGAACAAGGTGGAAAGGATGAAAGTGTGCACCTGCCTGAACCCATTGCATACCGCCATGGCGACATTTGGGTGCCTGCTGGGCTACAGCCTGATTTCCGAGGAAATGAAAAACCCGCGGATACACAGGATGCTGGAACAAATCGGGTACAGGGAGGGCCTGCCGGTGGTGACGGACCCGGGCATCCTAAGCCCCAGGGCATTTATCGACGAAGTGATAAACGTGCGCCTGACGAACCCGTTCATGCCGGACACGCCCCAGCGCATCGTGGAAGATACGTCCCACAAGGTGGCCATACGTTTCGGCGAGACCATCAAGGCGTACATGGCCGACAGCAAGCTGGACGCCGGTTCCCTGAAAGGGATCCCTTTCGCCATCGCGGGGTGGTGCCGTTACCTGATGGGCGTGGACGATGGGGGGGATGAGATGGGTCTGAGCCCTGACCCCATGCTAGGTGTGCTCTGCCCACGGATGGCGGGCATCACGCTGGGGGAAAAAGACACGGCGAAAATCCACGGTGCGCTGAGGCCGATTCTTTCGGATGTGGGGATATTCGGCGTGGATCTGTACGAAGCGGGCCTGGGCTCACGGGTGGAGGAGTATTTCGCCATGATGTGCGCAGGGCCGGGTGCGGTGGAAGAGACGCTTTGCAGGGTCTGGCCGGCCTGACGGGGCACGGCAAACCTGCGGGGCCCCTGCAGCCAGATGGCTGGACGAACTTGCGGGGCGGCGGGCCAGGCGACCGGACGAACTTGCGAGGCGGCGGGCCAGGCGACCGGACGAACTTGCTGGGTGGTGGGCCAGGCGACCGGTCGAACTTGCGGGGCGGCCGGCCTGACGGCGGGGAAAAAAGAGGCGCCGGCTACAGTCTGGCCAGCGCCCCGATCGCTTGTTCCTTGATGATGGTTTCCAGGTGTTCATCAAAATATGCCTCCCTGGCGTACTCGCTCTTTTGCTTCAGGCCGTACTCGGAGAGGATGTTGCACACCCGGTGGAATGCCTGCTTCGTGGGGCTGTCGTCGGTCACGGTGAGGTAGTAGGCGGAGCCGTCCTGGCGCTTGTACAGGCGGCTTCGGCCGTCATATGGCTGCCCCACGCCCTTGGCTGCCAGGATGCATTCGTCCAGGTCCTGGAAAGAGAACACCCTGACCGCAGGCTCCGGTTCCTTTTCCGGGGGCGTCTGGCCCGCCTCGCCGTGCGCGCCCAACTCCATGGTGGCCGCCAGGAGTTCCATCAGCTGCTCCGCGCCCTCCAGGTATTCGCCCGGGAACCCATTGCTGTAGAGGTCCTCGTCCTCGCCGGCCGGGGAGAACCTGGAAAAGCGGGAATCCAGCTCCTCGGTGTCCTCGACCTTGGTGATGACCAGCATCACGCTTTCGTTGGACATGGGGATGGCTTCCACCATGAGCGGGATGTCCTCCACGTCGAACCCCACCTCCATATATGCTTTCTGGATCATCTCGTGGAACAGGCCCCGCGCCTTTTCGCTGCCGTACGCCAGCTCGCCCAGGTTCATGTTCCTGTCGCTTAAGTCCAGGCTGCTAAGCGTGCAGCGGATCTGGTTTTCGTTTATGCGTTCGATTTTCATCGTCTAATTCTCCTCTGGCACTACTATACTATAACATATAGTAAAAAAGCAATTCCTAAATTCAAATTGTAATAAAATTTTTATGAACGGGCAACCCAATCTTTATCGACAACGGGGTGCGCTTCAAGTATAATGTGATGGGCAAGGGTCACTGAAGCGCGGAGGTGCGGGGCGCGTGGCAACCCATTGTACTACAAGTGTCACTGCCTGGTTGGGCAAGGGGTCGGCTTCACATATATTACAAGGGGTATAAATGAAACAAAACCGGGCAACGGCGCTGTACACATTGGCATTCGTGATTGTCCTGCTGCTGGGCATCGCATTTTTTATATGGGTGACGCAATTCAAGCCCAACGACCAGCATGCCGACATGGGGGCGCTGCTGGGCGTCGGCCGGGACGAGGTGGCCATATTTCTGGACGGTGAGCTGCAGGGGGACGGGCAGGGGGTGTACGCCGACGCCCTGGCATACCTGCCGGTGTCTTGGGTGAACGCCCATGTGAACGAGCGGTTTTACTGGGATGCGTACGAAGAAGTGTTGGTATATGCGCTGCCGGAGTCCATCGACTATATATACCCCGGCGCCACATGGGACGACGGGAGGCCCAGGATACTGACACGCAAGGAACTGGCGGGATTGTTGGAAACAGGTTTGATCGGCGTCGATGGGGATCAGCTGGACGAGATGTACATATCGGTACCCCTGCTCCTGGCCTACACCGACCTGCAGGCCGAGGTCTACGCCGAAGGGGGTTCGCCCTCCGGCGCAGAATTGCGGCCCGACGCAGGGGAGCAGTCCGACGCAGGGGCGCACTCTGACGCAGGGGAGCAGTCCGGCGCAGGGATGCAACCCGACAGCACCCCGAAACGCATATACCTGGAAACCACATGGGAAACCAAATACTACTGCACCGTAAACAGCAAGAAAGCTACGGTGCGGACGGGGCCGGACATACACGACGAGGTTGTGGCGGACCTGGCCGCAGGGGCCAAATTGCGCATGTTTTCCCAGGCCGAGGGATGGGCGCATGTCATGACGGCGGAGGGATTCCTTGGTTATGTGGAGGGAAGCAAACTCCGAGAAGCGGGGACAGTGGCCGCCATCAGCGGTTTTGAGGCCCCACAGTACAGTTCCATACGCTACCCCGGGAAGATCTGCCTGGGGTTCCACCAGGTGCTGAGCGCCGAAGCCAACTCCGGCCTGACGAAACTAGCGCAAAATGCCCCCGGGATGAACGTGGTCGCCCCCACCTGGATCTTCCTCACGGACAATTACGGGGGATTTGAGACCCTCGCTGACAAAGAATACGTGGAAAAGGCCCATGCCATGGGGCTTAAAGTGTGGGCGGTGGCCGACAATTTCAACCGGGGGGACAACGTGCAGTCCCACGTCCTCTTCGCGCACACAGGGGCGCGCCAGAAACTCATCGTCGGTATCATGGACACGGTGGAAACATATGGCATCGACGGCGTGAACATGGACATCGAGGGCATCCGGGAGGAAGCGGGGGTCCATTACGTACAGTTCCTGCGGGAGCTGTCCGTGGCGTGCCGTCTGGCTGGGGTGGCGCTATCCATAGACAACTACACCCCTTCCCCTTCCAGCGAGTTTTACAACCGCAAGGAACAGGGCACCGTGGCGGACTACCTGATCATCATGGGCTACGACGAGCACTATGCGGGGGGCGAGCCGGGGTCGGTGGCGTCATTGGGGTTCGTGAGGGATGGCATCGAGGGCACGCTGGCGGTGGTTCCGAAAGAGAAAATCATCAATGCGGTGCCACTCTACTCCAGGGTGTGGATAGAGTCAGGGCAGCGCACCACTTCCCAGGCGCTGGGCATGGCAGCCACCGCCAACTGGGTGGCGGAGAACGGCGTGGACCTGTACTGGCAGGAAGAGCTGGGGCAGTACTACGGCGAGCTGCGCACGGACACGGGGCGCAAATACGTCTGGGTGGAGGACGACCGGTCCCTGGAACGAAAGGTGGAACTGGTGAGGGAATACGACCTGGCGGGCGTGGCGTGCTGGAAGCTGGGGTTCGAGGACGAAAACACATGGGGGATACTGGATCTGAACAAATAGCGGCGCTGCGGCACTGGGCGCGGGGGCAGTTCGTGCCAGTGGTGGAATATGGGGATGCCGCAAACACCCCACCGGATACGCGATATGACCCGCCGTGTTACTACGGCGGCTACCAGTCTTGGCTGGAAAACGTAGGGGTGTCACATTTCATCGCCGAACGTTCCTGCGGGGTCACCGCGGCGGCCAACATGCTCTGCTACCTCGCCGGGGAAGAGGGGCGGTTCGCCCCTTTGTGCCCGATCGCGCGCAAAGGTGCCGCCATGAATGTACCCGTGTCGCCGAACGGGACAGACTCCGGCGCAACAGCCGGGCCTGCCATCCGACGCACGCAGGAACTCCCGCCTGTTGCGCTTATGTCCAAATCTGAGTTTTCTTCTTTCCAAATGGATTTGTTCCGGCTGCTGCGCCCCTGGGTCTGGGGGGTCCCCAGCGCTTTTTGGTTCGGGGCGCTGTTGCGAAAGTACGCCCGGCAAAGGGGGGTGGATCTGCGCCCGGTGCGCCGCAGGGGGCGCTGGGGGCCGGACAACGTGCGCTCATACATTATGGAAGGCTTGGGGAAAAACCGCCCGGTGCTGCTGCTGACGTGGAACTCCCCGATCAAGGAGATGCGTTACCACTGGGTTACGGTGACGAAGATGTGGAGGGAGGTAAAAACCACGGCGCCCGGCGACTACGCCCACACCTTTGGCCCGGGAGACGGGGAAAACCATGCTCCCCGCCCGGATGTCGGCGGCGATGGGGCGCTTGGCGGCAAGAATGCGCCCGGCGGAGGACACAAAGGCCCGGCGGCAGATGAGGGCAAGGGTGGCACATGGAAGATCCTCGTCTCCACCTGGGGCGGGATGATGGAGCTGGATTTCGACCGTTGGATGGGGACATTCAGTTTCTGCAAGAGGGCGGTGTATTTCGACGGTTGAGCTACATCTCGAACTGCTTCCTATACAAATGTGCATAATACCCGTCCGCCGCCAGCAGGCCGTCGTGCGTCCCCTGCTCTATGATCTCCCCGCCCTGAACCACCAGGATCTGGTCGGCCATGCGTATGGTGGACAGCCGGTGGGCGACGATGAAAGAAGTGCGCCCCACCAGGATATTGGAGATGGCGTTCTGGATCAGGCGTTCCGTCTGTGTGTCGATGGAGGACGTGGCCTCGTCCAGCACGAAAATGCGGGGGTCGGCGATGACTGCCCGCGCGAATGATATCAGCTGTTTTTCCCCGGTGCTGAGCAGGTCGCCCCCTTCGCCCACGTCGGTGTCCAGCCCTTGCTCCAGTTTCGCTATGACCGCATCCGCACAGACCAGGGATGCGGCTTTTTTGATGTCTTCGTCAGAGGCGTCGGGCCTGCCGTAGCGGATGTTGTCACGGATGGTGCCGGAAAACAGGTGGGGGCTCTGGAGCACGTAGCCGATGTTGGAATGGAGCCACAGCATGGAACGGTCCCGGATGTCCTTCCCGTCGATAAGGATGCGCCCGCCGGTGGGTTCCAGGAAACGGCACACCAGGTTCACCAGCGTGGATTTGCCTGCTCCGGTGTCACCCACTATGGCGACGGTCTGACCTGCGGGCACGTCCAGGTTGAAATGCTCCAGCACGTCCCGGTTGCCGTCGTGGTAGCGGAAAGTCACGTCTTCGAAAGTCACGTGCCCTTCCAGCTTTTCCCAGTTTTCCCGTTTGGGGGTGAAGCTGTCCCCGTAACGCTCGATGACATCTCTGCGGTCGGTGATGAGGGGCTTCGTCTCCGCCAGGGCGGTGATGCGCTCGATGTTCGCCTGGGTGGCCACCACGCCGGTGAACGTCCGCGCCAGGTTCTGTATGGGTTCGAACACCCCCATGCCATAGGAAATCATGGCGGAGAGCGTCCCCAGGGGGAGCTGCCCTATGGAAACCAGCCCCGAGCCGTACACCAGGATGATGGCCACGGCCAGCACGCCGAAAAAGGACACCACAGGCATGTAGAGCGCCGAGATGGAAGCCGCACGGATGGCGGCGGTTTTCATTTTGCCGGACAATGAGCGGAAATTCCCGTCGTTGACGTCCTCGATGACCAATGTTTTCGAAGTCCTGGCGCCGATGACGCCTTCGTTGAATGCGCCGGTGAGCAGGGAATTCACATGGCGCGCGTGGCGGTTGTAGCGCAGCATGCGGCTCTGGAACCACATGGTACACAGTGCGATGAGGGGGAACATGACTATCACCACCAGGGCCAGCCGCCAGTTCATCGCCAGCATCACCGCGGTTACCATCACCAGGTATGCCAGCCCCCAGAGCACGTCGCCCGCGCCCCAGGCGATGACCTCGCCGATGCGCTCCGTGTCGCTCATGACCCGGGCGATGAGGTACCCCACCGGCGTGGTGTTGTAGTAATCCAGGGAAAGGGTCTGGAGGTGGCGAAACAGCGCGGAGCGCAGGTCCCTGGCGAAAAACAGCTCGATGCGCATGGACAGCCACACGAAACGGATGATGCAAAATGCGGCGAGGGCGAAAACCAAGGCGCATGCGGCGACCAGCGGCCATACCCCTTGGGTGGTGCGGGGCACGATGAAATGGTCGATGGCGTATTTCTGGATGAGCGGCAGGAGGCCGTCGCCGCCCGCAACCAGGGCAATCAAAATGCACAGGCGCACCAGCAGCCCCCGGTAAGGTTTGAAGAAAGGCAGGACTTTCGCCCACACTTTCCAGTCAAAGGGTTTGTTGTATTGCTCTTCTTCCCAGTCCATGCAAACCTGTGCTTTCCATGTGCCGCGCCGCAAATCTTGCCTTCCTGGCAGTATCTGTGCGAAGAAACCCGCCTCTTGCCTTCCTGGCAGTATTTGTGCGAAGAATCAGCGTATGTCTGGGTAAGGCCCGGCGCAGATTCCGGCAATCCTCAACATCCCAGAAGAATCACCGCATGTCAGGGTCCGGCACTATACCTTGAAGATCTCACGGCATACCTGCGTCGCTTTCCTGCATCTCGTAGGTCTTGCGGTATATGCCGCCTAGCGCCATCAGCTCGTCGTGGGTACCCGTTTCCGCCACCCGCCCGTCCTGGAGCACCAGTATGCGGTCGCAGAGGGAGAGGGAGGTGACGCGGTAGGCTATGAGCAGCGTGGTGGTGCCTTTCACACGTTCCTTTAAGGAGGAGCGTATACGCGCGTCGGTCTGTGTGTCCACGGCGGACAATGAGTCGTCGAAGACCAGGATGGGCGGCCTTTTGACGATGGCGCGGGCGATGGCGATGCGCTGTTTCTGGCCGCCGGACAAGGTGACGCCCCGCTCGCCCACCATAGTGTCGTAGCCTTTCTCGAACTCTTCTATGGATGAGTCGATGTCAGCGATACGCGCGGCTTCCCTCACATCTTCCAAGGGGATGCCCGGGTCCAGGGAAGCGATGTTTTCCCTGATCGTGTGGGAGTAAAGGTAGGGTTCCTGGAGCACGATGCCGATGTGGCGGCGCAGCCACCTGCGCCCGAACTGCTCTATGGGTCGGCCCCCGATGGTGATGGAGCCGCCGGAGGGGGTGACGGGGCGACTACACATACTGCTGGGGTGCACTGGAGCCACTATGGTGATGGAGCTACCGGATGAGGCGCCGGGGGTCGCGACCGGGGTGCATTTCGCCTCATTGGCGCCGGATCCGGCGCCACCGGGGGGGGCCGGCCCAGGATGGCCGCCCTCCACGTCGTAGAGCCGGCACAGCAGGTGCGCCAA
>JAISUG010000021.1 GCA_031272185.1 Lachnospiraceae bacterium
TGTAGGGGGAGACGGAACCGGTGCGAGCTTCGCGGCGTCCGACCGTCGGGATCGCCGGCTGATGTAGGGGGCGACGGGCCTCTGAACGACACTGCAGGCAAGGGTGGGAGCCCGCTATAGCACCACCGGGGTAGGGTTTCCATGATCAGCTTGGGGCGAAGGTAATGGCATTCAGGCGGGAGACGAAGACCCACAAGGCCATCCATGTCACCTTGGTGACCACATATGGCGTGCAGCGGGGGAAGTATGCCTATGACGTGCAGTCGGAAGTGACGATGGATGATTTGTTTGCACCCCCCGTCAATGTGCAGGTGTTGGCGAATCTTTGACAGGCCATGCCGGACGTGTGCCGGCGGCGGTGCGACTCGTCAATGTGCAGGTGTTGACGAATCTTTGACAGGGGTTGTCTTATATGGCGGGCATGGTAATATGTGGGTGTTGAAAAACGCGGATTCAAGGGCGATAGATGACGGAGCCAAGCACATGGGGAGGCGTGGGTGGGCTTTCGCACTGCCATCGCGTCCAGTAGAACGGGGCCAGACACATGGGAAGGTGTGGGTATGTTTAGGGTATTGCCTGGGTTGATGCTTGGGGATATGATGGAGTGCAAGTTTTACAGTCATATGTTCGGGGATCGGATCCTGTTTTTCTTTTTAATCTGGTCTTGGGTGTACCCCATACTGTACTTCGCCGTGCGGGGCATCGTGAGGCGAATACGGCGCTATATGGCATCGAAGCCCCGCAAGGCCATTGCCGCACAAGCAAACGACCCGGTTGCAAATGCCGGGCGGCCGGCCGGATTCAGGCGTCAAGGCAAATCTATATGGCCAACAGTAGGTGGGTTTATGGGCTGTCTGGCGGGGTACGTGCTGTTCTTCGCATGGTTTTTCTACATCTTCCTGCCGCCCCTGGCATACGTGGACGCCGTGGAGGCGCTCGCCCATGGCGCGACGACCTATGACAGCAAGAATATGTCGGATCTGGACGAGGACCGCCGGGCATTGTACAAAAGCCAGAAGTCCTGGCCGGACTATGCCATTTCCGTGGAAAGCGCCGTCAAGCTGGCGCATAACCGCTATGGCATCGGGAAACTCCTTCCCGCCGTCCGCGCCATCGATGCGTTCCCAGGAGGGGGGATGGGGCCTGTGCGGGAGGCTCTTGACGGTTGTTTCGGTGATGAGGACGTGATAACCCTTGGCGACGGGCGCCCATTGGAACGGGCGGCGTTGCTTGACATGGTGGCGGTGAAGATCCTTGAGGCAAAGCCCGAGGAAGTGGGCCCCGGCGATTTGGGCACATTCTACAAGATGCTGCCGGATGATTGGTCCGGGGACTCAGACACCACATTGCAGGGAAAGCTGAAGGACAGGTTCCTCGGCCGCGTCCAAAGCGACCTTAATGGCGACGACACGCCGCCGGTCCCCTTGGGCAAAGACGAGTATTTCGGGGCGCTGGCGGAGGCGGTGGTTGACACCGGCGAAGTATTTGAGATAGCTCCAGAGACCGTAAAAGGGGCTTTTGAGATATGGTGCCGGGAAAAGGCTTACATCAGGAAGTATATCCGGGCCAGCGAAGCCCGGTTGTGGGATCTGAAGTTCCAGGACGTGGACGGGGAACTGGCTGACTCTGTGGGGAGGAAGCCCAAAGGGAAGGTGCTGGTGGTGGAATACGAAGCGAGCAAACCGGAAGTCAAATACATCGACTATGGTTTCATGAGCTTGATGCCGGAGGAGTACCAGCCGGATTCCCTCCGGGAAGTGGAGTATATCCTGTACCTGAAGCGGGAAAAAAGCGTGGCGGGGCACTATATCCCCAGCGGCACGGCATACAGGCGCACATGCACGGCGACGATCACTGACCTTGACGGGAAGCAAGTGGGCGGGTCCAACACGCTCAAAGGGAAAGGGAGTATCCCAATGTACATAAGCGGACCGAGCTGGACCAGCGACGAGGTGGATGCGGAAGCGGTGCTGGAGCAAATAGAGGCGTTGCTGGAGATGTACCTGCCACAAGTGCAGGACAGCTGAAAACCAACCGGGGGGCGCTTTGAAACCCTATGTTCCCTGTCAGCGAATTGGCAGTGACAATGGGTTGACAGTGCTTGTAATTTTCGGAGGTTATGGTAAGATATGGGTATAGGTTAAGTGAGATGTATGCACATTCACGCCGGGTGGCCGGCGGACAGGAGGAAACGATGGAAAACTACAGTGTGGGAAATGGAAATGCGGGGAATGTGGGTGCGGGCGCGGTGGGTGCCGGCCAAGCTGCGGGTGCGGCGGCGGGGAACACGCTCCCCAGCCTCTATGCCATGAAGTGCCCCAAGTGCGGCGGCATCGATTTTGACGCCATCGGAGTCAAGGGCGGCGTGGGGAAGGCGGTGGCGACCCAGCTGATCTTCGGGGCCGTCGGCAACCTGGTGGCCTCGTCCAATGCGGCGAAGAACGTGGAAACCACGCCGATCGTCTACCGCTGCAGGTCGTGCAAGGAGAAATGGGAGACTTACCCGCTCAATGCCGCCCCGGAGGAGATCCTGCCTGCGCCCTGCACCGTGGACTTCACCAGGGTGAGCAGCTTCGTGGGCGCCGCGGTGCTGCAGTTCGTCTACCTGAATGGCATCAAGATGGGGCCGGTGAAAAACGGCAAGACGCTTTCGTTCCCCACATACCTGCGATACAACACCATATTCGTCACGGACCACAGCGGAGCGGCGTTCAAGGGGCTGTACAGGTTCGAGGCCCAGCCGGGGGGGACGGTGCAGGTGCGGTTCAACCGGAAATTCCTGTGAGATGGCACGAAGGCCAAAGCCGTGACGGCGAGAGTCCGCTCATTCTCGGTTCAACCGGAAGTTCCTGTGAGATGGCTCGAAGGCCAAAGTCGTGACGGCGAGAGTCCGATCATTGTCGGTTCAACCGGAAATTCCTGTGAGATGGCACGAAGGGGGATAGCATGGTCAACATAACGAAGGATTTGATGGGGAAGATCCGGGTGGGCACGCCCGAGCGGGATGTGGTGGCGCTGCTGGGCCAGCCGGATTTTCGGATGACGGCGGAGGAGATTTTCGGGAAAATGGGTTTCCTCCCTGCGTCCCAAAAGGGGCAGGTGTACTGGAATTTTAACACCAACCTGGGGATTGACTACCAGGTGGCGGTGAAAGGCGGGCAGGTGGTGGCCATCTCCGGCGAAAGCGCCATTTCGAAGAAGCTGGATGAGATGGGGGCGGCGGCGCCGTCGCAGCAGACGGTAGCTCCTGCGGCGGCGCCGATAACCCAGTCTCAAGGGCAGACGCCGCAGGCTTCGGCCGCAGCGGCTGCGAATGCGAATGCACCGGTCGCGCCACCGCTAGGACAGACATCCCAGATGGGTGTCCCTGCTTCCGGGGCGCAGCCACGGCAGACAGTCCAGGCCACATATGCACAGCAGCAACCGGCACCGCAGCCGCAGCAGGTGTATGGGCAACAGACACCCGGGCAGGCATACGGACAGCAACCGGGTCAGCCAGCGCAACAGCCGCAGTATGGTCAACAGACGGCGCAGACGCGGCAACCGCAGTACGGTCAGCAGGGGCAGCAAGTGCAACAACCGCAGTACGGTCAGCAACCGCAACAGCCGCAGTATGGTCAACAGACGGCGCAGGCGCAGCAACCGCAGTACGGTCAGCAACCGCCATACGGGCAGCAGGTGCAGCGACCGCAACCGCAACCTAATGCGGTGCCGTCGGCATACACCCCCTACGGCGCCGCGTCAAGCGCACCCGCCAAAGATGGGATGTCCACAGGTGTGAAAGTCTGGCTCATCCTGTGCATCGTGGCCGGTGCCCTAAATGTCGGGCTGTACTGCATAGGTACCATGGCGTATGGCCCGGTGGCGATGCTGGGTGTGTTCACATCAGCTGTGGCCATCGCGGGCGCGGCACTGCTCCTTGCGAGACGCAAAATCGGGTTCTACATGATCGCCGGGATACAGGTGCTGAACATCATCCTGTACATTATATTGGTGGCAAAATTCGGGCGGTACTATGGCGGCACTTCTTTTGCGACAGATCTGTTCCGTGCCATCATCGTTCCCGTGGTCACATTCATCGTGTGCAAGGACGACCTGGACCCCCCCAAGGCATATAACCCGGCAGGGGCAAGTCAGGCAGCGGGAGGTCCGGGGCAGGCGGCGGGCCAAGCCATACCCACGTATGCACCGGGGGCGCCCGGCGCAAACGCAGGTGGTGCGGGCGCAGTGCGCTCGGCGGGGCAAGGCGTTCCCGGCGGACAGGGCGCTTTAGCCGGACAACCGACGCCGGGATATGGTGCCGCAGGTCAGCCCCAGGCAAATCCGACGCCTGGTGCGAATCCAGGTGGGGCAGGCGCAGTGCGCTCGGCTGGGCAAAGCGTTCCCGCCGGGCAGCCGGCAAAACCCGCATCCCCGCCGCCCAGGCAGAAGGTCACCAACCCCAATGCGGTGCTGTACGTGCGCTATGACATCGACAAAGTAGAAGAGAAATACAGCACCGGCGCATATGGATTCGCCTGCTACAAGGCGACATTCAAGATGGCCCCGGTGCAGGCGCTGGAACAGTGCGAGGTGTTCATGGGCGATTCCGCGGCGACGCTGCGGGGGGCGGAGAATGTGTGCATCATCGGGCTGAAAAACCCTGCTTACCCGGACCGCCTGGCCCAGGTCAAGGAAGCCCTGGAAAGGGACGGGGAGTTCAAAGCCGTGGCCGCGTCCAACCCCCTCCAGCTGATGGCGAACGGGGGCAGCGAGCCGCTGGTGTCAGACGGCGTCTTCACCGCCGACCAATCCCGGCTGAAGGGCTGGGCCAAGGGCGCCTACAAACCCGATGAGGCGTAGACATACTGGCGGAAGTATCGCTCCACCGACTAACAATGCCTGTTCGACAATAGTCCCAACATAAACTGGCATATCGATGGAACGAGAAAGGCGAACCAAATAACAATGCACATTTGACATTCGTCCCAACTGTGCGCAAGGTTCACCCGCAGGGGCGATAGAAATCATGATCCTTGTCAATGGCCAAGCAGTGACAATCCATTGACAAGGATTGTTTTATTGTGTGGGGATGCTAAAATATGGCCATAGGCAATGAATCACCTGCAGCGAACCGCAAGGGGGAAAGGAAGGGGACTATGGGACTGTTTGACCCGGCATGGATGAGTGGGAAACCGAGCAAGGAGAGGAAAGCGCAGCAGTTGGTTGACAAGGAAAATGACCCGGCGAAACTGTTTGAGATCGCCAGGAAGGCCCCGAACTGGAGCGTGCGCTTGAGCGCCGCCAGGAAGCTCACAGACCAGGGTATGCTGGAAGAAATCGCATTGGGCGATCCGGTGTGGGCGATACGGGAAGAGGCAGTGAAGAGACTGACGGGCGTCACGGCGCTGGCACGGGTCGCGCAGCGCGACAAAGAGGCAAACGTGCGCATGATCGCAGTGGGGAAGCTCACGGACCAGGACGTCCTGAAAGGCATTTTCAAAGAGGACGAGTCCCCCCAGGTGCGCGCGACGGCGTTGCTGCGCATCGGAGACGTAGAGCTGGTGAAAAAGAGCGCCTGGTGCGACCAGGAAAAGTCGCCTACGGTGCGCCTGGCCGCGCTGAAACAGCTGTCCGGGGACAAGGCGCTGGCCAAATCCATCTGCGCCATGGACCCGTCATACCAGGTGCAGAAATATACGGCGGAGATCGCCGGGATCGTGACGGGTTTCGCCGGGGAAGACCAACAAGACATGCAGGAATCAAGGGCGGCGGCCGCCAGTGGGCGCTATGCCGATTGGGTGAAAAGCCATACCACCAAAGTGGAATGTGAGGCGCGGGATGCCATCAATTACATCGCCTATGAAGTGAACCTGGGGATGGAACCGGATGTGCGGTACCTGGAACACGCCCAAAAGTTGCGGAGGGCCATCGACCACCTGGACGGCCAAAATGTGAATGGGCAGTGGGTTCAAAAGAAAATCGCCGATTTCCTGGTGGACATCGGAAACGGGCGTCATAACGGCACGCATTTCCCCACCCAGGCATACAAGCTCGTGCATTTCCTGTCCGGGAACAAGGCGCTGCTGGAGCGGGTGAAGGACTTAAACAGCCGAGTGTACGAGTACCAGAAAATCAAGCAGGAGGCCACCGTGGTTTACAATGACTGCGGGTGGGGGCTGCCGGAACACAAGCTGCCGGCCAACCCGGTCCCCACTTCGGAGGAGGTCAGGGCCCAAGCCGCCGCCGCCAAGGCCAAAGCGGATGCCGCCAAGGCCAAAGCGGACGCTGCCAAGGCGAAAGCGGCAACCGCCCCGTCAGGGAATGCGGCTGCAACGACAGGGAATGCGTCTGCCACGACAAGAAATACATCTGCACCGTTGGGAAATGCGTCTGCCACAGCAAGAAATACGCCTGCACCGGCGGGAAATGCGTCTGCCAAGCCCAAACCGGCGAAGGCTTCGGGATCCGGCGGCGGGGGTTCCAAGATCTCCGCGAGTTCAGGCAGCATCGCCTACAAACCGTACACCGGCGGCGGCGTGTGCGACGTGTGCAACCGTTCCCTGTCGGACTGCAAGGCGTACATGGTCCCCAACCACACATTCTACAATTCGCGGAAGTACAGGGAATTTGCCCGCAAGTCGTCGATAGCTGCCCTGTTCGGGGTTCCCATGACCGACGCATATTTCGCGCAGATGGAAGCGCGGGACCATTCGGCAGGGTCGGCGGTGTGCGAGAGCTGCATCAGCATGTTCTAGAAATCCCTGTCAATAATTTTTGAAAATGTCACCCCTCAGGCGAGTTAATTATCTCTTGAAAATGTCACCCCCTAGTGGCTTAACCGACAAGTCTGTGTGTGGGTTACCAGGGTCAATGGCGAGGT
>JAISUG010000039.1 GCA_031272185.1 Lachnospiraceae bacterium
AAGTTCTATGGGTTCAATTGAGGGCGTATGAAACGGATAGTGAGTTTTGATTTGGACATGACGTTGCTGGACCACGGGCCGGCGAGGTATGGGCGCATGTCGGCCATCCCGGAGAGCGCGAAGCGCGCGCTGGATGCGCTGCGGGGCCACGCCCACATCGTGCTGGCCACGGGCCGGGACATGGGCAACTACTCCAGCCGCGGTTTCCTGGGGCCGGTGAACCCCGATGCCGTCATACACAACAACGGCGCCAGGGTTACGGTGGGCGACGAAGTGATCTATGAGTACCGTATGGACCGGGCGCTCATCCGGGATGTGCTGGATTTTTGCGTGGCGCATGGGATATGCATGGGCGCCACCATCGGTGAACTGGATTATTACACGCACCCAGAGGGCATACAGATGGACAGGCGGGTGCGGTTCGGCATGAAGGACCGGGAGTTCGGCGACCCTTATGAGCTCCTGGGCATGGAGGTGCACTCATTGGCGCACGTGGGCGACTCAAACAGCAGGGCGGGGCTGGTGGAAGCTTTCCCGGGGCTCAAATTCCTACCCTTCTCGGCGGACTTCGGGGCCGACGTGGTGGAACAAGCCGTATCCAAAGCCGAGGGCCTTCGCAAACTCTGCGATTATTGGCAAAGCCCCATATCAGGGGCGGTGGCATTCGGCGACAGCTTGAACGACTACGAGATCGTGCGGGATGCGGGCACCGGCGTCGCTATGGGCAATGCGGTCCAGGCCCTGAAAGACGTGGCGGACTACGTGACCGCACCCATAGACGAAGACGGGATATGGAAGGCGTGCGTGGCGTTGGGGATATTGGGCGAGGACGGGCGCTACATCGGACAGTGAGCCGCCTGTTCGCTTGGGCAGCGGGCTTAGCTCGCTTTGGGGCTTGTTCGTTTGGGACGCGGGCTTTGATCGCTATGGGGCTTGTTCGCTTTGGTTGCGGGCTTAGCTCGCTTTGGGATTGGGGGGTGCCATGAAGTTGGCGGTTTATTCGTGCCGGGATGAGGAGCTCCCGGTATTTGAGGAAGAATGTGCAAAACGCGGCGCGGAGTTTGTGTACACGCAGCACATGCCCACATTGGACAATGTCCCCTTGGCCTCCGGCTGCGGCGCCGTGAGCGTCATCACCACCCCGGTGGAAGCGCCGTTGATAGATGCTTTCCAAAAACTGGGAGTAAGGGTGATTTCCACCCGGACCGTGGGATACGAGCACGTGGATTTCGCCCACGCCGCATCGGTGGGCGTGGCGGTGTGCAACGTGGGGTACACGCCCCATACGGTGGCGGAATACACGGTGATGTGCATGCTCATGGCCATCAGGAAAGTCAAGATCATCCTGACACGTTACCAGGTCAATGACTTCTCCCTCCCGGGGAGCATGGGCAGGGAGGTCTCCCGCATGACCGTGGGGGTGGTGGGCACGGGGCGCATCGGCGAGACGGTGGTCAGGCTCCTCTCCGGGTTCGGGTGCCGCATACTGGCCTATGATTTGCATGAAAAGGACTCGGTGAAGGCATACGCGGCCTATGTGCCGCTGGAAGACATTTGGCGGGAATGCGACGCGGTGACATTCCATACGCCCGCCACACCCGAAACCCATCACCTGGTGAATGCGTCCACGCTGGCGCAGATGAAGGACGGCGTGGTGCTGGTGAACACCGCCAGGGGATCCATCATCGAGATGGAAGCCTTCGTGGCGGCGCTGGAGTCCGGGAAAGTGGGTGCGGCGGCCCTGGACGTGCTGGAAGGGGAGGGGCCGGTGTACTACAGGGATTTCCGCTCCGAGGTCGTGAAGCTGCCCTATCGGGCATACCTCAATTCCATGCCCAATGTGCTCATGCTGCCGCACACCGCATTCTACACTTACGAAGCCATGCGTGACATGGTGACTCTTTCCGTGGACAGCTGCGCCGCATTGCTGCGCGGGGAGTCCACACCGTGGAGGGTGAATTGATGGATGACAGGGCAAATCTTACCAAGGCGCGGCTGGCCGCGCTGCGGGTCTTGATGAAAGAGGCGGGGATGGATGCCTACATCATCCCCACGGCGGATTTCCACCAATCGGAGTATGTGGGGGACTATTTCAAATGCCGCGCCTTCGTAAGCGGCTTCACCGGGTCCGCAGGGAACCTGGTGGTCACGATGGATGAAAGCGGGCTGTGGACCGACAGCCGTTACTTCATCCAGGCCGAGAAAGAACTGGCGGGAAGCGAGGTCGCGCTGCGGCGCACGGGCGAGCCGGACACACCCACCATCGAGGCGTACCTGGCGGGGAAACTATCCTCCGGGGCCATGGCGGCAGAATCATCCGCGGCGGGGGTTTCGCACATCCCCGAGGGCGAGAAGCCTGCCCGGATAGATACGACTCCGGAACCATCTATGGCGAAGGATATGGCGTCGGAGGAAACCATAGCCAAAGCGCCGGCGCCATCCTGCGCCACCGTGGGCTTTGACGGACGCGTGGTGAGCGCGCACTTTGGCAGGCAGCTTAGGGAAAAGCTGTCCAAACTTGGCATCCGCATCGACAACAGCCGTGACCTGGTGGGGGAGATATGGCCGGACCGCCCTGCGCTGCCATGCGGGCCGGTAAAGGCGCTGCATCTCGGGATCACCGGGTGCAGCGCCCAAGAAAAGCTAAGCCGGGTGCGGGCCAAGATGAAAGATGTCGGCGCCACTGTGCACCTGATCACCGCGCTGGACGACATCATGTGGCTCCTAAACATCCGCGGCGGTGACGTGGCCTACAACCCGGTGGCGCTATGCTACATGCTCCTGACCCATGAGCGGGCGACGCTGTTCATCCAAGAGGGGGCGGTGGGGCTGCCTGCGGGTCCGTGCGCCGATGGGGTCGCGGGTACGCGGGCAAACGTTGATTCATGCAGCAAAGCGGACGCTGCGGCGGGTGCAGGCAAAGATGTCACGGACAGGGCAGGTGGCCATATAGCTGGCGGTCCTATAACAGGCAGCCCTATATCCGGCACTCTTGCCTATCTTCGGGGCATCGGCGTGGACACAGCCCCATACGACGGGATTTACGCGGCAGTGGGCGCCCTGCGCGGGGAAAGCGTGCTCCTGGAGAGGGCGGCGGTCAGCGACCGCCTACATTGCCTCATCGACGGGTCGTGCCACATAGTGGACACCATGAACCCCACCACCCGTATGAAGGCGGTGAAAAACCCCACGGAGGTCCGCTGCCTGAAAGAAGCCCACGTGCGCGACGGCGTGGCGCTGACCCGTTTCCTTAGGTGGATCAAGGAACATGTGGGCAAAGAACCCATGACGGAGCTTTCCGTATCCGCCAAACTGGAATCCCTGCGCAGGGAGCAGGCCGGGTTTTTCATGCCAAGCTTCCCCACCATATCCGCATATGGGGCCAATGCCGCCATGGCGCACTATTCGCCCGGTCCGGGGCAAAACGCCGATATAGGGCCGATGGGTTTCTACCTGGTGGACTCCGGCGGGCAGTACGAGGAAACCGGGGTAACCATAGACGCACCGGCGGCGGGCACCACTGACGTGACCCGCACGGTGACGGTGGGGGAGATAAGCGATGTGATGCGCACCCATTTCACATTGGTGGCCATCGGCATGCTGCGCCTGGCCAATGCGAGGTTCCCCATGGGCGTCAGCGGGTTCACCGTGGACTATGCGGCCAGGGATGCCATGTGGCAGATGGGCCTGGACTACGGCCATGGCACCGGCCATGGCGTCGGGTACCTGCTCAATGTCCACGAACGCCCACAGAGTTTCCGCTGCACGTCATTGACCGAGCACGCATTTTTCCAGCCGATCCTGCCGGGGATGGTCACCAGCGACGAGCCGGGGCTGTACGTGGAGGGGAGCCACGGCATACGCCTGGAAAACCTGCTCCTATGCGTGGAGCGGGAGAAGACTCCTTTCGGGCAGTTCCTGGGGTTTGAGTACCTCACCTTCGCCCCGTTGGACCTGGATGCGCTGGACCTGTCCCTCATGGACGCGCGGGACATCCGCTACCTCAACGCCTACCACAAGCAGGTATATGACACCCTGTCGCCCCGCATGGACGCCGAAGAGCGGGAATGGCTGGCCCACGCCACCAGGGCGGTGTAAAGAAATATGACGCTTTACAACAACCGCTTTTTGTGTTAAAATATGAACGTTTTATCATTTTCGGGAATGGGGGAAAGGCACATGCCTTTATTGGAGGCAAAAGAATGCCGGATGACGTTTAAGGGCATCCAGGCCGTGAAAGACTTCTCCGCATCATTGGAGGCGGGCAAGATATATGGGCTCATCGGCACGAACGGCGCCGGGAAGACCACCGTCATCAACATGCTCTCGGGCGTGCTCACGCCCACTTCGGGTCATATCTTCTTCGAGGGGCGCGACATCACGGGTATGAAGCCCAACCGGGTCGCCCGGGCGGGGATCCTGCGCACCTACCAGAACCTGCGTCTCTTTGGCAAGATGACCGCACTGGACAATGTCATAATCGGCGCGCAGATGCTTGCCCGCTACAGCTTCCTGGAGGGCCTCCTCAGGAACAAAAACTACGTCCAGAGCGAGGCCTACTACCGGGAAAAGGCCATGGATGTGCTGGGGATCATGGACATCGCACGCCATGCAAACACCGTCAGCGGTTCGCTGGCCTATGGCACCCAGCGGCGGCTGGAGATCGCGCGGATCCTGGTGGCGGAGCCGAAACTCTTGCTCCTGGACGAACCCGCCGCGGGGATGAACCCCCAGGAGAGCATGGAGCTGGTACGCATCATCCGGCAGGTCGCGGCGCAGTTTGGCCTGACCATCCTTTTGATCGAACACGACATGAAAGTCATCATGAGCCTGTGCGAGCACATCTATGTGATGGCCACGGGCGAGATCATCGCCAGCGGTGCGCCGGAGGAAATCCGCAGCGACCATAAGGTCATCGCCGCATATCTGGGGAGGGTCGCATGATGCTGGAGATAAAAGACCTGACCGTGAAGTACGGCGGCATCACTGCGGTGGACGGCATCAGCCTGCATGTGGACAGGGGCGAGATCGTGGCCTTGGTGGGCGCGAACGGCGCCGGAAAGTCCACCACGCTGCTGGCGGTTTCGTCCCTGGTGAAGATCGCATCGGGGCAGATCTGTTTCGAGGAAGAAGACGTCACAAAGCTCCCTGCGGACGCCATCGTGCGCCGGGGACTGGTGCAGGTGCCCGAGGGGCGGCAGATCTTCACGAAGCTGACGGTGGCGGAGAACCTGCTCATGGGGTCCTATGTCCTGTCGGACCACGCGCGGGCACAGAAGAACCAGGCGTTCGTCATGGAACTCTTCCCGATCCTGAAAGAGCGCGCGAAGCAGTCCGCCGGCACCCTCTCCGGGGGCGAGCAGCAGATGCTGGCCATTGGGCGCGCGCTGATGTCCTCACCGAAGATGCTCCTGCTGGACGAGCCGTCGCTGGGGCTGTCCCCCATCCTCACCCAGCAGGTGTTCGACGTGCTCAAAGGCTTGAAGCAGGCGGACGTGACCGTCCTGCTCATCGAGCAGAACGCATATGACGCATTGGAGATCTCCGACCGCGCCTACATTATGGAGACCGGACAGATCACCCTGGAAGGCCGCTGTGAGGACCTGCTCCACGACGAGCGAATCATCAGCGCATACTTGGGGGGTGACCTATGAACATTACGTACTTTTTGACCATACTCGTCAGCGGGCTGAAGCTGGGCAGCATCTACGCCATCGTGGCCATCGGATATTCCATCGTTTATGGCATCCTGCGCCTCATCAACTTCGCCCACGGCGACATCATGACCATCGGCGTGTACCTGATCCTGGTGTTTATGAACACCATGGGGCTGCCGCTTTTTGTGTGCGTTTTGCTGTCCGTCGCGCTGAGCGTGGGGGTGGGGCTGCTCATCGAGCGGCTGGCCTACCGTCCCCTGCGCGACGCCACGGAGGAGACTACCCTCATCTCCTCGCTGGCGGTGTCCGCCCTCCTGCAGAACGTCCTGCAGATCATCTTTTCGGCGCAGCGCAAGCCGTTCCTCCTCCCGAAATCCATAAGCACGCCCATGCAGGTCGGGATGTTCAAGCTCTCTGTCATCAACATCGCCACCTACGTCGTCACCGCTGTTTTCCTTGTCCTTTTGTATGCATTGCTGAAAAAGACCAAGATCGGCGCCGCCATGCGCGCCTGTTCGGAGAACATGCGGGCCGCGCGGCTGATGGGGGTGAACGTGAACCGGGTGGTGATGTTCGCATTCTTCATCGGATCCGCCATGGCGGTGGTGGCGGGGCTTTTGCTGGCCGGGGAGTATAAAACCGTCTACCCGTCCCTGGGGTTCGTGCCGGGGCTGAAGGCATTCTGCGCGGCGGTGGTGGGCGGCATCGGCAGCCTGGGCGGGGCCGTGACCGGCGCATTTGTCATCGGCGTGGCGGAGATCCTGTTCCAGGGGTTGATGCCCACCACCATGACGGCCTACCGGGACGCGTTCGTGTTCCTGCTCATGGTCGCCGTGCTCCTGCTGCGGCCCAACGGCCTGTTCGGGAAGAATGAAGGGGGGCGGAGCTGATGAAGGACATGGGTTTGCGCAAGCGGGCCGTGGCCCTGCTGGACTGTTCGTTGGTGCGGTTTGTCCTGTTCGTGGCCGTCCCTTTCCTGTTCCTTGTTTTTTGCGGGCTGCACCCGAAAAGCTATGTCACCGGCTTGGTGTCCACGGTGGGCATCTACATCGTGCTGGCGTCCAGCCTGAACCTGATCAATGGCTTTTCCGGCATGTTTTCCATGGGCCACGCGGCGTTCATGGCCATCGGGGCCTACATCTCCGCATTTCTCACCCTTAGCGAATCCGTGAAGGCAAACGAGTGTCCGGCGCTGCCTGACTGGCTCATCCACACCCAGGCGCCCTTTGCGGTGGCCTTGGTGGCGGCGGGCGCCGCTGCGGCGCTGGTGGCGGTGCTGGTTTCTTTCACCATCATCCACACGAAAGGGCATTACCTGTCGGTGGTGACGCTGGCACTCATCGTGGTCATCCGCGCCCTCATCGACAACAACGACTCCATCACCCGGGGGTCCCGTGGGCTGAACGGCATCCAGCCCCTGTCCACCATCCCCGCCGTGTACCTGGTGGTGGTGGTGACACTGTTCGTCCTGTACCGCACCATCCGGTCGGCTTACGGCAGGGGCCTCATCTCCATGCGGGACGACCCGGTGGCCGCCCAGACGCTGGGCGTGAACCTGACTGCCAAGAAGATCTCCAGCTTTGCCATCAGCGCCTTCTTTGCGGGCCTGGGCGGCGCACTGTGGGCGCACTACCTGACGGCGATCTCGGGCGCGAACTTCTATTTCGAGAAGAGTTTCGACATCGTGGAGATATCCATCATCGGCGGCATGTTTTCCTTGAGCGGGGCCGTGCTGGGCGCCATCTTCTGCACCGTGCTCCCGGAGTTCTTCGCACCGCTGGAGAACGGGCTGCACATCGCCGGATTCCGGCTGCCCACGTTTTTCGGCCTGTCGAACATCATTATGGCGGCCCTGCTCGTGCTGCTCATCATCTTCCATCGGCAGGGCATCATGGGGTACAGCGAGATCATCGTGGAAAGCTGGTTCTCAAAGGAAACCTACACCGCCCTGTTCAAAAAAAGCGAGTACGGGAAAGTGAGGTCCGCTCTGGCTGCCCTGTTCCGTGGGACTTGACGGTGCGCGCAGGTTGTTGTGCCGCCTGTCAGGATGCATGGTGCGCCCGCACATGCTTTTCCACCGGTATTGACTTGCCAGCCAAACCATGTTCGGTCAGCTGCGTTGCTACCGGCGCAGGCCTTGCTTAGCGGTTCGGTCGTATGGCGGACGGCGGGTTTCGTTTGTTTGCGTGTCATCCATGTCATCATGGGTGGCATGCAGATAGGGGACTTCTGCCGTTGACTATAGCATCACGGCTTTTTGTTGTATAGTGTACACGGATTCCAAGGAGGAGAACATGAAGAAAAGAAAAGCAACTGTATTTCTGGCGGCAGTCCTGGGCGTGGCGGTGGCCGCGGCGGGCTGCGGTTCCAACACGGGCACGACCACCGCTGCACCCACCAGTGCGGCGGCACAGGAAACCACCGCCCCGGCGGCGAGCAGCGAACCCATCCGCATCGGCGGCATCTTTAATGTGACCGGCGACCAGTCGTCCATCGACGCCCCGGCGCAGAAGGGATTTGACCTGGCGGTGGACCTTATCAACAAGGCCGGCGGCATCAACGGGCGGCTCATCGAGGCCACATCCTATGACGGGCAGACCGACCAGGCCGTCTGCGCGAACAACGCCAAGAAGCTCATCGAGCAGGACAAGGTCATAGCCATCGGCGGGCTTTCCGACAGCGACTACGCCTATGCGGCGGGCGCTGTGGCCCAGGCGGCGGGCATCCCCATCGTCTTCTCGGGCGCCACGACGCCGGACATCCCGGACACGGTGGGCAACTACGCCTTCCTGACCGCCTTCGGCGACAACACCTGCGCCTACGCCACGGCGAACTTCCTGTTCAAGACACAGGGCGCGAAGACCGTGTATGTGCTCATCGACGACTCCATGAGCTACACCACGAACCTGGCGTCCTATTTCATTGAGCATTGGAAAGAACTGGGCGGGGAGGTCGTGCTGGAGGACCACTTCAAATCCGGCGACTATGATTTCTCGGCGCAGATCCAGCGGTACCTGGCGACGGGCGAGACCGACGCCATGTTCATCTCCTCAGGCCCGGACGACGCCAGCTCCATCATCCAGCAGTTCCGGGAGGGCGGGGCGACTGCACCCATGATTTCCGGTGACGGCTGGGATTCGGACCTGTGGGGCGTGGCCGGCGACCTGGCGAACCAGGACATCTACGTCGGCACGCACTATGCTACCTCTGACGAGAGCGACGTGGTGCAGAACTTCATCAAGGCGTACAACGAAAAGTACGGCATCGACCCCGAGAACGCTTTCGCCGCGCTGGGCTACGATTGCATGATGGTGCTGAAAAAGGCCATTGAGGACTGCGGCGGCGACGTGACCAGCGCCAACATCCGTGACAAGATCGAGGCCATCCAGGGCCTGCAGTGCGTGACCGGCACCATCAGCTACTCCGCCGAGAGCCATGTGCCCGCCAAGTCCGTGGTGATCACGAAAGCAGAGGACAACCACCTGGTGTTCGTGGAAAACGCGGCGTCGAACTAGCACCCCATGCGCAGGCGACTGGCGGTGATGGCACCGGTTGTCGCCTGCGCTATTGCTCCGCCGACTAAACCTTGTGCAAGGTTGAGACTGAAGTCGAATGTGCATTGTTTAGTCGGTGGAGCAATATCATCCGCTGTCAGACGAAAGGAGGCAACGATGGCAAATCACGAACTGCTGAAACTGACGTCCCACCAGGTGCAAAGCGGTGGGTATGACAAGGCGATCCTGGCTGTGGGCTCCTGCGAGGCGCATGGGCCGCACCTGGCGTCCGGCACGGACACCCTCGTGTCCTACATGCTGTCTGTCAAGATCGCGGACCGCTGCAAAGGGCTGCTGGTGCTGCCGCCCATCACGGTGGGCTACAGCGCGCACTACGACTCATTCCCCGTGACCCTGACGCTGAGCTACGACACCTGCACGGCGGTCATCTACGACAACCTGGAGTCCTGCATCCGCAACGGCATCACCCGCCTGGTGATCATGAACGGGCACGACGGCAACATCGCCCCCATCGAGATCGCTTCCCGCAAAATCAAAGAAAAGTACCCACAGGCGCGCATCGTTTCCC
>JAISUG010000057.1 GCA_031272185.1 Lachnospiraceae bacterium
GTGGGGCAGCGGCCCTGACGGGCGCCGGACGCAGTTTCGGGGGAGAGGTGTCCCAGAGTGGGGAAGAGGCCCTGACGGGCGCCGGACGCAGTTTCGGGGGTGAGGTGTCCCAGGGTGGGGCAGAGGCCCTGACGGGCGCCGGGCGCAGTTTCGGGGGTGAGGTGTCCCGGAGTGGAGAAGAAGCCCTGACGGGCGCCGCAGGCGGCGGGGTAGCCCTGTCCCCGGCCGGTGCCGGGCTGATACATGACGTAGCGGTGTCCGATGGGGACCGGGAAAAGATACGGGCAAGGGTGACGGCGGTGGTGGAAGCGATCCCCCGGCTGGACGCACGCATCCGGGAGGTAGCCATAGGCTGGACCGTAGGCCGTATCGGCAAGGCGGAGCTGGCCATCCTGCGCCTGGCGCTATACGAGATGCTGTTTGACCCTGACATCCCCGAAAAGGTGGCGGTGAACGAGGCGGTGGAAATCGCGAAGAAATACGGCGGCAAAGATGCGTCGGCGTTTATAAACGGGGTGCTGTCACAGTTTATTTTCGAGGAAAAGGGCTAGCATGGCCAATGTTTTCACGGTGACCCAGGTCAACCGCTACATCAAAAATATGTTCGCATCGGACTATACGCTTGGCCGCATCAGTGTCAAGGGCGAGGTGTCCAACTGCAAGTACCACAGCAGCGGGCACATTTACTTTACACTGAAGGACCCCATGGGTGCCCTGGGGGCGGTGATGTTTGCCGGGAACCGGGGGGGGCTCAAGTTCGTGTTGGCCGAGGGGCAGCAGGTGGTGGTCACCGGCAACGTGGATGTCTACGAGAGGGACGGCAAGTACCAGCTCTATGCCCGCACCATCGAGCTCGACGGGCTGGGCGCGCTGTACGAGCGGTTCCTGAAACTGAAGGCCGACCTGGAAGAGATGGGCATGTTCGCCCCCGAATACAAGCAACCCATCCCCCGCTATGCCCTGCGGGTGGGCGTGGTGACCGCACCCACCGGCGCGGCCATACAGGACATCATCCAGATCTCCCGCAGACGCAACCCCTACGTCCAGCTGGTGCTCTACCCGGCGCAGGTGCAAGGGGAGGGGGCGGCAAAGAGCGTGGCCGCGGGGATACGCAGGCTGGATCGGATGGGCCTGGACGTGCTCATCGTGGGCAGGGGGGGCGGCTCCATAGAGGACCTGTGGGCGTTCAATGAAGAGGCGGTGGCCAGGGCGATCTTCGAGTGCGGCACGCCGGTGATCTCGGCGGTGGGGCACGAAACCGACGTGACCATCGCGGACTATGTGGCGGACATGCGCGCGCCCACCCCGTCGGCGGCGGCGGAACTGGCGGTGTTCGACCTGGCGCTCTACGACCGGGAAGTGGCCGGGATGCGGGAGGCCCTGGGGATGGCCGCCAGGCGCAAACTGGAAGCGCGTAGGGAGGGGCTGGAGCGGCGGCGGTACCGGCTGCGGCTGCAAGACCCTGCCCACCAGATACGGAACAAGCGGCAGTACCTGGCGCAACTGGCGCAGCGGGCGCAGCATCTGATGGCCAGGCGGCTGGCGGATGCGAAGCACTCACTGGCGCTGCAGTGTTCCAGGCTGGACGGGATCTCCCCGCTGAAGAAATTGGAAAAGGGGTTCGGGTATGTCAGCGACGGCGCGGGGCGCAAGATTGCGTCTGTGGCGCAGGTGAAGGTGGGCGAGAGGATCCGCTTGCGGCTGACGGACGGGCAGCTGGGTGCGGTGGTGGATGAGGTAGAGCGGATGGAGAGGCCGGCTGGGTAGTTGAAAACATGTGGCTGTTGCGAGAGGGGCAGCGCGCCTGCGGATGCGGCGTGTGGATGCCGCATGGGGACTCGACCCGGTTGGTGCCGCTCGGGGAGTGGCACGGCAAGATGAGGGGTATGTGACATGGCGAAAAGGGTAGGGACTGAACAGGATACGCAAACCGCGAAAAGGGTAGGGACTGGACCGGACATGCAAACGGCGAAAAAGAAGACGTCCGGGAAAGGGGACGCGGTGGCAGGAGTCAAGGCATTGCCGGGAACGGGCACGTCGGAGGCATCGGATGCGCAGATGGCGGACGAACGCCCGGTGGAGGAGCTGCTTAGGGAGCTGGATGGCATTATCCAAAAAATGGAAAACGATGAATCCACCCTGGAGGAATCTTTTGCGTGCTACGAGGCGGGCATGAAGCTCATCAAGGCCTGCACGGATAAGATCGACCGGGTGGAGAAGCAGATACAGGTGCTGGAGGCGGAGAGTTAAGGTGCGGATTGCAGCACGCCGGGCCCCGGTGCATCATGTCCGGTGGGTAAGCAAGGCATATCACAGGGCACGGCGGTGTGGGGGTTTTGCGAGGAAGGTCGAGGGGGAAGGATGAGGCTGGACAAACAGATCGAAGCGAAAGTTAAAGAAGTCAATGAGGCGCTGAGGGCATACCTTCCCAAAGAGGAGGGACAGCAAAGGACGATCTTCGAGGCGATGAACTACAGCGTGTGGGCGGGGGGCAAGCGCCTGCGGCCCATGTTTTTGCAGAGCGTGTACGAGATGTTCGCAGGGGCAGACGAGGATGCAGGTGCAGGTGCGGATGCAGGTGCGGCTGATGCCGGCTTGCGTCAAGGTGCGGGCGATATGGCATCATCGGCCGTAAGCGGCGCAATGCGTGATGCAGGCAGGTATGGAGGAACACAAGGTGATGGGTGGCGCGGCGCGCCCGTGCCGCCCGGGGCGGTGGCGCCTTTCGTGGCGGCCATCGAGATGATCCACACGTCGTCGCTCATCCATGACGACCTGCCCTGCATGGACAATGACACCCTGCGCAGGGGGCTGCCCACCACATGGGTGAAGTTCGGCGACGACTTAGGGGTGCTGGCCGGCGACGCGCTGATGCTTTACGCGTTCGAGGTGGCGGCGAAGGCGTTCGAGGCGGTGGGCGGGCCGCATACGGGAAAAGCCGCGCCAAGTGCGCTGCACTACGCCCGCATCGGTCGGGCCATCGGGGTGCTGGCGCAAAAGAGCGGCATATATGGCATGGTGGGCGGGCAGACGCTGGACGTGGAGCTGACGGGGAAACCCATCTGGCCGGAGCAGCTGCAGTTCATCTACCGCCTGAAGACCGGCGCGCTGCTGGAAGCGGCCTTTGTGATAGGCGCGATCCTGGGGGGGGCAAACGAGGAGCAGATACACAAAATCGAGCAGGTGGCCGGGAACGTGGGCTTTGCGTTCCAGATACAGGACGACATCCTGGACGTGGAGGGCGACATCAAGGCGCTGGGCAAGCCGGTGCTTTCCGACGAGAAGAACCAGAAATCCACATATGTGACCATATACGGGATGGAAGCGGCGAAAAACGAGGTGGCGCGGCTCTCCCGCTTGGCCATGGACACCCTGCGCACCCTCCCGGGGGACCCGGTGTTCCTGGCGGGGCTCATCGAGAAACTGATCACGCGCAGATTCTGATCGGCGGATACGGGATAAGGCTGCCGCTTGCCATAGACGCCACAGGGCAAACGGGCATCGGCACGCAGATGCGCGGCTGCGGACGGTGCGTCTGGCGGCATTTGCAGGTGCGGGCGGTTGGCGGCGAGGAAAAGCGAGATACCGGTGCGACTGGCGGCTTTTTGCATGGGCGGGCGGTTGGCGGCGAGGAAAGGCGATATACCGAAACCATGGTACTGGAAAGAATAGACGGCCCACAGGACATCAAGGGTTGCACTGACGAAGAACTGAATATATTGGCGGGGGAGATACGGGATTTCCTGGTACAGAAAACCAGCTGCACGGGGGGACACCTGGCGTCGAACCTGGGCGTGGTGGAACTGACCATGGCGCTGTACCTGGCCTTCGATTTCCCCCGGGACAAAGTGATCTGGGACGTGGGGCACCAGTCCTATACCCACAAGATCCTGAGCGGGCGCAAGGACGCATTTGACGAGCTGCGGCAGTTTAGGGGGATCAGCGGGTTCCCCAAACGCAGGGAAAGCCCATTTGACGCATTTGACACCGGGCACAGCTCCACGTCGATCTCGGCGGGGCTGGGGATGGCCCAGGGGCGGGATGTGAGGGGCGAGGACTACCACGTGGTGTCTGTCATCGGCGACGGGGCGCTCACCGGGGGTATGGCCTACGAGGCGCTCAACAACGCCGCCCGCCTGAACACCAATTTCATCATCGTGCTCAACGACAACAACATGTCCATCTCCGAAAACGTGGGCGGCATGAACAAATACTTGAACAGCATACGGACCGCCACAGTGTACAACGCCGTCAAAAATGCGGTGCAGGCAGTATTGGAGAAGATCCCTTTCGTCGGCGTCCGGCTGCTTAAGCTGCTGCGCACCACCAAAAGCAGCATCAAGCAGCTGCTGATACCGGGGATGCTTTTCGAGAACATGGGCATCACTTACCTGGGGCCCATAGACGGCCACGACATAAAGCGCCTGCGAAAGACATTGGCCGCGGCCAAAAGGGTCCCCCGGGCGGTGCTGGTCCACGTGATGACCAGGAAAGGCAAAGGCTATGCGCCTGCGGAGGAAGACCCCGCCAAGTTCCATGGGGTGGACCCCTTTGACCCGGAGACGGGCCTGCCCAAAACACCCAAGGCCAACCCCTCCTATACGAAGGTGTTCTCCGACAAACTGTGCGCGCTGGCAAAGGAGGATCCATCCATCGCGGCGGTGACGGCGGCCATGCCGGACGGCACGGGGCTTGCCGCGTTCGCCAAGGCGTTCCCGGGGCGGTTTTTCGACGTGGGGATCGCCGAGGCCCACGGGGTGACCAGCGCGGCGGGGATGGCGGCGGCGGGGCTGCGGCCCGTGGTGGCGATCTATTCCTCTTTCCTGCAAAGGGGGTTCGACCAGGTGATCCACGACGTGTGCATCCAGAACCTGCCGGTGGTGTTCGCCATCGACCGGGCGGGGCTGGTGGGCAGCGACGGCGAGACCCACCAGGGGATATTTGACATTTCCTACCTGAGCGCATTGCCCAACATGACGGTGATGGCGCCCAAAAACCGCTGGGAGCTGGAACGGATGCTGGAGTTCGCGCTGTCTTACACTGCGCCCATCGCGGTGCGTTACCCCCGGGGGGAGTCCTACCAGGGACTGGAAACATTTGACGCCCCCATAGAGCTGGGCAAAGGGGAGGTCATCTACAGGGAATCGGGCGTCGCGCTGCTGGCCCTGGGCAGCATGGTCAGCACCGCCGAACATGTGCGGGAAAAGCTGAAAACGGCGGGGGTTCGTGTGTCCCTGGCAAACATGCGGTTCGCCAAGCCGTGGGACGCGGGGCTGGTGGACTCCCTGGCCGCGGACCACGACATGTTCGTCACCATGGAGGAGAACGTGCTCCAGGGGGGGATGGGCCTGGCGATTACGGCGTACATACATCAGTATCATCCGGAAAAGAGGGTGGTCAATGTGGGCCTGCCGGACAGCTATGTGGAGCATGGGGACGTGTCGGTGCTGCGCTCGGCCCTGGGGATCGACAGCGATTCCATCGTGGATAAGCTGCTGCCAGTAATTATGGGGGGGGCAGCAAACCAAAACCGGGCATGTCAGTGATATGGAAGTGTGATTGCGGGGCTTATGAAAGAACGTTTGGATGTCCTGCTGGTGCAGGGCGGGTTTGCGGACAGCCGCGCGAAGGCGCAGGCGCTCATCATGTCCGGCATCGTCTATGTGAACGGGCAGAAGGAGGACAAGCCCGGGGCCGGGTTCGCCGCCGGGGCTCGGGTGGAAGTGCGGGGGAAACAGCTTCCCTATGTGAGCCGGGGTGGGCTGAAACTGGAAAAGGCCTTGGACGTGTTCGGGGGGTGCCCGGATGGCAGCCCCCGCACGATGCGTGCCGCGAAGCCTGTTTCAGATGAGGTAGATGGGGCCGATGCGGTGAATGTGGCAGACGGGGCAAATGTGGCAGTTGAGGCAGGGATGGATGTGACGGGAAACCGTGGGGCAGGGGAAAGCGAGCCGGAAGATAGCCCGAAGCGCTCCCTGCTCGCGGGGATGACCTGCATGGACGTGGGCGCATCCACGGGGGGGTTCACGGACTGCATGCTGGCGCACGGCGCCCGGAAGGTCTATGCGGTGGACGTGGGCCACGGCCAGCTGGACTGGAAACTGCGGGGCGACGCCCGCGTGGTGTGCATGGAAAAGACCAACATCCGCTATGTCACCCCGGACATGGTGGGGGATGTCATAGATTTCGCCACCATCGACGTGTCTTTCATCTCACTGACCAAGGTGCTGGGGCCGGTGCTGGCGCTGATGGGAGAGGGGGAGGCGGGCGGGGAGGCGGTTGGCGGCGGTTCAGGCGAGGGGGGCGGCGGCGCGTCGAGGGGGTCCGGGGGCGGCGCCTTTGGCGGCAGCATCGTCGCGCTGATAAAGCCCCAGTTCGAGGCGGGGCGGGGGAAAGTGGGCAAGAAAGGCGTGGTGCGGGACCCCGCGGTGCACCGGGAAGTGATCGCCGGGGTGGCATCTTACGCCGAGGCTATCGGGCTTGCGCCCGTGGGGCTTACGTATTCGCCCATCAAGGGGCCGGAGGGGAACATCGAGTACCTGCTGTGGCTGCGAAGGCGGGGTTATGGGGCGGCCAACCCGGTATGTGATGCAGTCATAGCCCAGGTGGTGGGCGAAGCCCACAGCAAGCTGGGCTAAGCGCTCGGGGGACAACCGTCTATCGTGGACACCGCAGGCGAGGCCCAAGTGCTATCTTTTTAATGGTGAGTTAAACATCACCCTTGTTTTTTGCGTAGCCGCCCCGTCCGCAACGCAGGTCCCCGGACGTGCTGCTTGTCACGATGCGGTCATGCCTTTCCCCCTTTGGACCCTTTGGACCCGAAGGCTTTGCCGGAGGACAGTATATTGGTGTCAAAGGAAAAAACTATATCTTCCTCTTTCCTCTGGCGTTTCAGGGCCAGCGAGACAAGCCTGTCCAGGAGTTTCCCGTATGGCAGCCCTGTGGGCTCCCACAGGTAGAATGACAGCGACCCGGGGATCGTGTTGAATTCATTTATCCAGACTTCGCCTGTGTCGCCGTCCATGAGGAAATCAACCCGCACCACCCCGTTGCAGCCCAGGTGCCGGAATGCGTCGACGGCCATTTTCTGTATCCTTTCCTTAAGCTCGGGGGGGATGTCGGCCGGTATCTTGCGCTTGAGGCTGGCCATGCCCTTGGAGGCTTGCAGCTTGTCGTCGTCGTTTAGGTATTTGTCGGCATAGCTCAACATGCCTTTGTCCACGTAGGGCTCCTCGCACTCGGACGGCGCGGCCTCGTCCCCATCCCCCACCACGGAGCAGTTTATCTCCCGGAGGTTCACTATGGCGGGCTCCACCAGGATTTTGTCCGTGAAGGAGAATGCCAGGTCCAATGCGCCGCCCAACGCATCCGGACCCTCGACCCTGCTTATGCCGATGCTGGAACCCAGGTTGACCGGCTTCACTATGACGGGGTACGGGAAAGCGGCCTCGATTTTTTCGACGACGCCCCCCGGGGCGTCGTAGTCGCGCAGGGTGAAGCGCAGGCAGTCCAGGACCGGCAGGCCGGCCTCCCGCAACAAGGCTTTCGTGGAATATTTGTCCATGCAGACAGCCGAGGGCAACACGTCGCACCCCACAAAGGGCAGGTTGAGGGTTTTCAAAAACCCTTGCAATGCGCCGTCCTCGACGTTGGTGCCATGCACGATGGGGAAAGCTACGTCGATCAAGGCGATGGGCCTGTTCCTCTGGAAGAAGCCGCCGCCCCACCGAACCATGTAGGTCTTGGGGCCCTCTGCGACGAAGCTGACCCGGGCGCTTTTTTTGAGGAGCGCGGGGATGTCGCGGTACCCCTCAATGTCCGAGAGGCCCGTGCCATAGTAGAACTCATTGCCCTTGGTGATGTAGACCGGGAACACTTCGTACCTGTCTTTGTCCAGGTGGTCCATCGCCTGAATGGCGGAAATCACGGAGATTTCGTGCTCCACGCTTTTCCCGCCGAAAAGGACGGCCAGGTTGATCTTCATAGGGTTCACTCACCTTTCAATAGTTGTCCGGCAGGTCATTTTCCAGCAGTATGACCTTTTGTTTGCCGGGATCGATGCCATGCGCCCGGGCAAGCGCCTCGCGCAGGTGGTCGGCGACGTGGATGCGGGCGTCGTCGAACCCTGCGTCATGGAGCCCGTCAAGTATCGGCTTGGTCTGCTTCCCCCCCACGAGGATGACGAAATCGCACACCCCGGCGGCCTGCATCCCGAAAGCGTGGTTGCAGTCGTATTGGCTGGCCCCCAGCTCCACCATGCCGGGGGTGATCAGGATCCTATACCCCTCAATCAATGACAATGTCTTCAGCGCGGCCTCGCAGCCTTTTGGGTTGGAGTTGTACGCATCGTCAATGATCACCGTGCCGGCGTTCCTTAGCAGCTGCAGCCTGTGGGGGGGCGCCGTGATCTTCCTAAGCTGCGCCCGGATCTCTTGGTCCGAAACCCCCAGGAATGCGCTCACTGCTACCGCTCCTGCGAGGTTCGTGACGTTGTGCTCCCCGATCAGCTGTGTCTGCAAACCCGCCAGCTCGCGGCCCCGGAGGTTCAGGGAAAAGACGGTCCCGTCCGGCGATATGCGTATGTCGTAGGCATGGCAGTCGTTGTCATGGCCCAAACCATACGTGCGGTGGTCCTGTTGGGGCATCGCCCCCCTTATGTGGGCGTCGTCGCCGTTTAGGAATATTGTACCATGGCCGTCAATGTGCCTGGCCAGCTCGAACTTGGTCTTTGTGATGGCGTCGATGGAGCCCATGGTTTCCAGATGCGCCGGCCCGATGGATGTGATGACCCCGTGGCGGGGGTTGACGATGTCGCACAGTTCCTTTATGTCCCCGGGGCGCCTGGCCCCCATCTCGCAGATGAATATCTCATGGGTGGAACGCAGGTTCTCCCGGATCGTCTTGACGACGCCCATGGGCGTGTTGTAGCTTTCCGGCGTCATGAGCACGTTGTAGCGCGATTTGAGGAGCGTAGCCAGGAAATACTTGACGCTGGTTTTGCCGTAGCTCCCGGTGATCCCGATGACAAGCAGGTCAGGGCACGCCTTCAGCATCTTTTTCGCATCCCGGATGTAGTAGCCCCGGATGGAGGCCTCGATGGGCGTGTTGATGAGATTGGCCACAATCGGCATGAAGGGGGATATGACGTAGGCCAGGCCTATGACAAGCGGACGGATGCGGGGCGGTGCAAAGGCGGAGAACACCAATATGCAGGCGGTCAGCAGGGCAAACGCGGCGATCATCCTTTTGACCCTGCCGGTGAACACCAGGGGCTTTTTGGCGTCTTTCGCGGGCGCATTGTAAAAACATAAAAGCCCTACCGCCACAAGCAGGAGTACCTGCAAAAACAAGGGGCAGAAAAAGACCAGCGCCACCAGGCACAAAAGGAGGAGGGCTTGGGTCCAGAGCCGGGATGCATGGGCGAGGAGCCACCGCAGATGTGTCGCGGCCTTGTATGAGTTCAGCTGGAAAATGTGCAAGCCCCTGACGGTCGAGAGGGTGGAGGCAACCACGACCACCAATGCGTACAATATGGCAACATATGGATTCATGTCACGTACCTACTTTCAGAAAAGAGCATATCACCCGGAGGAAAGCCGCCTGCCGGTCGATGAAAGAATAGTGGCCCGCGCCTTTGAGGACCACCAGCCCCACGTCCGTGCCTGCCCCGGCGATGGCCTTTTCCATCTTGACGCCATCCCCAAGGGGGGTCGCGGTGTCTTGGTCCCCCCAAATGAGCAGCGTCTGGGAGCGGATGTTTTTGAGCAGGGGCTCCAAATCCTCGTTGACGGTTTTGACCAGCACCCCGCGCATGGTGCCCGACGCGCTGCGGTAATCCGCGGAGCCCATCTTGCTCTTGTAGTTTTCGATGGCGCCGGGGAAGAGCTTTGCAAATGGGGGGAGGCCAAACAGAGCCTTGCCGCATTTGTACAGGGCCACCTTCGCTTTTTGCCTGAAAGTCCTGTGGGGGAGGATGCCCGCGCTGTCCACGAGGATGATTTTGTCGATGGAGAAAGGCAAATCGCCCATGGAGGACATTTTGATAATGATCCTCCCGCCGAAGGAATGCCCCAGGAGGATGACCCTGTCGCAGGGGAAATGCCCTATGAACCTGACCATGAAACGGGCGTATGCCGAAACATCCCACACGCACCCAGGCTCGTCGCTGTCACCGAACCCCGGCAAATCCAGGGAAACCACGGTATAACGGCTGGATATCCCGTCTGCAAGGGGGGAGAACAGCTGATGGTTCGCGCCCCAGCCATGCAGCAGGAAAACATAATCGCCGTCGCCTTTTATGGCATAATTGATATTTAACCCATCTATTTCGATCGTCAAGAGATACCACCTTATCAGTCCCGAATGTTTGACGCGGCTATATGGTATCGCGCCACCAACCAAACAATGCGCGCCCGGCATCAGTCCCAACTTTGCGCAAGGTTTAGTCAGCGGGGCAATAGAATGCAGGCACCCACGGGGGCGCCGGCTTATGTCGGTGTGGATGATGAGCTGTCCGGGCGAAATGCCCACGTATGGTATACATCATTTGGCGATTCATGTCAATGGATTTCGGATGTATTTTGTCCAGTGACAAAAAGGGACATATATGGTATACTCGAAAGCGGAAAGAGTGTAACAAGGCGGTACGGATTCGCCCCGGCAGTTCACCGGCTGGCTGGGGGTGGCTTGTAACAAAAGGTTTGCGTGGAAACATGGGGCGGCAGATATGGGGGCGGCGATGAGTGACAACAGCGCACCTATCGGGGTGTTTGATTCGGGGGTGGGTGGGCTCACGGTGGCCAGGGAGATCCTGCGGCAGATGCCCGGGGAGCGCATCGTGTATTTCGGCGACACGGCCAGGCTGCCCTACGGGAGCAAATCCAAAGACACGGTGATACGCTATTCGAAGCAGATCATCCGCTTCTTGATGACAAAAAATGTAAAGGCCATCGTGGTGGCGTGCAACACGGCGTCTTCGCTGGCATTGGAGGAACTGCAGTCCTATGTGGGGCTGCCCATGATGGGCGTCATCCACGCCGGGGCCAAGGCCGCGGTGGAGGCCACCCGCAACGGCAAGATCGGGGTCATCGGCACCGAGGGCACCATCCGCAGCGACATATACAGGCAGATGATGACCGCCATGAAGCCCGGCGTGGAGGTGTGCCAGAAGGCCTGCCCGCTGTTCGTGCCGCTGGTGGAGGAGGGCTTTTTCCATGACTCGGTGACTGACGAGATAGCTTCCAGGTACCTGGCGGACTTGAAACAGCGCTACGTGGACACCCTGGTGCTGGGGTGCACCCACTACCCGCTGCTGCGCTCCACCCTGGGGAGGCTCATGGGGGAGGGCGTGGTGCTGGTGAACCCCGCATTCGAGACGGCCCTGGAGCTGCGGAAGGCCTTGGGGGAGGCGGGGATCTTGCGGGGGAGGGGCGAGCCGGCCCTGCATGAGTTCTACGTCAGCGACATGGCGGAGAAGTTCACCGCGTTTGCCACGTCCATCATGCCGGAATATGTGAAAGAGACGAAACTGGTGAACATCGAGGTGTATTGAATATATTGGGGCGCCGATTTATGGATACAGAGGGGTACCGGGCATGACGAAGGATGTATTGGTGAAGATCAGCGGTTTGCAGGTTTTGGCGGGGGCCGAGGGGCTGGGCAGCACCATGTCCGGCGAGAAGATCGAGGTCATAGCCCCGGGCGCGTATTATTGCAAGGGCGGGAGCCATTTCGTGATATACGAGGAAATATTTGACGAAATTCCCGAAGTGGCGAAAGTCATGGTGAAAATAAAGGGGAAGCGGATGGAAATCCACCGGCATGGGGCGATCCGCACCAAGATGACATTTGAGGCGCATGAGAAGAACGTCACCTCATACATGACGCCTTTCGGGGAGATGATGGTGGGTGTCGCCACCCGGGCGGTGGAGCTGAAACAGACGCCGGACCAGATGAACGTGTCGGTGGATTACGGGCTGGAAGTGAATTACCAGTTTGTGTCGGACTGCCTGATAGAGATGGAAATCCAGTCCAGGTCGGGGGCCCAGCTGAACCTGCAGTCGTGAGGCCATCGATCATAGGATTGATGTTTGTTGAGACTAATGTCCAATGCGCATCGTTTGGTTGGTGGAGCAATGCCATGTGATGCAGCCCGGTGCGGCGGGTGTGGAGGTAACTTTGCGTAGGATCAGAGCGTTTCTCATAGGAATATGCACATTTGCGTTTATCGCTGCGGTGGTGTCGGCATACCGGCAGTCGCTGCCCGCCGGGCCCGAGGCGGACCACGTGGCGGTGGCGGCGACGGGCGGGGCATCCGCCGGGTCCGCTGCCGCCATGGGGGCAGATGGCGCGCCGCTGGGGAAATCGACCGGGGCGGGAGGTGCGGCCGGCGGCGCACAGACATCGGTTGGGGAGACACCGGGTGCGGCCGGCGCTGTCCAGGCGGCATCGGACGTGGTCATTCCTTTCCCTGTGGCAGGTGAGGAGGCGCCGGCGGTAGGCGCAGGGGCGGACCGGGGGATCCCCGGGGCCGGCGATGAGGCCTCCGGGGAAGCGCCGGGGACCCGTGAAGCGATGACGAGCGCCACCACTGCGGGCATGGCGCCCGTAGCGGATGAAGTCACGGCCGGGGATGCACCTGGGGGCGGTGCGGTAGGCGCGGCGGCTGTGGTTGCATCAGGCGCTGCCTCGAGGGATGCCCAGGCCACTGTCGGCACGGCCCCCGGCTCGGATGAAGTCACGGCCGGGGAATCACCGGGTGGCGGCGGCCTTACGGTCTACTTCCTGGACGTGGGGCAGGCCGAGAGCTCCCTGGTGGTGTGCGACGGCGAGGCGATGCTCATCGACGGGGGCAATGCAGATGACTCTTCATTCATCTATGCATTCCTGGAAAGCCATGGCATCGACCACCTGCGCTACATGGTGGCCACACATGCCCACGAAGACCATGTGGGCGGTTTGGCGGGCGCGCTGAACTATGCCACCGTGGACACGGTGTTTTTCCCGATGCCGATTGAGGAAGCGCTGGTACAGACCGACACCAAGGCATTCAACAGTTTTATCAAATACCTGGAAGAACAGAAAAAGGCCATAACGATCCCGAAACCCGGGGACGTGTACGCACTGGGCGGCGCCACTATCCGGATACTGGGTCCGCTCAACAAATACGACGACATCAACGACGACTGCATAGTGCTGCGCCTGGTGTACGGGGCGACCAGCTTCCTCTTCACGGGGGATGCCATGCGGGACGAGGAAACGGACATAGTGGACGCGGGGTATGAACTGGAAAGCACGGTGCTAAGCGTGGGGCACCACGGCAGCGACACGTCTACGAGCTATGTGTTCCTGCGCTCCGTGATGCCCCGGTATGCGGTGATTTCCTGCGGCGCGGGCAACCAATACGGCCATCCCCACGAGGAGGTGCTGTCCAGGCTGCGGGATGCGGACGTGACGGTGTACCGCACCGATTTGCAGGGCACCATCACCGCCACCAGCGACGGGGTGTCCGTGGGGATGACGACGGAGCGGTGAGTGACCGATCCCATGGCCGGATGAAACAACCCCCATGTGCAGGCTATATGGCGACGACGTAACGTTGGCTGTGGATCGCCACGCCGTCTGGGCGGCTCGCAGCGGCGAGGCTGGGATGCGGTTTGCAGCGACGGGTCGCGCCCGAGCCGCCCCGGCGTCTCATCGTCGGCTGGGGAGTGACTTGTGGCGGCTTCTGGAAACACTCGATTGGAAATTGGATTTTGGGATTGAATTTTTTCGCCTGATGTGATATCCTTATGTAGTATCAAAAACTAGTTGTTGCATTTGTGTTAAGTAAGTTTAACGTTTGCAAAACTATGTTTGGAAAATCTTGGCGAATGAGTGGGGTTTGGTATGTCTAACAAAATTTCTATCTTCACCGACAGCGCTTCGGAGCTGGTGGGGGATCTGATCCCGGACAATGTAAAAGTGGTGCCGCTGACTGTGTGCATCGACGAGAGGCCGCAGAGCGAGGACCTGGAAAAGGCTGAGTTTTACAGGATGCTGGAAAATGGGCACAAGGTGTCCACGTCGGCGGTGAACCCGGATGCGTTCGAGAGGGCGTTCCGCCCGGAGCTGGAAAAAGGCAACGACATCTTTTTCGCGGGCATCGCCTCCAGCCTGTCCAGCACCTACGCCAACGCATGCATAGCAAAGGAAACGCTGGCGGGCGAGTTCCCTGATAGGGTGATCACGGTGATCGACTCCCGCAGCGTCAGCTGGGGCGAGGGGCAGATGATGCTGGACATCGCCAAGGCGGGCAAAGCGGGGGCGACCATGGAAGAGCTCGTGGCCATGACCGAGGACAAGGACAAGTATTGCCACTATTTTGCCATCACCGACAACATGGAGCGCATGAAGGATTCGGGGCGGTTCGGCGTGGACGTGCTGAGGGGCATTTCCATGCTGCTTCGCATGACGCCGCTTATGCATTTTTCTAAGAAAGACGCATTGAGCCTGGTGAAGCTGGCCCGCACCAAGAAGCAGATGTTCGAGTGGTTCGTGGGGCACGTGACGAAAAACTACAGTGCAGACCCCCAGGCCGGGGACAAGGGCACCAACGAGTTCGTCATCGCATACGGCGGGCGCCCCGATGACAAGGACAAACTGGTGGAGATGATACCCGAGGAGTACCGGGGCACGCTGCTTCATGGGCCCCAGTACCGCATCAACCCGGTCATCGCGTCCCATACAGGGGGCGCGGTGCTGGCGGTGTTCTACCGCGGGGCAAGGGTGTAAACGAGCGGGTGCGGGATTTGGGCCAAGCGGCTGTGTACCAGTATGATTTGGCCGACCGGCTGGGTGGGACTGTAGATAATGGCATCCCGGGGTTTGCTATATGGGCGGCCGAGCCTGCGATGAGGGCCATGGCGGCGGTAAACGAGCTGGGCATCTGGGTGGCTATATGGAAAACGTGCTGTATATGGAGTCACCCATAGGGGTACTGAAGATCACCTCCTCCGAGGGGAAGCTGACGGGGATCGATTTTGGGGGGGGCGTGGCCGGCAGCGCCGGGAATGCCGGAAATGCCGACGCCGACCTTGTGGCCGGGCAGGGCCGGGGAGCCAAGGCACCGGCCGGTTTAGATGGGACTGGGGCTGCCGACCCAGGGGACCCCGTTCTGTCCGAGACAGCCAGACAGCTGGGGGAGTACTTCGCCGGGAAGCGTAGGGGGTTCGACCTGCCCATCTGCCTGGGGGGCACGGATTTCCAGCGCAAAGTCTGGGACGCCCTGGCCCGGATACCCTATGGGGAAACAGTTTCCTATGGGGAAATCGCGGCGCAGGTGGGATCGCCCGGGGCATCCCGCGCCGTGGGCATGGCGAACAACCGCAATCCCATCTCCATCGTGATCCCCTGCCACAGGGTCATCGGCCATGACGGCGCCCTGGTGGGTTACGGGGGCGGCCTGGACAAAAAACGGTACCTGCTGGAACTGGAGAAGTCGCACCGGGGATGATGGGGCACCCCATGGAAGGCGTGCGTGGATGCGGGTATGTGTGCGGTGTGCTTGGCATGGGTGCGGATGAGACACTGCCAGGCTGGCCATATTGGCAGTCATGGTCACCGATACCGGGGCGCCGGTTCAGCGTGCAGTCGGGACGCTGCGAGGCGGACCCGTATAGTGGGAGGTTGCTGTGCGGACATTTAAGCTGCGGGGGGTGCGCCTGGGCGAGGGCACCCCGAAGATATGCGTGCCGCTTACCGGGCGCAGTATAACCGAATTGGAAGAAGAGATCAACCTGCTGAAGGGGACGGGCGCAGACCTGGCTGAGTGGCGGGCTGATTTTTTTGTTGCGGCGATGTTGGGGGATGCGCAGGGAGCGGCGGGGGCCGTTCCAGGGCCGGAACGGGATGCCTCTAAGGCAGTACCCACGGGCGAGGCAGGAGCGGCGGGATTTGGCCATGGGCATGGGGCAGCGCCAACGTGGCCTGGGCGCATGACGGAAGGGTGTATATGTGCGGTCCTGGAAACACTCGCACACATACGCAGTCTATTGGGAGATATCCCCGTCCTCTTCACGCTGCGGACCAAGGCAGAGGGCGGTGAGGTGGATTTGGGCGGCGAATATGGAAATGCCGGCCCTGGGGCTGCGCCGGCGCATGAACCAGCGCATGAACCAGTGCATGAAAATGAGGCAGGGGGAAACAGCGGGTGTGAGGCGGTTCGCAGGGCGATACCGGACAGCGGGGGTTTAAAGGTTGGCGGAGATTCAAGGGCCGGCGGGGATTATGCCGCCGTCCTCCTGGCTGTGGTGCGTAGCGGGCTGGCGGATGCGGTGGACGTGGAACTTGGCGCCGGGGAAGACACCGTGCGGGCCTTGGTGGGGGAAGCGCATGGCCGCATCCTGGTGGTTGCGTCCAGCCATGATTTCGCCCGCACGCCGGACGGGGCCGAGCTGCTTTCCAGGCTGGTGAAAATGGTGGAGCTGGGGGCGGACATACCCAAGATCGCTGCCATGCCGGCGGATTTTGGAGACGTGCTGACGCTGATGTCCGCAGCTGACACATTTTACAAAAAGGAAAACCGCCCGCTCATCGCCATGTCCATGGGCGATATCGGGAAGATCAGCCGTGTGGCGGGGGGGATGTTCGGGTCCTGCCTGACTTTCGGCACCGCCAAAAATGCCAGCGCGCCTGGGCAGATGGCGGTGGGTGCACTGCGCGAGGCGATGCGTTTCTTTTGATTGCATGATCCGGGAATGATGGACGAAGTGGGCAAAACCACCATTTCAACCACCATTCCGCCGCTGACGCCGGCGGCACAAATAGTGATGAAAGAAGTGGCGTGGTTCTTTCGCATGACACCGCCGCTGTTTGGATTGTTCGTGTCATGGCAAGCTGCAATGCGATTCACGCCGACCTCTTCAAACAGAGATGATAACGTCAAGGTTGTAAAAAGCAATCATATGCGTCTGCATCTTACTTTTGATGGCACCGTGCGGTGTGGTT
>JAISUG010000006.1 GCA_031272185.1 Lachnospiraceae bacterium
GCGCGGCGCGCCTCGTTTTGCGCCTCGTCCCGTGTGTCCTCGAAAAAGCACTTCAGCATGTCCAGCATCAGCGTCTTCCCGAACCGGCGTGGACGCAGGAAGAGCATCACGTCCAGTTCCGATTGCAGCAGCTTCTCGATGATCCCGGTCTTGTCCACATAGTAGCAGTTGGCTTCCCTAAGTGTCTGGAAAAACTCCTTGCCGATCGGTATCGCCTTTTTATAGTCCCCCATGCGCCACCCCCCGATTATGTCAACGACACATGACTGTATTTCTGCGCATCACCAACATTCACATGTACCATCTGCAATGCCACCCGCCCACTACATCATAACAACCCCCATTCCGCCGCTGATGCCGCGGCACAAATAGTGATGAAAACGCTGATGTTTTCACACGAAACACCGAATGCTGTTCTGCCATTTGCGGAGATCCAAAACACCATGCTACCCGCCAACCATATCATAACAAACACCCTTGCGAAACGCAAGGGTTTTCGTGTGGTCCCAGGTATGGTTTGCGTTCAGCCGCCATGCGTTTTTGAAGCGCTGTGCGACGGTTCGTTATTCGTGTGATCCCAGGTATGGTTGGCTTTCAGCGTTACATGTCACTCCGTCGCCGGGGCGCCCCAAGACCGCCCCGACGGCTCATCGGCTGGCTAGGGAGTGACCTCATGCAGCACACAAACAACCTGCCATCACCCCTTGACAAGCATGGCTGCCTTCTTTATAATGATGTCATCGAAACCCACGAAAGGATCCGCCATGAACAACCACAAACTGAGATCAGACGAAGTTGATGAGCTCTTTGATGCGGTCCTGTCCCTGAAAAACAGGGAGGAGTGCTATGCCTTTTTCGAGGACCTGGCGACGATTCAGGAAGTGAACGCCCTGGCCCAGCGCCTACAGATCGCCAAGCGCCTCTACCACGACGACGGCACCTACCAGAACATCTCATCCGAGCTGGGCGTGTCCGTCTCCACCATCGGCCGGGTGAAAAACAGCCTCACCTACGGCGCCGGCGGCTACCAGACCGTCCTGGACCGCATGAAACCCCCCGGGAAGTGAACGATGCCCTTTTTTCCTGCCAATGATTTCCATGCCCCCCCCACTTCACCCCCGTTTCCTGGTCTACATCTTCATCCTCAATCCCCGCCACCGACCTGTATGTCGTCAACCCCACTTCACGCCCGTTTCCTGGTCTACATCTTTATCACACCCGTCGGGACGTCCGTAGGATGAGTGCTTGGTGATTCATTGCGCCTCCCGGGATATAAGTGGCCAAAACTTGCAAATATTCGTCATTTTGGCCGCTTTTATCATATCACATCCGCCGCGGATTGTAAATACCCACAAAACCGGCCAAAACGCCCATTTCGATAGCGTTTTGGCCGGTTATGTCAAGCAGTATGCTTTCATCCGATGCCGCTACATCATTTCCCGGAAATATCCCACTGTAGCCAAACTCGACTTTGCGGTGCCGCTGCCGCCCCACGCTAGTCCAGCTCCGCCGCACCGGTGTAAAGCTCATAGTACCGGCCTTTTTGCGCCAGCAGTTCGTCGTGGTCGCCCCGCTCGATGATCTCCCCGTGCTCCAGCACCATGATGGCGTTGGCGTTGCGCACCGTGGAAAGGCGGTGGGCGATGACCAATGTGGTGCGTTCGCTCATGAGTTTGTCCATCCCCCGATCGATGAGTTTCTCCGTGCGGGTGTCCACCGAGGACGTCGCCTCGTCCAGGATCAATATGGGGGCCTGGGAGATGGCGGCACGGGCGATGTTCAAAAGCTGCCTCTGCCCCTGGCTCAGGTTCGCGCCGTCGCCCTCCAGCATCGTCTGGTAGCCGTGGGGCAACCGATGAATGAACGAATGCGCGCTGACCATCTTGGCTGTCTGTATCACTTCCTCGTCGGTGGCATCCAGCCGCCCGTAGCGGATATTCTCCATCACAGTGCTCGAAAACAGATGGGTGTCCTGGAGGATCATAGTCACATGGCGGCGCAGTTCATCCCTGGGCCACTCCATGATGTCCACATCGTCGATGGTGATGGACCCAGACCAGATGTCATAGAACCGGTTCACCAGGTTGGTGATGGTGGTCTTGCCCGCGCCGGTGGAACCCACCAGGGCGATCTTTTGCCCCGGCTTGGCATACAGGCTGATGCCCTTAAGCACCTCCTCGCCCTCTTTGTAGCCGAAATGCACGTCGCTAAGCCGCACGAACCCCTGTATCGGATCGGGGGCCTTTGCCCCTGGAACGTCCGGTTCTTCCGGCTTTTGGTCCATCACGTTGAACACCCGCTCCGCACCGGCCAGCGCAGAGAAAATGTTTATCACCTGCATGGATATCTCATTGATGGGGCGGGAGAACTGGCGGGAGAAGTTCAGGAAAACCGTCAGCCCACCCACGTCGAAACTGCGGAAAATACACAGCAACCCGCCCACACAGGCGGTGACCGCATAGTTGAGCTGGCTGATGTTCCCCATCATCGGCATGATGGCGGCGCCCATGAACTGTGCCTGCATCTGCTTTTCCCGCAGGTCTTCATTGAGCATGCCAAACTCCTCGTTGGCCACGTCCTCATGGTTGAACACCTTGATGACTTTCTGCCCGGCGATCATCTCCTCGATGTAGCCGTTCACCGCGCCCAGCGCCGCCTGGGACGACCGGGCATAGTCCCTGCTGCGGCCGCCGATGACCTGGACGACCTTGAGCATGAGCGGGATCAGCACCACCGAAATGAGCGTCAGCCAGATGCTGGTATAGGCCATCAGCACAAACGTCCCCACCAAGCTAAGCAGCCCGGAAAACAGCTGGGCGAAAGTCTGGGACAGCATCATCCCGACCGTATCGATGTCATTGGTGAACCGGCTCATCACGTCGCCGTGGTGGTTCTGGTCGAAATACTTCACCGGGAGTTTCTCCAGGTGGGTGAACAGGTCGGCCCTCAATTTCACCAATGCATTTTGGGCCACCACCATCATCACCCTGGCCTGCAGGTAATTGGCAGCGGTGGCCAACAGGTAGACCACCGCCATGGCGCACAGCCCCAGAAACAACCCCCTCGGATCGCCGGGACTGCCGTCGGTCGGCGTGATGAAGTTGTTGATGATGGGCCTTAGCATATAGGAACCCGCCAGGTTCGCCAGCGTGCCTACGATCACGAAAGAAAACGATACCACCACCAGGAAAAAATCAGGCCGCAGGTATCCCATGAGCCGCATGATTGTGGGGCCCATGGACTTCGGTTTCCCGCCCAACGCACCCATCCCGGGGCCCCCGGGACCTCCGGGACCCCCCCCCGGCCCGCCGCCCTTGGCACGGGACGCGGCGCCGGTGTTGTACTTGCGCCGCAGTTCGGCCACCCGTTCTTCCATTTTATCTTTTTTTGCATTGTCCATTCCGACTTTATCTCTCCTTTACGACACGTTACTTTCGCGCTGGGAATAGTAGATCTCTCCTTTGCGACACGTTTCTTTCTCGCTGGGAGCAGTATATCTCCTTTAAGACACGTTCCTTTCTCGCTGGGAGCTGTATATCTCCTTTACGACACGTTCCTTTCTCGCTGGGAATAGTAGATCTCCTGGTAGGTCTCGTTGCCCGCCAGCAGCTCCTGGTGGCTGCCATGGCCGACCACCCGCCCGTCGTCCAGTATCACTATCTCGTCGGCGTTCTCCACCGACCCGATACGCTGGGCGATGATGATCTTCGTGGTGTCTTTCAATGTGGTACGGAAGCTCTCCTGTATCCTGCGCTCGGTGGCGGTGTCCACCGCGCTGGTAGAGTCGTCCAATATCAGCACTTTGGGGTGCTTCAGCAGCGCACGGGCGATGCATAGGCGCTGTTTCTGGCCGCCGGACACATTGCCGCCCCCTTGCCCCAGGTCCGATTTGTAGGCCGCCGGGAACGATCGGATGAAATCATCCGCCGCCGCGGCTTGGGCAAATTCCGTCAGTTCCTCATCCGTCGCCCCTGCATCGCCCCAGCGCAGGTTCTCCTCGATGGTGCCCGAAAACAGCACATTTTTCTGGAGCACCATGGCCACGCCGTCGCGCAGGTTCTTCAGGGAATACTCCCTCACATCCACCCCGTCCACCAGCACCTGTCCCTCGGTGACGTCATACAGCCGGGGGATCAGCTGCACCAGCGTGGTCTTGCCGCTGCCGGTGGCCCCCAGGATGCCGATGGTCTTCCCCGCCTCGAAAGTGAGGTTGATGTCCTTGAGCACGTCATCTGTTTCGGGGTCGCCGGTGGCCTTTCGCCCGGGGTCTCCCTGTGCCCGCAGCTCCGAGTGCGCTGCAGGGTTCCCTTCACCGGCCCCCGGGTTCCTCGTGTCATAGCGGAAAGAGACACCCCGAAACTCCACCCGCCCCTTTTGCACCTGCAGCTCCTTGTGCGCGGCGTTTTCGTCCGTCAGGTCCACCCGCTCATCCAGCACTTCGCCGATGCGGGAAAGGGACGCCTGGGCCCTGGAAAACTGCAACAGGATCATGGAGAGCATCATGAGGGACATCAAAATCTGGACAATATACACCGTAAATGCAGTCAGGTCGCCGATAAGCATCTTCCCGGCGATGATCTGGTTGCCGCCGAACCACACCACTGCGATGGTTGTAAAATTCATGGCAAACATCATGATGGGGAATGACCAGATCACCACGTTCATGGCCCGCAGGCTGGTTTCCCGCAGATCCCCGTTGGCCTTCTTGAAACGCCCCTCTTCATAGCCTTCACGCACGAATGACTTTATGACGCGGATATTCACCAGCACTTCCTGGATCTTGTTGTTTAGCGCATCGAGTTTTTCCTGCATCACCTGGAACCTGGGGTATGCCGTTCGCATGACGAAACCAATGCTTGCCGCCAGCAGCGGGATCACCACCACCACCACCAGCGCCAGCTCTTTGTTGATGGAGAGGGCCATCACCAGCGCACCGATGAGCATGGCAGGGGAGCGCATCAACATCCGCAGGCTCATGGTCAGCACCAGCTGAATCTGCTGCACGTCGTTGGTCAGCCGGGTGATGAGTGAGCCCGTGCTGAATTTGTCCAGGTCCTCAAATGCGAACCCCTGCACCTTGGCGAACACGTCCTTGCGCAGGTCCGCCGCAAAACACGCCGCTGCCTTGGCGGTGAAGTACGCCGACCCTATGCCACAAGCCGTCATGAACACCAGGCATACCGCCATCAGGCCGCCCATCCGGCCGATGTATGCCACATCGTGGTTCGCTACGCCTAGGTCGATCACCTGGCTGGTGAGTTTCGGGAGCCATACGTCCCCCAGCACCTCCGCCAGCATAAGGATCGGCCCCAACACAAAGGATACCCAGTATGGTGCGATGTACTTTTTGTATTTCGCCAATTTATCCTCTCTTTCTTTTGTCCGCCGCCATAACCCTCGGCCCTTCTCAAAGCCCGGCCCCCAGCGACCCAAACCTCATTTCCTCTGCCTTATACCCGGCTCCCAATGCCCGGGCCCCCACTCCTTACATCTGCTCCGGGGCCAGAGGCCCTCGGAGATCCGGTGGCCCCTTGTTACATCTGGGACGGGGCCAGAGGCCCTCGGAGATCCGCTGGCCCCTTGTTACATCTGGGACGGGGCCTCGATTCCCAGCACCCCCGTGGCGCACTCCAGCACCCCCAGCGTCAGCACCGACAGGGCCAGCCAGCTCCTTTTGCGCCCCTCATCCGGTTCCGTGAGGATCTTGTTGTCATGGTAGAACCTGTTGAATTCATTGGACAGTTCGAATATGTACTGGCAGACCTTGTGGGGCGCCAGTTCCTCAAACGCCACCCGCACCGCCTCGGAATACTTTACCAGCTGCAGCGCCAGGTTTCGCTCTGCGCCGCCCACCGCCGGGAGGATGCAAAAACCCGCAGCGACCCTCTCGCCGATCCCATCCGCAGGCATCGCTGACTCGCCACAGGCAGTGGGCATAGTGACAACTGCCGCGCCTGTGACATCTGTCTCACCTGTGACATCTGCCGCGCCTGTGCCGTGGGTCGCAACTGTGCCATCCGCCGCACTTGTGCCGTGGGTCGCAACTGTGCCATCCGCCGCATATTTCTTCAGGATGGACTTGATCCGCACCATGGTGTACAGGATGTATGGCCCCGTGTTCCCCTCCAGCGATGAAAATTTGTCTATGTCGAATATGTAGTCCTTTGTGGCCTGGTTGGACAGGTCGCCGTATTTGAGCGCCGCCATCCCCACGATTTTGGCCGTTTCCCTGGCCTCATCGGGGGAGAGGGCCTTGTTTTCGTTTTCCGTCATGCGGGCATATACAGCCTCGTCGATGGAGCCGATCAGGTCTTCCAGCCGCATCACGCCGCCGTCACGGGTCTTGAAAGGCTTGTTGTCCTTGCCGTTCATGGTGCCGAAACCCAAAAACCGCATGGGCACGTCCTGCCCCACGATGCCGGCCTTTTTCGCCACCCGGAACACCTGGGTGAAATGCAGTTCCTGACGCTTGTCAGTCAGATATATGTATGCATCCGGGTGGATGTCCCTTTCCCTCTCCACGATGGTCCCCAGGTCCGAGGTGGCATAAAGCGCGGCGCCGTCGGATTTCTGTACAATGCACGGCGGGAGTTCCTTGGCATCCCCCGGCTGGGCGATGTCCACCACCAGCGCGCCCTGGCTCTCGTAGGCGACGCCTTTATCCCGGAGCATCTTGATGAGCCCCGGTATATAGGGCTGCGCATCGCTTTCCCCTTTCCAGAGTTCGAAATGCACGTCCAGCCTGTCATAGTTTTTATGGAGGTCCGGCAGGGACACACCCATGATATGCCGCCAGATCTGCCGGTATGGCGGGTACCCTTGCTGCAGCAAAAATGTCGCCTGCTGCGCCCGCTCCCGAAATGCCGCATCCTCTTTGGACCTGGCACTTGCGGCAGGGTATATGTCTTCCAGCTCGGAAATGGTAAAGGGGGCGGGGCCGTCGTCCGCCGTCGCGATACCTATCAAGACCTCTCCCCCACTGTCCCCGAGCGACGCACCGACCGAAGAGCCCTCTTCCCCACTGCCCCCGCACGATGCACCGACCGAAGGATCCGCTTGCGCACTGCTTTCGCGCGACGCAAGTTCCTCCAGGAACTTCCCTATCTTCGCCTCATCGTCCCGAAACACTTCCAGCCCCGGCTGCCTCTCCCTCAATTCCTCTATGATCAGCCCCATCTGCAAGCCCCAGTCGCCCATATGGATGTCGCCTATCATATGGTTTCCCAGGAAAGCCCCCAGCCTTTTGATGGCCTCGCCGATCACCGCCGAACGCAGATGCCCCACGTGGAGCGGCTTTGCCACATTCGCCCCGCCATAGTCCACGATAATGGTCTTGGGTGCAGCCGTCTCTTCCAACCCGCATTTGGGCTCCGATTTCATGCGGTTGCAATAATCTGCCAAAAACACAGGGTCCAGTTTCAAGTTTATGAACCCCGGCATCACCGCCACCGCCTCCGAGAATATATGCGCCCCGCAGCCCACACCGCCCCCGGTCGAAAGAAACTCGCCCGCGCCCGTACCATCCACATCGGCGGCTGCATCATCCAAACCGGTTGAAGCTCCATCCAAAACAGCCGCCGAACCAGGTGTACCCGTATCGGCTTGCGCCCCGCCCAAAAGCCCTGCGATCTCGCCTGCGATGTCGATGGGCTTCTTCCCGTAGGCCTTCGCCGCCTGCAGCGCCCCGTTGCATTGGTAATCGCACAGGTCGGGGCGGTTGGACGCCGTGACTTTCCCGTACTTGGCATCATAACCCGCCGCAGCGAATGCCGCCTCCACCTTTGCGCCTATTTCAGTGATAATCTCTTTCATGTACGAAAAATCCTTCCCTGTAAATAAAAACCATATCGGACGGGCGAACAAATCGCCTTCCCGCTATGGCTTATGTGGCAGCGCCGGTATCAGCAACCTTTGTACGCAACGCCGCAAATCATTGTATACGTCATGACTCATACAAATCGAAAATATGCATGGAATATAGCGATATACGACGTTGCATTTAGCACCGCCACACTGGATTCACTTGTCAATCTGCGTCACAGCAACGCCCGGGGTGGTCACACCCTAGGGGGTCACACCCGGAGGGGTTACACCCGGGGGGGTTACACCCTAGACAGATACTCCCCGGTCCGGGTGTCGATCTTGATCTTGTCGCCCTGGTCCACGAAAAGCGGCACGTAGACCACCGCACCGGTTTCCACGGTGGCGGGCTTGCTGGCGCCTTGGGCGGTGTCGCCCTTGAACCCGGGCTCGGTCTCCGTGATGTCAAGCTCCACGAAGAGCGGCGGCTCCACCGAGAACACCTTGCCGTTTATGGAGCAGACCTTCACCATCTCATTCTCCTTGACGAACTTCAGCGCGTCGCCGATGGTCTCTGCATTCAGCCCCACTTGCTCATAGGTGTTGTTGTCCATGAAATAGTACAGGTCGCCGTCGGCATACAGGTACTGCATGTCCACCCTATCTATCCTCGCGGGCGGGAATTTCTCGGTGGGTCTAAACGTACGCTCCACCACGCCGCCGTTTACCACGTCCTTGATCTTCGTTCGCACGAAAGCTGCGCCCTTGCCGGGTTTCACGTGTTGAAATTCCAATATCTGGTATACGGTGCCATCTATCTCAAGCGTCAAACCGTTCCTGAATTCACCTGCTGAAACCATCCTTTACCTCCATCCATTCGCTGCCGACCGCCGAACCGGGAACGCACTCCCCAGGTCTCGATCCATCACCTGATACATTCTATAACAACAATATCATATTTTCAACCACTTTTTTGAAAGAACTCTCAAACGGGTGCAATCCACGTTTCTATACTCACTCCGCCACCCGACCTGCCCCCCGTTCCTACACCCACTCCACCGCCTGGCCTGCCACCGTTCCGACACTCACCCCGCCGTCGTAGCGAACCCTCATTTCTACACTCACTCCACCGTCAGCAGGATCTCCACTTCTATGTTGGACCCCGCTTCCTGTCCATCCTCGTCTATGAAGATCATCCGCGCCGCGGCGTCGTACACGCCGGGTTCCAGGTGTTCCCCCAGTATGTCGTAGGGTATGCGCTCCCCCGGTTTGAGCGTCCGGGAACGGTACACTTCCTGCCCTGTGTCCACCAGGTAGATGCTCACCTGTATGTCCCGCTTGTTCTCGGCAGGGTTGGATGCCAGGAAATTCCCCCGCTGCGTCGCCGCATCCACCACCGGCTCCGCATTGATCTGTATGCGGAATGCGCTGTCGTCCACCTGCTCCTGCAGCCCCTCCAGGTATTTGTTTGGGTCCGCGATGAATACCCCGTCCTGCGCGGCGGGGTCCAGTTCGTACCCGCCTCCGCCTACAGCCCTGGCCACCGTGATGGCTGTTGCGGCGAATGCCAGCACCACCAGCACGGCCACCCCAGGCGCCACCGCCCAGAACAACCTGCTATTCGAGTACATACACCTTCACCTTCACGTCCACCTCGCCCACGTCCATCAGGGAATCCGGGTCCGTGGCGATGACCTTGGCTATGCAGTCGTATTCCCCCGGGGACAATGTCTTGTCCAGCTTGATGGTGTCTATGAACTGCCCCGGTTTTATGCCGGCCGATTTGAAAATGGTGTCGCCGGTGTCCTCCCGCACCAGGGTCATGCGCGCATAGAAGTGGTTGGCGGTCACGTTGGCGAAACCGATGGTGCCTTCGCTCTTGGAGTTGAGGAAGATCACCTGGCTGTTGATGGACACATTGAACATCCCCTCTTCCACCACCTGGTCCAATATGGCCTGGATGTCCTCGGGGGTCTTGCCTTCCAGCGTGCCGTCCTGCGCCAGTTTGTCGAACCAGTACTGGGTGGTCTTGTCCACTTTGGGCTGGTTGAGAAACCAAATAAATGCGCCGCCCGCCCCCAAAAGCAGGAGCAGCAGCAGTATCAGCAGTATCAGCAGCCATTTCTTCTTTTTCTTCTTGCGGCGTTTCACCGGAACCGGCGCCCCTGAAGCGCTGTGCACCCCCGGAGTGGCCTGTGACCCTGCGGCGCCGGAAAGCCCCGCTGCCCCTGTTGATGCTACAGCTCCCATACTCCCTGTAGCCCCTCTGGCTCCTGCTGCGTTCGGGGTTGCCCTGCCTGCTGCATCTTGCGCAAACACTGCATCCTTGCTCATATGTCTCGCTCCTTTATATATAGCCCCGCAGGCCGCCCAGTGCCAAATCCCTCCCGGAATCCGGGATGATGCCGCTTCGCCTGCGTGATACAGTCACTTTTATGCCCGGCCGTCCCGGCGCATGCGCCCGCTGTCGATCGCTACTCCAATGAATCCACGATCTCCACGGACAGTATCGCCAACTCCTTTTTTGGCGTCCGGGTGTTGGGGTCCACCAGCACCTCCGTGGCGGCTTTGGCCACATTTAGCCCCCGCACTATCTGCCCGAAAACCGTGTACCGATGGTCCAGGCTCCAAATGCCGCCTACTTCTTTGTATCTCTCAATCGCAGATGCATATCTGTCATATGTTTCCTGGGGCACGCCGTCCGTGGCGATGCCCTGCAGCTTCGCGTTCAATTCGTCCTGGAACTCGGCCAGCTCTTCATCGGTGGGGCGCACGGGGTGCTCCGCCTGGTATGTGTCGATCAGGTTGCGGGTCAGCTCATTGTAATATATGGACATAGCCACGTCGTCCCCGTTTTCCGTCTTGGCGTCGCTGACCACGTAGTAGAAACGGCTGTAGTTCATATTGTATGCGTCGTTGACCATGCCCACCGCGCCGTTGAAGTTATGCAGGCCGTCGTGAAACTCGTCCGGGAAAGGCAGACCGCCCTCAAAGGAGCTGATCTCGTCGCCGTACTTCGCCTCTTCGCCGTCCGCCGGGGGCGTGGTGGTGGTGGCCGGGTTCCCGGCTACGGGTTTCCCCAGCTCGGCGTATTGGTCCTTTTTTACGAAATAAAATGCAGAACCGTCATAATACCCGCGCTTCGCCAGCTCGATGAAGTTCTCCACCGCCTTGGGCGCCTGGTCCGGGTACAGGATCATCGTGATGTCACCCGCCGTGGTGTGGAGGATGGCATAAGGGCCGTCGGATCCCACCAGCTGGGGGTTGGCCCCTACATCCTCGGCCTTCAGCGGGAATCGGTCCGCTATGTCCGTCGCCGTGGTCACGTACTGCCTGCTCTGCGCGGCCTGGAAACCCGCAAACACGCCCCCGGCCAATACCAGCACCGCCACGGCCACTATGGCCGCCAGCTTCACCTTGCCCAGGCCCTTGATATATGCCAGGAGCTCTTTTGGGCCAAAAGGCTCGTCTTCCTCATCTTCATCCACGTCCTCGCGGTCCGCCACGTCGGCATCTTTATGGCTTTCGTCGGCCTTGGAATCAACCCTGCGCCTAACCGCATCAAAAATCGCTGCAACTTTGCCTTTGTTGTTTTCACCGTCCCCCAAGTCATGCGTCCGGTCCGGCCGTTCGCCGGTCTCCCCGTCCGCGCTGTCATACTTTTCATTGTCTTCAAAACCCATTTTCCAAATCCCCGATTCTTTTCTTCTCTCTATCCCTTGCTTTCTATACTTGTTTCCTAAACTCGCATCCTATCCTTGCTCTCTATCCTTGTTTCCTATACTCGCTCTCTAAACTTGCCCTCTGTCCTTGCACACTGTCCTTGCTCTCTATCCTTGTTTCTTTTTCACATCCACTGGCGCTGCTTCACTTCATCGCTTTCCAAATCTTCCCAACTTTTTCTTTCTCTCACCATCAATCATATAACATTTTTCGCATTTATGCAAGGACGTTATTCCTCCGGCAATCCATTCATGGCCCAAACCACCCGACCTATTCCCCCGACCTATTCCCCCGGGCGGTCGCCGTCAGTGTGGAATGTGCTGACCGCAACCCCATGATCCCCATTCGTGGCCCTAATCGCCTGGGCGGTCGCCGTCCCCCGCAAGTGGGTTCCCGTGCCCTGCATCCCCCGCCGGGGGTGCGGTCCCGCCATCCCGGGGCGACAGCACGCCCATCACCACATACCGCGCATCGGCGTAGTCGTAGGTACACGTCACCAGCGCCAAAATCCTGTCCGTGTCTTCAGGTACTATATTACTAGAGAATGTGGACTTTTGCAAACATTGTTTTACCCAATCTTCCCTTTTTTTTCGATTTTCTTCCCCTGTGCCGAAATTGATGGGGAATGAGCCGATCGACCCCCGGGACATGTCCGCGGCGAACAGCAGCACGTCATAGGTCACATCCCTGGTGTAGAGCACCATGGCAGGGTGTTCCTCATAATAACTCTGCTTCCTGTACCCCTCCAGCGAACTGAACATCCTCCCGCCCTTGATGTGGTGCCCGTACAGCACCGACACGTCGTCCGAGAAATCCGGCGAGTTCGCCGCCTCCAGGAACACCGAGCCCACCACGCTTTTGCGCCCGTCAGGGAGGCGCCCCAGGTAGTACTGATTGTCCGGGCCCTGGACCACGGGGTAGTCGATGACGGTGCCGGGGCTGTATATCCACCCTATGATATCGGGGTACTCCACTTCCAATGCCTGGAAATTCGGCTTCCCCCCGGGCCTTTGCACGCCCCCCGAACCGCTGCCGCCCGTCATGCCCGCGCCGACCTGTGCGCCTGCCCCTTCATCCCATGCCCCGTCGCCATCGTCCAGGTATGAGTAGGCCAGCTCCCGTATGCGCTCATAATCCCGCTCCGCCTCCCACCTGGGCACCACATCCTGCCATATCAGGTACAGGACTGCCATCACACCCCCAAGGAGCAGGAGCAGCAACAGCAACAAGAGCCACTTCTTACGCTTCTTTTTCTTTTTACCTTTCGCCGTGCCATCACGGCCGCCCCAGCCTTTCGCCACTTATATCTCCTATCGCATATCCCGCTTATCTTCCATCATCAGCTTCGAAACAATCCGATCCCACTCCAGACATCCCCGAATCCTTAACGGTTCGTCATTCCTACGAATACTGCTTCGGAACAATCCTACCGCACCCCAGGCATCCCCGAATCATTAACGGTTCATCATTCCTACGGATACTGCTTCGGAACAATCCGATCGCGCACCTGATTTCCCCCATACATGGAAAAAGAACCTGCGGTGCGCAGATTCTCCTTCCTTCAGTATCATTTAGGTGACGTCCGCCATCATCCCCGGAACCCCGGGCGCACCGGGCGAGCCGCCCGCATATTGGCCATCCCCACTTTCGTCTTCATCGTCGTCTTCATCGTCGTCTTCGTCCTTCGCCGCAAAGAGCCACAGCACGAACCCGACGGCGATGAGCAGCAGCCCCAGGAGCAGCAGCAAGAGGTTCAAATGGCTCTCCACGCCGGTCTTGGGCAAGGATCCCAGATCGCTGCCTTGGCTGGCATCCCCCGTGTCAGGCAGCCCGCCGGCGTCTTTGCCCCCGGATACGCCCGACCCTATGGACGAGCCATCGTCCTTGGTGTCGAACCAGATCTCGCTGTCGCTGTCTTCCCTGTAAAGGTACGAGATGTACACTTTCGGCGTCGGGTACAGCTCCACTTCGGCTTCTTGGTACGACGGGTACGGATTCCACCAGGCCTTGTACACCTTGTACTTAATCTGGTTGGATGCCAGGTACAGCACATGGTAGGTGTAGCGCAGCACGGCGCCGCCGTACTCCGGTATGACCTGTGCCGTGGAACCCGGCGGATACGCCGCCGGCACGCCCAGGTTCTGGAACGGAGCAGCCTCGTCGTCCGTATAGGCAAAGTCCAGGTCCAGGATGCCGTTGGCGTCCGTGTTCCCCACGAACACGTACCTGTCGATACTCGGGATGTAGATGTCAATGGACGCATCGGGGATAGGAGTCGTGGTCCCCCGTATATACACGATGAACCGGATCTGCCCCATATAATCTGTCACCACACCGGCGTATACATCCGTGCTGGTGCGAAACTCCGTGCCCGTGGAGGGTGAGCCCCCGCCACCGCTGCCTTCCCTGGCCACCGGCTGCCCCACGCTGCCAAACGCCGCGGGACACCAGGCGCAAACCATGGCGAACAGCACACACACCGCCATGAAGCCTTTTATTCTTTTCATATTTTATCCTTTTTCCTAAAATTATAAAATGAATGCAAAGCACGCTGTCATGCCACCTGGCCATCCCTCAAACTACTATGCAAGATACGGTATGATGATATGTCAATGCCAGGCCAGTCCCATCGGCGAGCGCCGGTCACGTCTGCGCTCACTCTTCCAGTATCACCACCACTTTGTTGGCCATCTCGCCGATGATATCGTCGCCGCCCACCTGGTAAAACGTCCAGACCGCCGTGGCGGGGTAGTACCCGGCCCGAAAATCCACGGCCAGTTTCGCATTTTCGATATAATACCCCGGGTCGATGAGCTTGGACTGGTACATCAGCTCCCCGGTGGCATCCCTTATCAGCGTCACCGTGCAAGCGAGCTGGCTGCCAGTTGCGTTGGAGATACGCATCTCGCACACCCCCGTGCGCGCATCCCCGTACATCTCCGATGCGATGGTCATGTTTTTGCGGTTTTCAACCAGGAGTTTGTTCCACCGGTCTTTCAGCTCCGGGTCCACCGCGGATGTGTAGGTGATCTCCCCTTTGCCCAGCCAATACTCCTTTTTGGCGTTAATCTCGTCCATCACCAGCCGCAAGGCGATCCCCACCACAAAACCACCTGCCAGTATGAAGACGATGGCCAAAAGGAACAGAGGCTTTTTCATTCTTTGAAGAACTGACCGTCTGTCACATATAGGGTCAGCTCCACCTTCGCTTCGGCGATCTTGTCCTCTGATTCATCCAAGGAGTATGTGGTGAAGACCGCAGTAGCGGGGTAAGCCCCGGGAGCCAGTGTTTTGTTCAGCTCCACGTATTCGATATAGTAACCGGGGTCGATGAGCCCCGATTGGTAAACCATAGATCCATCTTCCAATATCAGGTCCACCCGGAAAGAATAATGGTTGGCTGCGATGTTCTCGATGCCCAGCCGCCCCTTTTTCCCGCCATACTCGAATATGGGCGAACCCTGGATGCCGATATTGACCATCCCCTCTTCAACCTTAGCGTTAAGTAGGTCGCCGATTTCTTCGGGGGTCTTCCCCGGGAGCATGCCGCCCAAAGCAGACTCATCTCTGGCCAAACGGGATTTCGCCCGCTCGTTCAGCAAACCATAAGCGAAATACCCGAGACCTATCACCAACAAGAGGAGTATAAGGATGATCAACAGCCACAGCAACCAGCCTTTTTTCTTTTTCTTCTTCCTTTTCTTCCTCACCACGGCCTGTGCGGCTGTATCTTGGACCTCCATAGATTCCCTTTCAAACGCTGTCATGTTTATCATCATTGGTAAATTTCGACAATACCGTATATCAACCCCACATCAACCTTGATGCCCTGCCAAACAAATCCCTGCACACAAGGCACTACCCAAAGCATCTTCCAAAGCGCTACCCATCATACATGCCCATGCCCCGCACACCCTGTCGCCCGAGATACCGGGCCGGTGGCTCCATCACGGCACCGGTGTGACGTTCCAGACGATCTGGCCCACTTTCATGGACTCCTCCACCTGGTGGTACTGGCCGTTTAGCCCGCCCACCTCGACGCCCACAGGGAACGTGGTGATCGATGGCACGATGGCGATACCGTCCGCGGTCCAGCCGTTCAGGGCCAGGTTCGGCGGCGCCGGCAGGGCCAGCGTCCCGTTCATCCCCACCACATCCGGCGTGCCGGAAGTCCCGCTGATCAGCTGGTCAAATGCATGGCCGTCGATGGACAGCCGGAATTTCTTGAAATCAGCCGCGGTGGGCGTGGGCGCCAGCTCCGTGAACTGCCACCAGCCCACGTCTATCCCCGACAGGGACAGCGAGCTTAAGGGATCCACCGGGCGTATCATCTTTGCGCCCATGTTCAGGGCCAGCCCGACCCGGTTGGGGTCAGCGTTGGCCTGCTCGGATGGCGGCACGTCTGTGGAATAGTTGTAAACTGCGATGTTGCTGTCGGCCCCCACGGAAATCGTGTATGATGAGTTGGGGCTGCTGTGGTCATCCACGGTGATGCGGATGTTGGAAGTGATCAGCGTGGAGTTGCTCACCGATATGGTCACTGTGTCGGTGGTGTTCAGGCTGCCGTTTACCGCAAACCCATACGCCACGGGGACCATCACCGATATGCGGGCGAACTGGTTCTCCTTTATCACATCCAGCCACACATCTGTGATCGGGCCCACGCTGTTGGTCTCCGGCGGCAAAAAAGCAGAAGACCGGATCGTGCCCACCGTGGTTACCACCACGGCAAAAGACAGCAACCCTGCCACCAGGCCTGCCGCAAAACCGGCTATGCGCTTGATCCGATTCATGACCTTTCGCATAAAGTCCTTCCCCTCGTCACCCATGATGCCAAACACTCCGGTTACGCTTCCGCTGCGTCACAGAGCCGTATCGCCATATGCCCATACATTCTCTTGTACAGCCGACCAAGGCTGCTGTCTCGCCGCACCAGTGTGTGGTAACCGCCTGGCATCACTACAGATACTTTATATGCATCAATCCTATAATTATTCAACATTCGCTATCATAAAAAAACATCTTGCATGAAAATCAACCCCGAAAACCTGCCAGGGATCGACCCGCAAGAAATTTTCTTTTTCCGGGCGTACCCCCCATGTGGGGGGCCGCCCGAGAAAACCGCCATTTTGAACTCTTGCTTCAAGCCCCGGCACGTCACCCCTATGCCCTTAGGCTAGGCAGGACATGCTTCCGGTTGCTTGGTGAAACCACTGTTTCCGAAATAAGTTACGGAGCTGACTGGAACGGGTTGGTAGGTGCGGTCGGGTTGCCGCTGCCGGAGATCACATAGCCGATCGTCCAGACGATGGTGCCAACCTTTGCCGATTCCTCAACCTGATGGTAGTCATCCCTCACGCCGCCGACCTCAACGCTGAACTCCACGGTGGTCTGGGAAGGAGCGTTGGCATAGCCTGTCGCCGTATTATAGTCCGTAGGTGTGCTCAACGTCGGCGCAGCCAACGTGATCGGCAGTGCCATGGAGAACACGCCCGCGGAGGCGCTGCTGAAGTAGTTCGGCGTACCCACGGTGTCGCTCACGGACAGGCGGTATTTCTTGAAATCTACGCCGTCAGAGGTGGACGGAGGCGTCGCTATGTGTTCCCAGTAGTTACGGGAAGCCGCCGTGCCACTGTTCTCGATGGAACCCTTGATGTCAACGGCGATGCCGACACGATCACCAGCTATGGTACCCGCTTTCGTGGAATAGTTCCGCATCACCATGCTGCCGCCGGTCGCCGGAGCCCCAGTCACGGTGATCATATAGTCAGCCGTAGTACCAGCGGGCGGAACCATGACCACCCTCTGGTTGGGAACCAGCACCTGGCCGCCCGTCAAGGAGCTGCCGATGGGTGTGGTGTCAGGGTTGAGAGAACCATTCACTACGAAAGCAAACAACGTGGGGACTTCCACCATGATCTTGGCATCGGGGTCATCCAGGATGACGCCGGCCCACACATCCGTACCCTGCGCCAAAGTGACGGCACCGCCGCCGGATGCGAACGCTGAGAACGCTACGCCGGCACTCAGGATGCCAGCCAGAACTGCCGCTAAAACTTTTTTCTTCATACTTTTTTTCTCCTTTTTTTTAACTTTCCTTTTTACTTTCCTTTTCTTGGCCTGGCTTCAAAGTGAAGCCGGCTGACAAAAATGTTTCCGCCTGTTTGCAGGCTATTTGATAAAAAGGGAATGGCGAACCCTTCATATCCATATCCAACATGCGCTTCTTCGATGCAGTTCACCGAATGTTCACATTATATCACAAAGAGAACAAATATGCAAGTATTAATTTTCGACATTTTCATGATTTTTTCTTAATTTTCGCCGTGGGCCCCAGACACACTTCACCGCGACCGGCGCTGCATATACCACCGTCATCGAACGCATCACCGTCAGCCAGGACATGCTTTACTTCACTGGAACCGGCACTGCATATACCCTCGTCATCGACCGCGTTACCGTCAGCCTGACACACCTCACTGCACCGCAACCGGCGCTGCATGTACCCTCGTCATCGAACGCATCACCGTCAGCCTGACACACCTCACTGCACCGCAACCGGCGCTGCATATACCGTCCCGACTGGGTCCCTGGGGTCGTTGGTGGGTGTCCGGTCCGATACCTGCCACCGGACGCTGTTCGTCACCGCAAATCCCTCGGGGATGCAGGTGAACACCCTGACATTCAGCGTCAACACCCGCTCCTCGCCGGGAGCCAGGCTGGGGATGTTCCATGTGACATGCTGCTCGCCGCCTATCACGCCATAGGACCCGTCCGCGCCCACGAAGCTGGTGTGGCTGGGGAGATAGTCCCTCACCCGCAGATCCTCGATGGCCTCGGCGCCGTCGTTGCGTACCGTGATCTCATATGAGAGCACTTCCCCCGCACCGATGGCAAACCCGGCATCCGCAGAAGCCTTTGCGCTGATGCTCACGGCATCCGGCCCTTGGTCCAAATCACCGTCTCCTTGGCCCTCGCCGCCACCGTCCGCAGCCCCCGCACTCTGCGCCGAAACGCCTATGGCGCTGCGCCCGGTGGGTGATACGTATGTCGGGATAGTGTCTGCCGCAGCTGTACCGATATCAGTCGGCGCTTCGCTGTCTGTCACGCCGTCGCCCGATGCCGCAGATCCGTCTGACAAGGCCCCATCGTCGGGGCTCTCGCCAAGGGACACCCCGCTTTCTGCGCCCCCTTGCCGGTCGCCGCCGCCCTGTGCCTGGGCATCCTTGACGCCCGGCCCAGCCGGCAATGTGACCGGTGGCGCATGTCCTACCACGCGTCTTCGGGCTCCTGTGCCGCCGACTGCCGACTGCACGTAGTTGTCGGCTTTCCCGCCAACCACATCCGACTCCCCTGCACCATCGCTGTTTCCGGTGTCTTTCCCTGTCCCGGCGTCTTCATGGGATCCGGGGTTTTCATCGCCTAGAGATGTATCATCGGGTTCTTGTAGGCCTGGGGTCTCGTCGGTCCCTTCTGTTTCTTGTACCCCTCCCGTTTCAGGGATTTCAGGGTTTTCGTCTGTTTCCTGTATGTCTTCTTCCTGTATGTCTTCGGACGGCAGCGTTTCCTCTGTGCGGCCATGCCAGTCCGTCTCGTCCGTATCCTGTTCGCCGCCCAGCCCGTCTTCCGTCTCCGGCTGTGTCCCTATGACGATGTCGCGTCCCGGTCGCGTGGTGTCCGGCAATGTGCCCGGTATTGTGCCATCCGCCGTTCCCGGGGTCGTAGACTGCCCGGTACCACCGGCCGGATGGCCATCGCCGCTTTGCGATGTACCTGCCGCCTGGGCCGGCGTCGCCGCCCCGACGCCATCCTGCGCACCCCCTGCCAGGGCCTGCGTGCCGCCTTGCGCCGCATCAGGTTCGGCAAATGCCGGGTAAGCAACCAAGCAGCCCAATGCGACGAATAGCATAACCGCCAGCAAAGTCGGCCAAAACACCAACTTTTCTTTCATGTTCCCCTCCGACGGTCACAGAACAAACACACTTATGTCCCGCAACCAGCAGTATATCCAAAACCCGCTCCATTGTCCACAGGTTTTTGATTAATTAATTCTTAATTAACGATTAATCAGACCATTGGGCGTTAATTGCCAGTCAATTGTCCCAAATGATTCGATTTTTCCGTGCTATTCGTCCATGCCGAACGCCGCCATTTTGACCATTCTGACATCCCACCATATCGCCCCGCCGACCAAACCTGGCGCATGGCTGAGACTAATGCCGAACGCCGCCATTCTGACATCCCACCATATTGCCACGGGCAGCTACCATCGTTTGCATGGCCCGTCATGCAATGCACGGCCCCTATCGCCAACACGGCCATTATCCGCAAACCCTTGCCACTGGGCCCCCGGCACAGCATTCCCGACGCAGCATCCCCCTCACTCACGCATCCATCCGGCCTGCCTTTGCCGCCGCATCCTGCTAGATCCCTCACTCACGCATCCATCCGGACCTTGCCTTTTCCTTTCTTTTTCTTGACCAGGGAACCCAATCCGTCCAGGTCGGCCACCTTCCGGTTGCTGCGGCGCACCAGGACCGCACCCAGCAGCACACTGGCCAGCAGCGCCGCCGCCTCTATCAGATTTCCCCTGGTGAGATGCTGCCCCAGTATCAGCACTCCCCCCGCAAAAACCATGCCCCCCACAGCATCGCCCCCCTTGGCAAATCAAGTATTATGCCGCAAACGTCCCCGCAGCCGCCTGTCCCAACGTATCACCAACCCGTCGTACCACAACGCCACGCATACCAATGACCACACACACCCTATACCGCCCAGGAGCACTGCGTCGGCCATGTTCGGGCCCCCGTCCCCTGCAGATCCACCGCCGGAACCGCCCGCACCAAGCATCATGAGTCCGGATGCGGCCACCGCGTCACCATATAGTGCAGCGGTGCCGTCCGCACCTCCAGTCACACTGCCAACCAAACCGCCGTCCGCGCCGCCGGACACACCGCTAACCAAACCGCCATCCGCGCCGCCGCCCCCTGCCCCATCGCCGGCTGTTCCCACAGCCCCGGCCGGCAGGTACTCCCTGGTGAACTCCCGGCCGCAGATCAGGCAATGCCGTATCTCTATACCCGCATGGCCGTCGGACGGCTCTTCCAGCACTTCCCAATCAGTGTACACATGCCCTGTCATGGGCAGCGTCTCGAAATAAGAATACCCGCAGCGGACGCACTTGTTCTCCACCAAACCCTCCTGCGTCTCCGTGTTCATGCGGATGATCCGGCTCTCGAACTCGTGTCGTCCCCCCGCGGGGCAATCTGTTCCGGAAGCGAAGGCACACATCCCAAACCCACTCAGGCACAGAAACGTCGCGAAACCAAAGAGCCACCTGACAATGGATCTGTTCACCTTCCTATCCCCTCCTGCTTATCCTCGGTAATAAAACCTATGTCATCATATCATAATTGCACCTTTTTGTTCCCCCATAATACTTGTTTATTCGACAAATGTCAATGGAATTGTACAAAAGGTACATTTCTCGTCATAAAGAACACATTTCACTGGCAAATGTTACCTCTCCACCAACCAAACGATATGCGACGTGAAAAGCAACGTCAATGCGCCCCCATCTCCGACACCCCGTGCAAGTCCATGCTACGGGCGGTCAGATGATCTGCTTTTCAATTCGCCCCGATCTCCGACACTGCGGCTATCTTCACGTTCACGTCCAGGACGGTCAGCCCCGTCATGGTCTCGATGGCGTTTTTGACCCTTTCTTGCACCTGCTCGCACACCTGGGGGATGTGGTAGCCATAACGGATGACCAGCGCCAGGTCCACCGACACGCTGCCGTCCGTCACCAGGACTTTGACCCCTTTGGACAGGTTCTTCATGCCCAGCTTGCTCACCAGCTCGCTGGATATGTTGCCCGCCATGGAGTCCACGCCATCGATCTCCATCGCCGCCAAGGCAGCTATGATGGCCACCACTTCGTCAGCGATGGACACCTCCCCGATCTTTTCCTTTTCGTAAACCTTGTGGGTGTTCCTGCTCTCCGGCTCCATCCCTACGGTCCCCTTTCCGACTCACTTCACAACCATAATGCATCCCGGCCCGCACCAGGACTCGCAGCACAGCCCGCATCCCGGCTCGCACCAGGACCCGCAGCACAGCCCGCATCCCGGCTCGCACCAGGACCCGCAGCACAGCCCGCATCCCGGCCCGTACATGCCGCAGCATGCGTTTGCCCCCACGGAGGGCACAGACACAGCGACACCAACCGCCCACTGGGGCAGTGTCTTTCCGGCAGCGGCCTATGCCTGTGCCCAAGCTCGGGCTACGGCTCGCACCAGGACCCGCACCACGGCTCGCACCTTACCTCGCCACTGACTCGATCAATTTCCCGGAATCCTCGAAATGGTATGCCACGCCATCTTCCAGCATCGCCCCGGTGACCATGGCCCCATATGTGCCGTCATGGAGCTGGCTCAAGTAATACCTGCCCCCGTCCCACTCCAGCCATCCCGTGACCATCCAGCCATCCCCATCGAAATAATACCATTTGCCGTCGATGAGCTCCCAGTTGAGCTTGGTGTAGCTGCCGTCCGCATGCCGGTACCACCACAGCCCCTTGGCGGTGTCTTCGATCCATTCGTTTGCGGTGGCGGGGGGTGTGACGCCCGGCCCCCCGGCTAGACCTGGCACGATATCACCAGTGGCGGTCTGTTTTCTCTCTTCCTCCGCCTCCGATTCCTCCCTGGCCGCCTTGCGCGCAGCGACCATCTCTGTTTCCAGCTCATAATAGTCGGAAACGTCGGAAACCTCGGCGTTTGTGTAGTCCCCTTTTCCCAGTGCCTGCACCCTGAACGTATAGACGCCCACGACGTTGTTCATCTTGGAGTACACATCCAAGCTGTGGGTGGATCTGGAAACCGTCTTTGTGTACAATGGCGTGCCGGTCCCAGCGGAGTTCCGGTACAGCGACACCTTGTACTGGTAGGCGTTCTCCACCGGCTCCCAGTAAATCACCGTGCCCGCATCGTTCCACCACAGGTCGGACACCTGCTCCAGTTCCTCTTTTTCATCCTCTTCCGTAGCTGCGAAAGACGCAAGCGGCAGGCAGGCCCCCATCACCGCCACCATAGCCGTCACCGCAAGTAATCTCCACATTTTCCAACGCTTCATGTCCCTATCCTCCTAGATTTACTCAATGCTTGTTCCTATGCTGTTCGCTATATCCAAAGCTGATCGCCCAACTGCCCTCATACCTGTTGCCATTCTCCAATTCCTATTGCCATTCTCCAATTCCTATTGCCATTCTCCAATTCCCATTGCCATTCTCCAATTCCTATTGCCATTCTCCATTCCCATTACCTAACCACCATCACCTATACCCTCTGTATTCAGCCCCATGCACTCTGCCCTCTGCCCTCTGCACTTTGAACCATGCCTCATGTACTATGCACTCTGAACCATGCCCTCTGCCCCATGCACTCTGCCCTCTGCCCTCTGCACTCTGAACCATGCCCCATGCCCTATGAACTATGCACTATACACTATGCCCTACCCCCTACGCCCCTTGAAAATAATACCCCACGCCCCACTTGGTCTGGACGTAGCGCGGGTCGCCCGGGTTCGGTTCGATCTTTTCCCGGAGCCTGCGGACATGCACGTCCACTGTGCGCACGTCGCCGCCCTCCGGGGTTCTGTTGCTCCAAATCAGTTTCAGCAGCGCCTCCCTGCTGTACACCTTGCCCGGGTTTCGCATGAACAGCTCCAGCAAATCGAACTCCTTCGCCGTCAGGTTGATCTCCCTCTTCCCTTCCCGGACGCTTCGCGACTCCGTGTCCAAGGCCAGGCCGCCGCATGTGAACCGCGTCTGCTCGGTGCCATCACCTGCTTTTTTGCCTTTGCCGCTGCGGCGCAATATGGCCTTCATGCGGGTCTTGACTTCCAATATGTTGAATGGCTTGGTCATATAGTCGTCCGCACCGTACTCCAACCCCATGATTTTGTCCATGTCGTTGCCCTTGGCGCTGATCATGATCACCGGCATGTCGGAAAACTCCCGGATCGCCTGGCACACCTCGTAACCGTCCCTTTTGGGCAGCATCACATCCAGCAGCACCATGTCGTACTCGGTTTTGCGCGCCAGTTCCACCGCTTCCTCGCCGTCATAGGCGCAGTCCACCTCCATCCCCTCCTGCTCCAGGCTGAAACGAATGCCTTTCACGATCAATTTTTCGTCGTCAACCACCAGCACCTTGGCCATGTCCCCTCACTGTCCGTACATGCGGGCCGCAACGCTCCATCCGATCACACGCCGCCTGCTGCCCCCGTGTCCTCCTGCGCCAATCCATGCAAGTCGCACCACACATTCCGGCCGCGCCGCCCCGCTAATCCACGCAGATTGCGTCTTTTATCTTGCCAAACAGTGCATCCTTGATCCCGCTCACCTGCATGATGTCTTCTATCCTGCCGAAAGCCCCATGGGCCTCCCGGAAACGTATGATGTCCCCCGCCCTGCTCTCCCCCACGCCGCTTAGCGTCATCAACTGCTCCTTTGTGGCGGTGTTGATGTTGATCTTTGCGGGCACAGAGGCGCCTGTGGCACCGGCCGTCGCATCGCCGCTGCCAGGGGTTCCGGCGCCACCGGATGTGCCTGTCGTCAAGCTGCCCCCGGTTCCTAAAGCGCCCCACAACGAACCGCCGGCGCTATCGCCCTGCTCCCGCAGGATCTGCGCCTTTTCCCGATCCGGCACTTCGATCTTCATGCCGTCCACCAGCACCGTGGCCAGATTCCAGTAATCGGTGTCCGCACACTCCGTGAACCCGCCCGCCATCTCTATGGCGGCCACCAACCTGCTGCCTTCGTCAAACGCGTACACACCGGGCGCATTCACCTCACCGCACACATGGACGTACACTTGAGGCAGTGTTTCGGCCGCGGCGCTTGCTGCTTGAGGCAGTGTCTCGGCAGCAGCGCTTGCTGCTTGAGGCAGTGTTTCGGCCGCGTCGCTCGCTGTTTCCTGCTCATCGTCCCGTGGGACGATGACAGTCTCTCCCTCGATGATATCGGAACCATGGTCGAGTGCCGGGCCGGTCAAGGCATCCAGACCAATTGGCGTGGCTGCACCCCCCATGCTGACGTCGGAAACGTGGTCAACTGCCGGTCCCTCGTCTCTTACCGCGCCCATCCGTGTCAGGAAACATATGCCCGCCACCAGCAGCACCGCCGCCGTCAGCGCCATTTTCACATATCTCGCTTTACTTTTCAAATCAGCACCCCCCGTAGGGGCGCCGCTTTCAGCCAGTTACTATACTACCTAAAAAGGAGGAAAAAAGCAAGTGTTTTATATCGCCGCAGCCCCATGGATTCACCCATCGGCGCCGCTCCCATCCAGTCCGCCCGATTCCCTTGCAATGCCTTCGCCCTCGGGGCTTTCCCCTTCCTTGGGCATGTATTTCTCGAAAATGGTCACCAGCACGTATGAGTTGAGGAATGCGAACAGGGGGAACCCGAACAGGAACAGGATGATGGCCGCCTGGGGGAACACGAAGACGCACACCGCCACCAGCCCCACGTCCGTCACCAGCATGGCGATGGTTTTGGGGAAATGGCGGATGGCCATGAGGCAGGCATTGATTATGGTGCGCTTCACAGGGTTGTAAAACCTGGCCTGCAGGGGGAACAGGTAAACCACCGTCGCCAGCACCACGAAACTGAGGCACCCGAAAACAGCCCTCATCCCGATCTGCGCGAAGGCAGAGCCCCCCGCCACCAAAGCGAACCGCCAGTCAAACACAAGCACGAACACCACCACCAATAGCATCAACCACAGCACGGTGGCCTGTTTGAAATTATCCCGGAACGAACGGAAAAAAGAGGGGATCGTCGCACCCTCTTCGTCTTTGACCAGTTTCAGCGTCACATAATACACCGCAGTGGACGTGGCGCCTATGGTGAATACCGGGATGCTGCAAATGATCCAGAGTATGTTCAACAAGATCAAATCCCAAAGTTTGCCCATGAACCGCCAAAATGGGTTGTCATAGTTAAAAAGATTTGAAAACATTGCAATACCCCCGTCTTTGCGGTACAATGTGTATGATACAAGGTGCGAAGCCTACATGCGGTGCGTGCTTGCACGCAACCGCATGAAGTCGAGCACCGAACAAACATGAGGAAGCAGCCCGAATAGGGCGGATTCCGGCTGTACAAAAACCCCCACCCCCGAAGGAGGAGCTCCCGTGAGCTTTCGTACGGAAATCGAAAAGATGCGCCGGATGCCGCCCAAGGACCTGCTGTGGTACCTGGCGGAATACTATAAATTCCACTTCCTTGGCATACTCCTCGCCTGCCTTTTCATCGGGATAGTCGCCTCCACGGTGTACAGGGGCACATTTGACACTATGATCAATGCCGTCTTCCTGATATCCGAGCCCAATGCCGGGGCCCTCGACCTCACGCCGGTGACAGAGGGTTTCCGCTCCCATGAGGGGATGGGCGCCAAGCAGCTGGTCACCGCCGAGGAACTGTATGCCCAGTTGGGCCCGGACGCCCCGGTGTCCGAAACCACGTATGCCACGGTCACCAAACTCACCGCCATGATCGCCGCCCAGGAGATGGACGTGTTCATATCCGGGGAAAGCGCCATGGCCAACTACGCCGCCTATGACGCATTCGCCCCGCTGGAAGCCGCCCTGCCCCCGGACCTGCTGCAAACCCTGTCACCGCGCCTGCTTGCCTACCCCGGCTCCGACGGGGTGCCTTTCCCCTGCGTCCTGGACATCTCCGGCACCGACTTTGCGAGGCGGTGCAACCTCTCGGACGGCAATGCACATCTGGCCATCATCGTCAACTCCCAGCGCCGGGACGTATGCATAGCGCTTATCCGGTATATATTCGAGAACCCTTGACCCTCCCGCCTGATGCCATGAGGCAGCGCCGCTATCGCACCATGTCCCTTAGGCTCCGGGCGATACAGACGCAGTACCCCTCTTTTGCAAGCGCCGGCACCAACTGCCTGCGTCAGGGCGTGCCGGTGCAGCTGACGGGCACGATTGAGAGGACTCTTTTGCAAACGCCGGCACCATCTGCTTTAGTCACGCCTTCTTAGGCTCCGGGTACTCCACGCCCTGTGTGTCCACCGTCACCTTCTTGATCTTCTGCTCGGCAAGAGGGCGGTCGTTCCGGTCCACCCGCTCCGATGCGATACGGTTCACCACGTCCATCCCGTCGATCACCATGCCAAAAGCGGCATATTGGCCGTCCAGATGGGGCGAGTCCTCGTGCATGATGAAAAACTGCGAACCAGCGGAGTTGGGGCTCTGGGACCTGGCCATGGACAGCACACCAGCCGTGTGGCGCAGGTCGTTCACATGGCCGTTCTTAGAAAACTCGCCCACGATGGAGTACCCCGGCCCGCCGGTGCCCACGCCCTGGGGGCAGCCCCCCTGGATCATGAAACCCTTGATGACGCGGTGGAAGATCAAACCGTCATAATACCCCTTCTTTGCCAGGCTGATAAAGTTGTTTACGGTGTTGGGTGCCACATGCGGGTACAGCTCCGCCTTGATGACGCCGCCGTTTTCCATTTCTATGGTGACTATCGGGTTTTGTTCCATTTGCTCTTCCTTTCTCCTGTGTCCTCTGTCACATTCACATTTTATTCAAAAAAGATTCAAAAACCTTTTACATCCCGTGCATAGTTTAATCATGTTTCTTCCATAGAATATGACTTGCAAGCAACCGGTCGTGGTCCGTGATTGCCGACATGCTGATACGTTTTTTTCATAATCTGGAGCTGGTTGACTCGTCGATCAGCTCCTCCTCTCTGTTTTCCGGCCGCTTCTTGCGCCACCGCCCACTGCGTCCCACAACTGCGCCCCCCGAGTGCGTCCCACAACTGCGCCCCCCGAGTGCGCCCCTCAACTGCGTCCCCAACTGTGCCCCTCAACTGCGTACCACAACCGCGTTCCACAACTGCTCCCCCTTCATGCGCCGAGTCATTGCCCCGCCAACCAAACAATGCGCGCCCGACATTAGTCTCGGCATGCCCCTTACTTAAGCGTCTTGTCCCCGTCTTTCACGCTCAGGTTCAGCGCCACGCCCAGCTCGGCCATCCACGCCCTGGTCTCCAGCGTCCGCCATGGGCCGGTGCCGGGCCCGCCGCCCGCGTCGTTGTCCCAGAGCCACTGGGGCGTGGTCCACAGGCAGACCTGCGGGAAGACAGCTTCGTAAAATGACCTGTCCACGCCGTTTTGGCCATGGTGGGCCATCTGCACCACATCCGCCCGCAGCAGCGCAGAGTCTATGTCAGAGCGCAGCTTCCACCCGCCCTCTTCGGCCAGGTCGCCCAAAAACAGCACGTTCCTGGAACCCATCTCCATCCGCCAGACCACTGAAGAGTTGTTGAGCACGTCAGACTCGCACAGGTAGGCGCTGTTGAGAGCCATGATGTGTACCTCGTCCACGTAAAGCTCATACCCTGCGCGGACATCCGGGTGGAGTATCCAGGGGCTGGTTTTGGAAAATGTATCCAGCATCCGCAGAGCCCACTCGTTGTCCTCAGGGGCAAAAGCCGTATAGGTGGCCGCGTCGAACATACTATAGTATACACCGTCGATGGTCAGCGGGCTATCGGGGTCGTTGAGTATGGTGTACAACGCGCCCACGTGGTCGTCGTGGGCATGGGTCAGCAGCCAGGCGGACACATGGCCGCCCCTCTCCATGAGGAAGCTCGTCAACCGCTGTGCATCCGGCACCCGCCCCCCGTCCACCACGATGAGGCGGCCGCCCGCGGTCTCTATGACGAACGACATCATCTGCCCGTCGCCCTGCCCCGCTAGCATGGTGATCTTCTGGCCGTCCAGGTATGTCATCCCTGGCCCGAATGGGGTCTGGGTCACGGAAACACCGGCCGAACCCGCCGGTCCCTCCGGCTGGCCGTCAGGGCTGGCGGTGCCTATGGCCTGGGTGGGCGACTGTCCATTGGACGCCACCACCGTGATATCCGCCCCGTCCGCATCCTGCCCGTCAGACACAACACTCGCCGGGGCATCCGCCGCAGGAAGCGACAGCCCATCGGATGCGCCCGGCGCTACGGTATCCGTTGCAGGGGCAACCTGCCCGTTTCCGTCGAGTATGTCCGTGACGATCGGGGCTTCCAGCGTCACCGAATACCCCCCATCCACCGCGCCCCACCCTGAAAACGCCGCCCAGGAACCTATCGCCCATGACACCGCGAACACCCCAAGTGATTTCTTGAGTATTCGCACACATCTGAACCGCCCGTTTCGCAACATACCGCCCGGCGCGGTCCCCGCATATCTCCCAACCATTCGTACCCCCGTTTATCCCCAATCCCCTGCAAACGCAATTTTCTCATATGTCAGGCCTGCCGTCGTCACATGCTAGTCCTTCCGCCACCTGCCAGACCCGCCGTCGTCACATGCCAGTCCTTCCGCGACCTGCCAGACCTGCCGTCGTTACATGTCAGATCGTCAGGCCTGCCGCCATCACATGCCAGGCCGTCCGCCATTACCTGTCAATTTTTCCGCTACCTGCCAGGCCGTCCGCCACCACCATTTTTAGTCCTCTGCGTCCTCTGCGTCCTCGGCCCCCTCGCTTCCCGCTTCCGTCCCATCCACGGCAGAAACGGTGCCGCCTGCGATTGCGACTTTCGCAAATGCACCCACCGGGTAATACTCCATGGGCGGTATCATCGCCTCCCCCAGCCACGTGGACTCGTCGTCCTTGGTGTCATAGGGCGCCACCACCACGTGGGTGGAGTAGATGCTCACGAAACTCCCGTAAGAGTCCACCGAGGATTTCTCAAAGGAAAAATCCTGCATGTAGACACAGTCGTTCAGCCCTTTTAGCGCCTCGGTGGCGTAGTCCGTGGCCTCCTCCCGGCTGGTGCCCGGCTGCACGTACACAAACACTTCCAAGTATTCCTTGTCATCGTCCCTGGTATAGTCAAGGCTGTGCGCCATGGGGTACACCGAGCGGTCCTCGAATGATTCCCGCCAATCGTCCATTACCTGGTCCCAGTCGATCTCGATCCCCATGGGGTGGGTCTCCAGATCCGGGTCCAGCCCATAGGTGGCATCGTTCACCACGCTTTCCACGATCGTACTTTGCGTGCACCCAGCGAACCAAACCGCACAGAACACACATCCCAAAACGACAAACCCATGCTTCATGATACACTCCTAACCTGCAAAACCCGTGTTGCCTACCTGATGCGGCGACACCACCGTCCAGGCGGCCGCCCATGCAGCCAGACCTGTCGCCGGCGCCAGACCCACATACAACTGCGCAACCGCCCCACCGGCGAGATTCATTATACCCCAACACCCACCCTTTTTGTAGTGCCTTTTCCAAACCGTCAGGAAATATTAAATATTTTCGGAGCCCCTTTGCCGGCCGCATCACCGCCATGGCAGACGAGATATCCCCCTCCCCCAGGCATACAATATATTTTCCGGTACCCATGCGCTTCGCCGTCTCGCCGTCGCCCCTCCCCCAAGAACGCAAAATATTTTCCGGTACCCCTTGCATTTTCCGTATGGCTGTGGTATTATGTTCAATAATTTCGATTTTGGATTATTTTTGAACACAGGCATAGAGATATGTCCGTTCCCACACTGCTGCAATCGGCCAAGGGACGCAGGATCCCCCACAAAGCACATAAACTACCAGGAGGCTACACATTATGAAAGAACATTCGACACAAAACCCCAACGGTGCTTCCGGCGGCCCCCAGACCCCAAACCAGGCCGGCACGCACCAGGCAGGCGCGCAGACGCCGAACCAGGCCGGCACGCACCAGACAGGCGCGCAGACGCCGAACCAGGACGGCACGCACCGGGCCGCCGTGTCTGCACCGGCCCTCCCCCACCACATCGACTGGTTCATCACCGTGGTCCCCTTCCTGGTGATCCTGGCGCTGTGCCTGTTCTTCTTCCTGTTCCCCACCGGGTCCAGGTCCGTGCTGGAGGCCATCCGCACGGTGCTGGGCGACGGTTTCTCCGCCTACTACCTGGTCATCGGCCTGGGCGTGTTCCTCGTCTCCTTGTACCTGGCATTTTCCAAATACGGCAAAATCCGGCTGGGGAACCTTGACAAGCCCCGCTACACCCCGTTCCAATGGGGTTCCATGATGTTCACCGCCGGGCTTGCGGCGGACATCGTTTTCTACTCACTGTGCGAGTGGATGCTCTACGCCGGGGAGAGCCACGTGACGGACCTGGGGGCCATGCAGGACTGGGCGTCCACTTTCCCGCTGTTCCACTGGGGGCCCATCCCCTGGAGTTTCTACCTGGTGCTGGCGGTGGCCTTCGGCTTCATGCTCCACGTCCGCAAGCGCTCCAAACAGAAGTATTCCGAGAGCTGCAGGCCGCTTCTGGGCGCATGGGTGGACGGTCCCGTAGGCAAGCTCATTGACCTGCTGGCGGTCTTCGCGCTGCTGGCGGGCACCGCCACCACATTCTCCCTGGCCACGCCCCTCCTTTCCGGCGCCATCGCCGCCGTCACGGGGCTGCCCGACAGCCGTTTCCTCACCATCGGGATCCTCCTCGTCATCGGCCTCACCTACACCATCACGGTGTATTTCGGCATGAAAGGCGTGGCGAAGCTGGCGGCCTCCTGCACCTGGCTGTTTTTCGCGCTGCTGCTCTACGTGCTCCTGGGCGGCGGCCAGGCGCGCTACATCATCGAGACCGGCCTCACCGCACTGGGGAACCTGACCCAGAACTTCTTCGCCCTGTCCACATACACCGACCCCCTCCGGGAGAATTCCTTCCCCCAGAACTGGACCTGCTTCTACTGGGCGTACTGGATGGTCTGGTGCGTGGCCACCCCGTTTTTCATCGGCAATATCAGCGAGGGCCGCACCATCCGCCAGACGGTCCTGGGCGGGTACATCTTCGGGCTCTCCGGCACCTTTGTTTCCTTTATTATACTGGGGAATTATGGGCTGTCCCTCCAGGTGATGGGCAAGCTGGACCTGCTGGGGGCCTATGGCGCGAACGGAGACCTCTATGCGCCCATCCTCCAGATCATGCGCACATTGCCCCTGTCCTCTTTGGGGCTCCTGTTGCTGGCCATCACCATGATCGCGTTCTACGCCACGTCATTTGACGCGCTGGCTCTGGTAGCCGCCTCATATTCCTACAAGGAGCTGGCCCAGGGCGAGGAACCCCACCGCAACACGAAACTCTTCTGGTCCATCGTCCTCATGCTGCTGCCCATCGCGCTGCTCTTCTCCGAGAGCTCCATGTCAAACCTCCAGACCGTGTCCATGATCGCCGCGTTCCCCGTGGGGATCATCATGGTGCTCATCATCGGGAGCTTTTTCAAGGATGCCAAGGGGATGGTGGGGTGACGCCACATCCTTGACGATGCGCTGGATTTATGTTATTATAAAATCCAATTTTAGATTTACATTGATAATGCGGTCATCCGCCGCACATGAGGTCACCATATGTACTATCCCCGGACCATCGAGACAAAAAGGAAATCGACCTGATCATCCACCAGGATGGCACTGTGTACCCCATCGAGATCAAGAAAAGCGCCGCCCCCAAGGATGCCACGAGGCATTTCTCTGTGCTGGACCCCATCGCGGAAGAACCCAGCGAAGAAGACAGGTTTTCCGGCGCAGCCCACCTAAAGACAGACATCGGCACCGGCGCGGTGGTCTGCCTATCCCCCGATGTGCTCCCCATCGACAGGAAGAACTGGATGGTCCCGGCATGGCTGATTTAGGGCGGGAGGGCTGTGTGTCAGCGTGCAGGAAAGAATATCTGAAACGCCATGCCTCGGAGGTAGTCATTTCAAATGCATTCTGTCGATTTACGTAACACCTGTATCACAGGTTCCGCGTCTCGTCCACGATGTAGATGGGGCGGTCCTTCGTTTCCTCGAAAAGCACCGCGATGTAGTTCCCGATGATGCCCACCAGCAGGAAGAGGATGGCGAACATGAAGCACATCAGGATGATGATGGTGGGGTAGCCGCTGGGCGTGGCCCCCATCACCCAGGTGACGAATGTGTAGACCATCATCAGCACACCCAGCGCACCGGCGAAAGCCCCCGCATAAATCCCCAGTTTCAGGGGCAGGTCGGAAAAACACATGATGGTGTTGACGCCGAACCGCACAAGCTTGCGGAAACTATACTTGCTCTCCCCCGCCACCCTGCGCGCCGCCGTGTATGGGATGGCGGTTTTGCGGAACCCCAGGCACTGGACGTACCCCCGCAGGAAGCGCACCTTGTCCCGGTAGTGCCCCCGCAGCAGCGCAGCTGCTTTGCCCCCCACCGCAAAAAAGTCTGACGCGTTCTCCTCGAACGACATCCCCGCCAGCCGGTTGACAAGCCTGTAAAATGCCCTGGACAGCCACTGTTTGAGGGCGCTTGTGTCGGGGTTTCCCATGCGCACCATGGTGATGACCTGGTACCCTTCCAGGTATTTCCCCAATATCTCCGTGATGCAGGCGGGCGGGTGCTGCAGGTCCGCGTCCAGGCAGACAATGAGCTCCCCCCGGGCATAGTCGATCCCCGCCAGCATGGCTGCCTCATGGCCGAAATTCCGGGAAAAATGCACCACCTTCACATGGGCGTCCCCCGCCGCGAACCCATCCAGGATCCCCGGGCTGGCGTCCCGGCTCCCGTCATTGACAAAGATGAGCTCCCAGGACCAATGCGCCGCCACGGTGGCGATGCCCCCTTGCAGTTGCGGCGCAGTATCTCCACCCGAAGACCCGCCCGCCGCACCGTGGGCGATGCCCCCCAGCACCCGCTTCGCCTCCGCATAAAAGGCCGGCAGCGCCCCCTCTTCATCATACACGGACACCACCACGGATACCAGGTGTTCTTTATATGTGACTGCCATTTATCCTCCATCCGTCACCATTCTCACGTCACCCGGAGCCGCCATTGGCGGCGCGGCTATCTACTGTCGTTCACAGACGTGGATTGCTTCGTCGCGCCACGCCTCGCTGTGACTCAAGCGGACAAACGCATTGGTTGGTGAGAATTTGTCGCAAGTCTTCGTCGTGCCACCCCTCGCTGTGACTTAAGCGGGGTAGGAGCCCCGGAGTGTGGATTCAGCCTCCATCCCCCACCACGATCTCCACATCCGAATGGCTGGGCTTCCTCTTTTCTTCCGGCGGCAGCTCCATGTAGTCGCCGTAAAGCAGCGTCAGCGCCTCATGCCAATGGGCCGGGGCCATGAGCTTAGCGCCGCAAAACGCAAGCTCCGTCGTTTCCCGCACCCAGCTTTCCGGCCAGCGCACATAGAGGAAATCCGGCTGGTAGTTGCTGAAGTACCAGATGTTCCCATGCGACGGGGCAGCGACTTCGCCGGCAGCTCCAACAGTCGCTTGACCGACGTCGTCACTCCGATTCGCATGAATTGAGACGTTCGATCTGCCTGCCAAGCCGCCCAACCGTAGCCCATCACCCGGCACGTCGCAAGCAGGCATGGCACCGGTTGCCCTGCCCCGCTTCCCCCACCCCGCCATGGAGACCCGCTCCTGCATCCGATACACCCAGGACAGCGGCACGCACCTGCCCAGGGCGGACAGTGCGCCCACGAAGCTTCGGTTCGCCACAGAGTACTTTCCGAAATCGATCCGATACCGCCTGGCCATCGCCATGCCATACAGCGCCTTTTGGGCCAATATCACCAGCGCCTGGGAGAGCTTGCCCCCGGGCAATGGGTCCAGCACGAACAGGTCCACCCACAGGTGGTTCAGCGCCCCGCAGTAGTACGCCATCTCCGCCGTGTCGTCATGTGTACGGCTGCCCTCGTACACGATGCGGCAGGTGAAGTCGTAAAATGCCTTGCCGCCGCTTATGCCCCGGTAGTCCAGGAGCGTCATCCCCGCCGGCAGCTCCCCGGGGGCCACTGCCAGAAACCGCTCGTACTCCCCCCGGGCAAACGCCACGTCCGCATCGTCGTCCCAAGGGATGAAGCCCTGATGGCGCACCGCGCCCAGCAGCGTCCCCGAATCCAGCATATACGCGATCCCATGCTTGCGGCATATCCGGTCGATCTCCAGCAGCATATCCAGATTCGCCCGGTGCACCCTCGTCAGATCATATCCCATAGCGTTTTGTATCCTTATCCCATTTAGTGCTTCAATTCTCTGCTGGGATCTCCTAAAGCCGGAGGAGCATTCGTCCTTCCATCACCAATGCAATGATTATTATACAGCCGCCAATTTCTTAAATCAATAGGATTTTTAATGACTCAACTTTCGCACGTCAAGAAAATGGTAAATAATGGCACAGTATTAATGCATTTTCGACCGCCAATGTCCTTTGCCCTTGTTTTCCATCCGTTTTTGATTGATTTGCCCATGGGGATATAACCGTTTCGTTTGGTTATAGTGTGAATTGTGCCCCGCCCCAACCCGCATTCGCGAAACCAGTCCTGTTGCGATTGACGCAAAGGGGGATTTGTGGTATCGTGGAATCATAAGTCAGCGAACGCATACTTCACATATATGTCGAGAGGTAAACAATGGGAACTTATTTGAACCCAGGCAATGCCCAGTTTCAAAAAGCAATCAACAACAATCCCTATGTGGACAAATCCGGCCTGCTGGCTGAATTGAACAAAAAAATCAATACAAACGACTGCTTCGTCTGCGTCAGCCGCCCCCGCCGGTTCGGCAAAACCATGGCTGCCAATATGCTGAGCGCATATTATGGATGCGGCAGCGACACCGCAGGGATGTTTGCGGGGCTGGAGATCGAAAATCACCCCTCTTTCCGGCAGCATTTGAACAAGTACAATGTCATTTTCCTGAACATGGCAGACATGATCAGGCGATCCTCCGCAAGTGACATGATCTCCCGCATTGAACGTTCGCTCACCCATGAGTTTTCGAAAGCCTATCCCGATATCCAGGCGGAGCTTTACGAAACGTTTATCGACTACCTGAAAGCGGTTTACGAAGAAACCGGCATCGGCATGGTCGTCATCATCGACGAATGGGACTGCATATTCAGGCTAAACCCCAACGACGACGAGGCCCAGAAAGACTACCTGGATTTCCTGCGGGATTTCCTGAAAGACAA
>JAISUG010000059.1 GCA_031272185.1 Lachnospiraceae bacterium
TCCTCCAATTGGAAACCTAAATCTTTTCTCGCGATGAAACTTTTTAGGTACATTTTCACCTTATCGGTGAAGTCGTCCTCCAACTTATCCGGATCTGAGCTGATACCGCTGAAGTCGAATTTCAGCACATTATATGAGTTCGATAGCTGCGTCTTATGCTCGTGGATGTATAGTCCACCGAACAGTTTGTCGAACTCATCCTTATACTCAACATCGTAGTAATACATCAGCATACTTGTGAAGAGCGACTTCCCAAACCTCTTCGGGCGCAGCACAAGGTTGAATTCACCTATGTCCTCGAGTTCTTTGATGTATCTTGTCTTATCAATATACAGCCCGTTGTTCGTGACAATAGACCGGAAATCCGGGTTTCCGTCTTTTATTCTCTTCTTACTCGCATCAAGAGCCATTCCGCCGCCTCCGTAAGGTCATTTCATTTGGGTCCCTCAAAAACCCCATTTGCTGCTTATTCTGGCAAACTTGTGATCTTACCATACATCAAATCGGGTAAGTTTTCAAGTGTTTGTTATATAGAAAATGGGAAGCCGCTGCCGCCGCCGGACGAGTCCTCACGGCCGTTGTGGACGCCGACAGCGCCGCCACCGCAGTAGACAGAGCCGTCGGGGTAGACGTAGGCGGCAGAGTTATCATATAAGCCGGGCGACCGGAGCCACCACCACGCAGCCGAGCTTCCATAAACCCCCCCGAAATGTCGTCTTCAAAAACGTGAAGCCATGCAACGGGGAAGGGCCCGCATTCGTTCTTGATGGCGACTCACTGTCAATCTCTTCCATCGAAACGAAACGATGACAGATATATGGTGCAAGTTTGACCGAAACATGGTATGATATAAAGGAACACGAAACGGAGGGCAATACAAGATGGAAAAATTGACAAGGGCTTTGCTGAACAGCGGTTTTGAATGGCGCCCGGGCCTGGAGGTCGGGACGAAAATGGCCCTGCCCGAGCAGGTCATGCAGTTTGGCGAGGGCAATTTCCTGCGCGCTTTCGTCGATTACATGATAGACGTCATCAATGGGGAAGGCTATTATGACGGCGGCATCGTGGTGGTGCAGCCTATCGCCCAGGGCATGGTTTCCATGCTGAACGACCAAGACGGGCTGTACACGCTCTTTGCCCGGGGGTTGGAAGATGGGAAGCCCGTCGTGCAGAAACGGCTGGTTACGTCTATCACCCGGGGCGTCAACCCTTATGCCGAATACGAAACCTACCTCGAATGTGTGAAAAACCCCGACCTGCGTTTCGTCGTGTCAAACACCACCGAGGCGGGGATAGTCTTTGACCCTGAGGCGCGGTTGGAGGACAAACCACAAAATTCTTTCCCGGGCAAAGTCACGGCGCTCCTGTATGAGCGGTTTCGCACCTTCGGCGGCGCCAAGGACAAGGGCTTGGTCTTCATACCCTGCGAGCTTATCGACTACAACGGCACGACGCTGCGCGACATCGTCCTGCGCCATGCGCAGCAGTGGGGGTTGGGCGAGGATTTCATCACTTTCGTCAAGGAAGCGAACGTGTTCACCAACACACTGGTGGACAGGATCGTCACCGGCTACCCGCGGGACGAGGCGGCGCAGCTGTGCGCCGAACTGGGATACCGGGACGATCTCCTCGACACGTCGGAAATCTTCCACTTCTGGGTGATCGAGGGGCCGCCCTCCCTCTCATCGGAACTGCCCTTTGACAAAGCGGGGCTGTCCGTGGTGTGGACAGGCGACGCCACCCCTTACAAGATGCGCAAGGTGCGCATCCTCAACGGTGCGCATACGATGAGCGTCCTGGGCGCATACCTGGCGGGTCATGACACGGTGCTGGAGATGCTGGAAGACGGGGATTTTGGCGCATACCTGCGGCGGGGGCTTTTTGATGAGGTCATCCCCACCCTGGACCTGGACTACGACGACCTGAAATCCTTCGCCGAGGCTGTTTTCGACCGCTTCGCGAACCCCCACATCAAGCATTACCTGCTAAGCATCGCCCTCAACTCCGTGTCCAAGTACAAGGCGCGCGTCCTGCCCTCCGTCCTGGAGTACCAAAAGCGCAAGGGCGAGTCGCCAAAGCTCCTGGCATATTCCTTCGCCGCGCTCTGCGCATTCTACAGGGGCGACGAGATCCGCGACGGTGCGCTGATCGGGCGGCGGGGTGCGGGCGCCTGGGGCGCAAATAGAACCCTTGGGACTGGCGGCGGCGTAGGTGGGGGAGAAGCCGGCCATGGCGGCAAGGACGGAAATGATGGAAACGTCGGCAAGGACGGCAAGGAGACCCTCGGGGCAGGTGGCGCAGCAGCGGCAGGGAAAACCGGCGGCGAGTATAGGATACAGGACGATGGCGCGGTCCTGGAGTATTTCCGCGACGCCTATGAGGGCTTCGACGGTTCCGAGGAGGCTGCTTATGCGCTGGTCCGCAAGGTGGCCGCGAACCAGGCGTTCTGGGGGGTTGACTTGAACACCATAGGGGACTTCACCCGGCGCTCGGGCGCCATCTTCCATGACATCATCACCATCGGCGCGAAAGAGGCCCTGCGGGGGGTGCTTGTGTGAAAACATCAGCGATTTCATCACTGTTTGTGCCGCGGCGCCAGCGACGGAATGGAGGTTCGTGTGAAAGAACCACGCCACTTCTTTCATCACTATTTGTGCCGCCGGCGCAAGCGGCGGAATGGAGGTTGAAATGAAAAATGCGCTGCAGATAGCCGCCGGGGACAACGTGGCCGTGGCGCTGGCCGACATCCGCGCGGGGGAGGCCCTGCCGGGCGCCCAGGCCGGCGCCGAGACCCTCACAGGTGAAACGGCGCCTGGACCGGGGGAGGCAGCGCTGGGTGTGGCGCCGCTGGGGGTGGTGGCCCGCACCGACATCCCCAGGGGGCACAAGATCGCGCTGTCCGACATCAAGGCGGGCGAAAACATCATCAAATACGGCCACCCCATCGGACATGCCACCGTGGACATCCCGGCGGGCGCCCATGTCCACACCCATAACCTCAAAACCAACCTGAAAGGTCTGCTTGAGTACACCTACGAACCGCAACCGGCGCCCTGCGGCGGGGGCGATGCGCCTAAGCGCACAAGCGGCGGCCATGATACTCCCGGCACTGGCGGGTTGGACACGGTCCGGGAGGGCAGCGACGGGATGCGGGAAAACGGCGACGCCCCGGTGTGTGACGCATCGCGGCGGGGAGCCCTGCCTGTGGGGTTGCCCAGGCGGGGAAGCGGCGACGCCCCGGTGTGTGACGACGCATTTTGGGGTTATGTGCGCAGGGACGGCTCTGTCGGCATCCGCAACGAAATCTGGATCGTCAACACCGTCGGGTGCGTAAACATGGTGGCCGAAACCCTCGCCCGCAAAGGGAATGAGCTCTATGGCGGGGAGACGGATGGCATCTACGCTTTCGCCCACCCTTTCGGCTGCTCCCAGCTGGGCGACGACGCGCGATACACGCAGTCAATCCTGCGGGGCATGGTCAACCACCCGAATGCGGGCGGCGTGCTGGTGCTGGGGCTGGGTTGCGAGAACAACCACATCCCCCTTTTCAAGGGGTTCCTGGGCAGCTTCGACCCGGACCGGGTGAAGTTTTTGGTGGCGCAGGAGTCCGAGGACGAGATCGCGGACGGGCTTGCCATCATCGGCGAACTGGTGGAGTACGCCAAGGGCGCGAAGCGGGAACGCATTCCCGCCGGGAAACTGGTCATCGGCCTGAAATGCGGCGGTTCTGACGGGCTGTCCGGCATCAGCGCCAACCCGCTGGTCGGCAGGGTCGCGGACATGCTCGCAGGCTGCGGCGGCACGGCCATCCTCTCGGAGGTGCCGGAGATGTTCGGCGCGGAAACCATCCTGATGAACCGCGCCAAGGACGAAGGCGTTTTCAGGGATATAGTCCGGATGATCAATGATTTCAAGGAATACTTCATGCGCTACAACCAAGAGGTCTACGAGAACCCATCCCCCGGCAACAAAGAGGGCGGCATCACCACATTGGAGGACAAGTCCCTGGGCTGTGTCCAGAAGGGGGGCACCGGCCCGGTCAATGCGGTGCTGGACTATGGCGACAGGGCCGCGGCGCCGGGGCTCAACCTGCTCTACGGCCCGGGGAATGACATCGTCGCCATCACAGCGCTGATGGCGGCAGGCGCACACATCATCCTCTTCACCACGGGGCGGGGCACGCCGGTGGGCGCCCCTGTCCCCACGATGAAAATCGCCACCAACACGCCGCTGGCCACAAAGAAACCGGGATGGATAGACTTTGACGCGGGCCGGCTGCTGGGGGATGCCGGCATGGATGACTTGGCCGGGGAGCTCTTTTGCAAGACCCTCCGTGTTGCCTCGGGCGTGGAACGCACCAGGAACGAGGCCAACGGGTACCGGGAGATCGCCATCTTCAAGGATGGCGTGACACTGTGACATCCGGTTTTGGGGCGGGGGCACATTGGACATGGTCAAAGAAGACATACGGGCCTACCTGATCCAAAGCCTCAACAGGCTGTTTGCCCGGGAATGCCCCGGCAGCGGCGACATCAAGGCGATGCTCAAGGACAGGGTCCGGCTGCTGATCTCATCCGCATCGGCCCAGGGTTTCATCGAAAGCATAGTGGAACTGCTGGAATATGCGAGGCTGCTTTACCGGTTGAAACAAAAGGAAGCCGAGCTGTCAGAGCTGCAATCAAAGTTCCACCCCCATTGCCTGTACAATACATTGGAAATGATCCGTTCCCGTTGCTACCAGAACGGGGACAACGAGACTGCCGAACTGATTTACCAGCTGGCGGGGATATTCAGGGGATTTGTCAGCTCCAAGACGCTGATCCCCCTCCAGGAGGAGCGGTCACGCCCACCATCCCCTAGGACAGTTTGAACACCTTGCCGTCCATGGGCTGGCACAGTTCGCAGGTGTGCTCGTCCAGCGTGGCGACGAACTCGTAGCGTTCGACGCCCAGGGCCTTGAACGCGTCCGCGCTGGCCAGGGAATTGAAATACGCCTCCTCGGTCATCACCAGCCGCCC
>JAISUG010000050.1 GCA_031272185.1 Lachnospiraceae bacterium
CGCAAAGGAACTCTTCGGGGACGCCGCGGCGGTGGGCAACGTGGTGTTGCTGGACATCGGCGGCGCGATGGAGGAATTTACTGTGGTGGGGGTGTACCGGGCGAGACAGACGCCATTGGAGACGGCGCTGGCAGGGGGCGGGGGGACGCGGCGGGGGTTCATCCCGTACACGTTGCTGACCAAGCCGGGCGATTCATTCGAGATGATCCAGTTCTTCGGGAAGCCGGGTACGGATATGGGTTCCCTGGGCGCCTCGTTGGTGAATTACCTGGAAAAACGCAAGAAAATCCCGGAGGGCTCCCTGTCGGTGATGTCGGCGCAGGAGGAAATGGAGACCTGGGACACGGCGCTTGCGGGGATGAGTGCGGCGGTGGGCGGGATTGCGGCTATCTCGCTGTTGGTGGGCGGTATCGGCATCATGAACATCATGCTGGTGAGCGTGACCCAGCGGACCCGGGAGATCGGCATCCGCAAGGCATTGGGCGCGAAGCCTGGTGACTTGCTGGTTCAGTTTTTGACGGAATCGGCTGTATTGTCTGGGATGGGTGGGGTGATGGGCGTGTGCCTGGGGGTGGGCATCGCCTGGGTGGGCGGCGCTTTGGTGCATATGGAAGCGGTGGTCAGGCCGGGCGTGGTGCTGGCTGCGGTGGGGTTTTCCGCAGGGGTGGGCGCATTTTTCGGGCTGTACCCCGCCATGCAGGCGGCCAAGTCGGACCCCATCGAAGCGCTGCGGTATGAGTGATGGTTTTGGATTGACACCCCGATTGCAGCGGCTCGCAATGACGAATAGGGGGAAGCGAATGAGTATTGTTGTTTATAAATGACACGTTTGGAAAAAATGTGCCATAATTGTGTTGCCTGGTGACATTCGTAAGATAATTGTAATCCGGGCGTAATCCTGGGCAAACCAAAGTTCTGGGTTGACGAGGGATTATTGTTTGTGTTAAGATGTGAAAAAGACTAGTTTTGACAGCTGGGTAAAGTTTTCTGGTATAATCTGGTACGTTTCCACTAATTACCAAGTTTATAACGCAAGTTCACACAACATCTTGTGAGACAGATTCCTTTGCAACTAGATGTATTTCACGGATGAAAACTTAAGGCCCGGCAAACGGGATGAGCAAAATGCGAGGAGGAGAAAATGCCAAAAAAGAGACTTATGGGAGACGGGGGAAAGAGCCGGGAGGGCTTAGGAATCACTCGGAAGAGCTTGAAGAGATCTGTTAGGAAAAGGTTTCTGTCGGCCGTAACATGCGCGCTTTCGTTGGTGATGGTGGCGGGGTCCGCCATGACAGGATTCGCCGCAGGGTTGGGGGACTATGCGGTGCTGGATGTCACCACTGACCCGGATGCGATTGCCTGTGCCTGCACCGATCCGGAGTGCGACGGGGACTGCCTGGAAAGCACCCAGATCACCGTGACGGTTGATGCCAGGGGGACCGAAGCCCTGGAAGCGCTCCAGCGGCAGGTGGAAGAACTCAAAGACCAGGCCAAGGATGCGGCCGACGCCCAGGTGGCGGAGATCATCGCCAAGCTCGAGGCGCTGGAAGATGAGCTGGGCGCCCTGGCAGGGCAGGGGGAAGAGGCCCTGGGGCTGGCCCAGGAAAAGATAGAGGAGCTGCTGGCCCAGGCCAGGGAAAAGGTCGGCGAGCTGGCCTATGAGATAGCATACGACCAGGCATATTCCCAGGACGCATGGGATGTGGCATATGCCCAGGCGTATGACGAGGCCTATGAGGCGTTTATAGCCAGTGCCAAGGAAGGGGATTTCTCGGCATTGGAGGCGGATATCGCTGCGGCAGAAGCGGAGCTTGAGCTGCGGGAAGAGGCATTGGCGGCGGCGAAGGCGGCACTGGAGACGGCCCAGGGCCTTATAGCTGCATGGAGTGATGACAGGGACGCTTTGGCGGCGGAGCTTGAAAGCCTGACGGCGAATCTTGCTACGATTCCGGAAACAGTTACCATTTCCAATGAACAATACACAGAAGTGCAAGGTCAGTTGGATGCAGCAAAGGCTGCGTTGGATGACGCAGAGAGTCTTTTTGCTAGTTTGAAAGAAGCATACGATAAAGCTGTCGCAACATATAATAGCGCCAATGGATTGGCAAAAATTGCGGCACAAGTCGCTATGAATTTGGCGAAGGTGGCATTGGACAACCAAACCTCGATTGTCAATGCAGCTAGACAAGGGGTTGATGCGCTCCAGATGCAGCTTGATTCCATTGATCCCGATTCAGAGATCCCAAACCCGGCGTATGCAGCGGCGTATGCGCTGGTTGAAGCAGCGCAGGAGGCACTGGATGACGCAGGGGATAGGGCGCCGGCGGAGTTGGTTTCTGCCCTGGAGTTGGCGCAGGCGGCGGTGACGGAGCAAGAAAGGGAAGTCGCGATGGCCCAGGCGGGCCTGGCGGCGGCCGGGGCGGCGCTGGAAAGCGCTATCGCAAAGGCCCAAGATGACATCGAGGCCGCGGCGGCGGAGTATGCCGGCCCGGTGGCGGAAAGTGCGGCGGATGCCGCTGTGACTGTCCCTGCCATCAGGGAGGCGACGCTGGCCAAGGAGGCGGCGCTGCTGGCGTTTGACGAGGCGGTGGGCCAGCTCAAAGAGCAGGTCTATGCATTGGCCGGTGCGGTGGCCGCCCAGGCGCAGGCGGCGGTGGAGGAACTGGTTGCCGAAGTGCGCAGCGAGGCCGATTCGCTCTCTGCGGCCATCGAGGCGGGCATAGTGGAGGCGATCAACAAGGCATCGATTTCCGTCACGGCGGAAATCTTTATCGGCGGGGCTTCCAAGGGCAAAGAGACCAAGAAGCTGACCGTGGCCGACCTGCTGGACGGCGAGTCGCCGTTCCCCTATGTGATCATTGTGACGGCGCCGAAGTCTGTGGTGGAAGCCGGCGATTTCGACGTCACCGCCGCTGTGGCGCTGTCCAACCCGTCGATCCCGAAGTCTGTGCGGGTGGAACTGCCGAGCATCGACGGCATAGACATCCCGGAAATCCCGAGCCGGATCACGGTGCCGGTGCCGGGTGGGTATGAATATTCCTTTGAGGTGAAGGTGCCGGGTGAAATCAGTTCGGCATATGCCAAGGCATTGGCGCTGATCAAGGAGTACAGCGGCAAGACCAAGACATTCTCCCTGGATGCGCTGGGGGTAGAGTCGTGGACCGAACTGAGCGGCACGTCGACGGTGGCAGTGACGCTTTGCGAATGCGAACCGGAAGAGGACGACGAAGATCCTGCGGACCCGGACGACGAAGATCCGGCGGACCCGGACGATGAAGATCCGGCGGACCCGGACGACGAAGATCTTTCCAAACCAGGCGAAGGAGACCCGGCAGACCCTGTCGATGTGGAAGACCCGACGGATCCTGCGGACCTGGATCCTAGCGATGCAACTGACACCGGCAACACGGATACCCAGGCCGACACTGCGTCGAGGAACTACGGCTCCGGCGGATCAGGCGGATCTTCCAGCAGTGTAGTGCGCGGGGCGAAGGCCGTGGGTGCGGCAAATGTGTATGCCGTGGGCCCCCAGGCGGGAGGCGGCATCTGGAACCTCTTTGACGAGGATGGGCATGGCTGGGAGTTTGTGGCCACCGATGGCGGGAAACTGGTTTCCACTTGGGCGAAACTGGTCTACACATACGGGGATGAAACCATCACCCACACATATCATTTCGACGCCGACGGCAAGATGGAGCATGGGTGGTTCCTGGACGGGGATGGCTCCTGGTACTACCTGTCGGAGGAGCACGACGGGTGGTTCGGCCACATGACCACAGGCTGGCACCTGGATCCCTCCGACGGGCATTGGTATTATCTGGATCCCACCACCGGCGTCATGGCCACCGGGTGGCAGCTCATAGACGGACAGTGGTACTATTTCACCGAGGTGGCCACCGACGTTTCCTGGTACCAGGATGAGGGCGGGAAGTGGGTGTATGGCACGCCCACGCCGCACCCCATAGGCTCCATGTACAAAGGGGAGCTGACGCCCGACGGGCACGCGGTTGGCCCCAATGGGGTGTGGGTGCCGTAAATTGGTCACATTGTCCCTTGCTAAGCATTTCCAATGATGGTATGATGTGCTAGGAAGACTTGTGCATGTCGATATGGGATCATATGGAGGCTGGCGATGGGGGATGTGTGCCTGAAACCGGGTTGGAAAGACGAGGCATTGGCGCTGCTGATGGACCTTTTGGCCATCCGCAGCGTCAATGGGGAAGATGACGAGACAGAGATGGCGGAGTACATCCGCCGGTATCTGGAAGACCATGGGGTGGGCGCCACAGTCCGCCCCCTGGGCGGCAAGAAAGCCAGCGTCGTGGCCGCGCTGGGTGCAGACGGCCCCACCATGGTGTGGAACGGGCACCTGGACACGGTGGCTTACGGCGATTTGGACAGGTGGGAAACCGACCCGGCGGTCCCCATCCAGAAAGGCGGGCGTATCTACGGCCGGGGCAGCGCGGACATGAAAAGCGGCCTGGCTGCTTTTGTGTACGCATTGTGCGCTATGTCCGGGGCGGGCGCGCCGCTGAAACACAAGATCATTTTCATCGGCTCCGGCGACGAGGAAAGCGGGGCCGCGGGGGCGATGGATGCGGTGGAGGCGGGCCTGATGGAGGATGCCCGGTTCGTCCTCATCGGGGAGCCCACCGGCATGGCCATCGGCCTGGCCCAAAAGGGCGGCATATGGCTGGAGATGGAAGTCAAGGGCAAGACCGGCCACGGGGCATACCCCAAGGAGGGCATCAACGCCATCGAGGATGCGTTCCGGCTGGCGGTGGGGATCAAAACATACGTGGAGTCATTTTCCCATGAGCTACTGGGCCCCGCCACGGCGCAGATCACCATGGTGGAGGGGGGAATCATGCCCAACATGACGCCGGATGTGTGCAAGATCATGATGGACATCCGTCTGGTCCCCGCCATCACCAAGGAGATGGTGCTGACCAGGCTCAACGACCTGGCCAATGTGCAGGAAGAGCCGGGGACGCTGCGCAGGATCGACTATTCCTACAGCCGACACCTGGACCGGCTAAGCCTGGGGCACAGCGTCGAAAAGGACAAAGACAACCCCTTTGTGCGGGAATTGGCTGATTCGTTCCGGGCCTGTGGGCTGGAACCCCAGTACGTGGGGCTGTCCTACATCACCGACGGGTCGGTGCTGATAAACCACGACCCTACCATGACCATCGCGCTCTTCGGGCCGGGGGAGGCGCAGATGGCGCACAAGCCCAATGAGTCCGTGCGGGCGGACGACTATCTGAAAGCCATCGAGATACTGGTTGGCGCGGCCACGGTGGGTGAGGGCGCGGTCTAGGTGGGACTGCAATGAAAGTGCCTCGGTCCAATGCCAAACGAAGCAAAGCGCAGCGGGGCAGAGCCGAGCGGGGCAGGGCAAAGCAGAGAAATGGATGTCGGCAAGGCGCATCCCGTCTGGTTGGGCGGGGTGCGGTTTTGTGCAACATGGAACAGAAAGGGGACATCGTGCACACATTTGGGGAACTGGTCGGGATCATAGCGGAGCTTCGTGGGGACCACGGATGCCCCTGGGACAAGGAGCAGACACACGAGAGCCTGAAGCAGTGCCTGGCGGACGAGAGCCAGGAAGTCTACGAGGCCATCGACAAAGGCGACATGGAAAACCTCTGCGAGGAGCTGGGGGACGTGATGCTCCAGGTGCTGCTCCACAGCCGGATCGCCGAGGAGGCGGGGGCATTCACCATCGACGACGTGATAGAGGGCCTGAGCCAAAAGATGATCCGCCGCCACCCGCACGTGTTCGGCGACGCAAAGGTGAACACCCCCGAAGAGAGCCTGGCGCTGTGGGAGGCGATCAAGGCAGAAGAGAAGAAAGAGAAAGAGCAGCAGATATTTTGACATTTTGCATGATTTTGCTTGACAATCGCACTCCTTTATCGTAAACTATGACCATCATAAAACTGTTTTGCGGCTAAAGACTTTGCGTGGTGGGATAAGGGTATGTGCGCCGGTGCGCTGTATGCGCATTGCGTCCGGCGTCACGTGCTTGGCGCCGCAGGTACATCGTCCGTGTGGAGTTTGGCGGCGTGGGGGGCGGCACATCTTATCTGGAAGTGATCTTCGGCACCTGCATTTTGCGGGTGCGGGTCGCGTTGACGGCGAGTCCCGGCTTTTGTTTTTGTACTCTTTGGCGGACGAGGAGGTGCGCTATCAGGAGGATAAAGAACATGGCCCAGGGGCTTGTTTCTATGTTATCGAGAATCATTGAAACAAACCCGATGGCAAATGATATATTTAATCGTATAAGGGCAGTGACAGCGGCTGGGCGTACGGAAATCATGCCTCGAGGCGAGGGGTTTCGCTGTGTATCGTTTTGGGGATGGCAACAGAGAAGATGGAATCAAAAAGGATAGCATCAAAGAGCGTAGTATCCGAAAGGATAGCATCAGTGGGGATGGCAACAGTGAGGGTAGCACCAGAAAGGAGTGGTAGAGGGAGATGAGATACCGGATAGGTGTAGACATCGGGGGGACGTTCACGGACTGCGTGGTCATCGTCGAGGGCGGCGTGATCCACACGTTCAAGGAGCTGTCCACGCCCGAGGACCAGTCCATCGGGCTGTACAATGTCATCGCGAAGGCGGCGGCGTTTTTCGGGCAGGACCTGCGCACGTTCCTGGGGGGCGCGGACCTGTTCGTCCACGGGACCACCGTGGCCACCAACACATTGCTCACCGGCACGGGGGCGAAGACGGGGCTGATCCTGACGAAAGGTTTCCGGGACACCCTGGAGATGCGGCGCGCCCACAAGGACAATATCTGGGACCTTTTCCTGCACATCGCGCAGCCCCTGGTGCCCAGGTACCTGCGCCGGGGCGTGGCCGAGCGCCTGGACTACCTGGGGCGGGAAGTGACCCCGCTTAACGAGGGCGAGGTGCGGGAAATCTGCGCCGACTTCCGCAAGGAGGGCGTCACCGCCGTGGCCATATGCACACTTTTCTCCTATCTGAACGACTCCCATGAGAAGCGCATCCGCGCCATCGTGGAGGAGGAGCTCCCGGGGGTGTTCGTGTCCCATTCCAGCGAGGTGCTCCCCCAGATCAGGGAGTACGAGCGCCAGTCCACCACCGTGGCCAATGCCTACGTGGGGCCCAAGCTCACGGTCTACCTCACCAACCTGGAGCAGAAACTCAAAGGCGACGGCCTGGAGAAGGCATTTTACGTGGTGGCGTCCAACGGCGGCATGATGACCGCGGACACCGCCATCCGCCACGCTTCCGCCACGCTGCTGTCCGGCCCCGCAGCGGGCGCCACGGGGGCGATATTCTTCGCCAATATGACGGGCGCCAGGAACCTCATCCTCATGGACATGGGCGGCACCTCATTTGACGTGACGCTCATCAACGACGGCACCGTCACACTCTCCACCGAGGGCGAAATCGCCGGCTACAGGGTGGCGAAGCCGATGATCGACATACACACCATCGGCGCGGGCGGCGGGTCCGTGGCGTGGATCGACCAATGGGGCATGCTCAACGTAGGCCCCGAGTCCGCATATTCCTACCCCGGCCCGGTGTGCTACGACCGGGGCGGCGTAAAGCCCACGGTGACGGATGCGAACCTGCTCCTGGGCTACCTGAACAAGGACTTCTTCCTGGGCGGGGAGATGAAGATCAATGAAGAGAAATGCCGCCAGATGATGGAAGAGAAGATCGCCGCGCCCATGAACATGGGGCTGGAAAAGGCAGCGGCGGGCATATTCCAGATCGTCAACCAGAACATGGCGGACGCCGCCAAGGTGGTGTCCGTGCAGAAAGGTTACGACCCCAGGGAGTTCGCATTGGTGAGCGCGGGGGGCGCCTGCTCCATCCATGCCTGCAAGATCGCGGAAGAAGTGGGCTCGGACACGGTCATCGTGCCCATGGCGGCGTCGGTGTTTTGCGCATTGGGGATGCTGGAGTCCGACATCCGCCTGGACAATGTGCGCAGCTTCACGGGGACCATCCCGGGCCTTTCCCTGGAGGATTTCAACACCTGCATCGCCGACACGGAAAAGACGGCCATGGAGGAGCTTTTGAAAGAGGGCGTGGAAACGAAGGACGCGCTGCTGGAACGTTACCTGGACATGCGCTACGTGGGGCAGCACCACGAGGTGACGGTGCCCATCCCGGGCGGGTGCGTCATCACCGAGGGGCAGCTGGAAGAGATTGCCCAGGTGTTCCACGCTGCGCACAAACGCCTCTACAGCTACGACACGCCCGCGACCCCATTGGAAATCGTGAACCTGCGGGTCACCGCCGTGGGCACCGTGCCCAAGACGGACCTAAGCCGCCAGGCGGCGGGCGATTTGAAAGTGGGGGACGCCGTCAAGAACACCCGCAAGCTCTATTTCGAAGAGTACGGCGACTGGAAAGACGTGCCTGTCTATGACAGGGCCCTGCTGACGGTGGGGCACCGCCTCCAGGGGCCGGCGGTCATCGAGGAGCGCATCACCACCATCGTGGTGCACCCGAAGTGGGACGCCCGCATCGACGAGTTCGGGAACGTGGTGATGGAGATACGGAAAGGAGCGACCAATGAGTGAAAAAACCACCGGGGCGGCCCTCGAGAAGCGCAAGGCGGAGTTCGAGGGCGCCAAGGACCCCATCACATTCGCGGTGATCTACAACCGCCTGCTGACCATAAACCGGGAGATGGGCATCACCATGATCAACACGTCCATTTCCCCCATTTTCGCGGAGGCGCATGATTTCTCCTGCGCGGTGTGTGACTGGGACTGCCGCATCGTCTCCCAGGTGGACGGCGTGCCCAGCCACACCGCCTCCGCCATGGAGTCGGTGAAGGCCATCGTGAAGTATTTCGGCGACGACATCCACCCGGGCGACGTGTTCGTGCTCAACGACCCCTACATGGGGGGTACCCATCTGCAGGACGTGACCATCATGAAGCCCATCTTTTTCGGGGGGCGGCTGCAGTTCATCGCCATCAACCGCGCCCATCACGGCGACGTGGGCGGGATGGAGCCGGGTTCCTACTGCCCCAAGGCCACGGAGCTGTTCCACGAGGGGGTGCGCATCCCGCCCCTGCGTATCTACAGCGGCGACGAGCCTATCATGGACGTGATCAACATGATCCGCATCAACACCCGCATGCCCGAGGAGATCTGGGTGGACATGAAGGCCCAGGTGGCTTCCTGCAACGTGGGCGAGAAGCGGATATTGGAGATGATGGAGAAGTACGGGGAGGAAAAGACCCGGGAGACCATCGAGGACATCCACCTGTATGCGGAGAACCGCATGCGCGACGAGATCGGCCGGCTGCCGGACGGGGTGTACCACGGCCATGCCACCCTGGACGGTGACGGGCTGGTGGACGAGCCGCTGGACATCAAGGTCAAAATCACCATCCAGGGCAGGGACGCACTGGTGGATTTCGAGGGTACCAGCCCACAGTGCCTGGGGCCCAGCAACTCGCCCCTGGCGAACACCGCCACCTGCGTGTATGTGGCGTTCCTCACCACCGTCACCACCCCTGACATCCCCCACAACGAGGGGGTGTACAGGCCCATCCGGATCACCGCGCCCGAGGGCAGCGTGGTGAACCCCAGCGGCAACGCCCCGGTGGCGTACTGCACCCTGGACACCGCATGCGCGATCCTGGAGGCCTGCTGGATGGCATTGGCCGACATCCTGCCCGGGCGGGTGCCCGCGGGGTGGAACCGCTGGAACGGCCCCACCGTCTCCGGGGTGGACCCCCGCAACGAGAATTTCTACGTGATGTTCGGGTTCAATGGGTTCGGCGGCGCGGGCGGCGCGCAAAGCGCGGACGGCAGGCCATACATCGGCGACGGCATCGACCTGGGAGGGCTCATCGCGCCTAATATCGAAACCAATGAGGTGGACTACCCGCACATCACCGAGTTCAATGAATTCACCGAGGATTCCTGCGGCGCGGGCGAGTACCGGGGCGGCAACGGGGCCAGGTACCGCATCAAGTTCTACGACGGCGCGGAGACGAACCTGGTGATGTTCGGGGACGGCAGGGTGAACCCGCCCTATGGGCTTTTCGGCGGGCTGCCCGGCACCTGCAACATGGCATACATCAACGAGGGGCTGGCGGGGGAGGAGCTGCTGCCCGCCAAGGGCGCCGTGACCCTGACCGACGGGGGCACGTTCACCAGCTACCCCTCGGGGGGCGGCGGCTGGGGCGACCCGAAGAAGCGCCCCGCCGAGAAAGTGGCCATGGACGTGAAGAACGGCTACATCTCCCGCCGGGCGGCGCAGGAGATATACGGCGTGGCCCTGACAGAGGGGTTCGGGGTGGACGCGGCGGCCACGGCGAAACTGAGGGGCTGACACAGTCGCCGGTGCGGGTGGGCGCAGGCAGCGCGGCAATGCACAGGGAGCCATGGCGAACAGCCACAGGCAGCGCGGCAATGCACAGTGTCTCATTGCTGTGGTTAAGAGAGATTGCTTTGCCCTGCCGCGCTTTCCTCGCAGCAAGTGTGGCTTCGCTCCTCGCCATGACGGGGAATGTGTGTTTCGGTAGTGGCATCGTGTGGGCGCAGGCCCACATTTGGAAAGGAGTCAAGATATGGAAATCAAGAAAGTGGCGGTCCTGGGCAGCGGCAACGGCGGGTTCATGAGCGCCGTGGACATGGCGGGCCTGGGGTACGAGACGGTGATGCTGGGGCGCACCGAGGACAAGATAGCCGGGGTGAAGGCCCATGGCGGCATCGAGGTGCTGGACATCGACTCCAAGCCCACCGGGGAGTTCGGCAAGATCGAGGCCACCACGGACGTGGCGAAGGCCATCAAGGGCGCCCAGGTGGTGCTTAACCCGGTGCCGTTTTTCGCCGTGAAGTGGTTCGCCGAAAAGGCGGCGCCCTACATGGAAGAGGGGCAGGTCGTGATCTGCCTGGGCAAAGGCGGCGCGGCCCTGGTGTGGCGCAAGGCCCTGGACGAGGCTGGGAACAAGAACAAGGTCTACCTTGTGGACTGCAACACCCTGCCCTATGGGGCGTCCCGCATGAACGACTACCAGGTGCGCCTGGAGTCGCGCACCATGAACCTGATCTTCGCGGCGTTCCCATCGAAGGACTTGGAGACGGTTTGGCCGGTGCTGGAGGCATTGTACCCCGCATCCCACAACTACACCCTGCGCAAAGGCCAGAACATCATCGACACCATCCTGGTGGATTACAATGCCATCACCCACACGCCGCCCATGATCTGCAATGTGGGCGCCATCAATGCCGGCGACAAGGATTTCCACCTCTTCGGGCCCAAGGAGAACCCCCAGCCGGTGGTGAACCTCATCGAGGGCATCGACCGGGAGCGCATGGCTATCGGGCAGAAACTGGGCCTCACCCAGTACACCCTGGAAGAGGAGATCCGCATGGTGAAGTGGAACAGGGACGGGCGCAACGACGAGACATTGCCCCTGTACGAAGCCATCCACACGCCGTTTTTGGAGGTGTGCGAGGGCCCGTTCAAACTGGAAACCCGCCACCTCACCGAAGACATCCCCTACGGGTTGGTGACATTCTCCTCCCTGGGGAAACTGGTGGGCGTGCCCACGCCGGTGTCCGACGCGGTGATCACCATCTCGGAGGGGCTGCTTGGCCGGGACCTCCACACCCAGGGCCGTGACATCAAGGCGCTGGGGCTGGATCCGGGCTGGAGCGTGGAGCAGGTGAAGAAGTTCCTGTACGAGGGGACGGTGTAGGGCGGTGCCGGTGCCTTCGCCGGTGCCGGTGCCTTAGGTGGAGAAGTTCCTGTACGGGGGGACGGTGTAGGGAAAAGAGCCTGCGATCCGATGGTTGCTTGGGTTGCAATGTGGGCAAGATGGGTGCCGGATGGCACCGGAAGTGTTACGACGATGAAACACATGGAAACCACCTGAAAAGGCGCGGTTTCCCGACGCAAATGGCGCAAATGCGGAAAGGAGCGGTAACATGCAACAGTTCAAAGGCAGGAGTTTGTTGGGGATCAATGAGTTGACGCCGGACGAGGTGCAGTTCGTGCTGGACGTGGCGCACGACCTGAAACGGCAGCAGAAACAGGGGCAGCGACATGAGCTATTGCGGGGCAAATCCCTGGCGGGGATATTCCACACACAGTCCACCCGCACCAGCTGTTCTTTCGAGACGGCCATGACGCACATGGGGGGCCATATGATGTGGCTGGACAACCACCGCATCTGGGCCGGCGAGGCGAAAGCGGAGAACTGGCACGACACCATCAAGACATTGACACGCTACGTGGACGGCATCGCGTTCCGCCCGGTCACCAGGGAGCTGCTGGAGCAGACCCAGGAGCTGGCCACGGTGCCGGTGATCAACGCCAGCTGCCCGGTGGAGCACCCCACCCAGGCGTTTGCGGACATCATGACCATGCGTGAGTATGGCGGAGGCAGCGTCAAGGGCGCCAAGGTGGCCATGCTCTGGGGCTATGGGGAGCTGAACCCGCCCTGCGGGCTGCCCAACTCCACGCTCATGATGGCGGCGAAACTGGGTTTCGACCTGACCATCGCCTGCCCGCCGGGGCTGGCCAACTCCGCCTCCGGGATGGAGCTGGCGCCTGACCCCCGCTACATCCAGTGGGCCCAGGACGAGGCGAAGCTCACCGGGGCGAAGATCAACATCGTCCATTCCTATGAAGAGGCCACCAAGGATGCGGACTTCATCAACGTGTATTCCTGGGTCAGCCCCCAGATCTTTGCGGAGGGTCCGGACACCGGCTACCGGGGCAACCCGGAGTTCGCCGCATACAAGGCAACGCTGAAGGACGACTGGTGCGTCTCCCAGAAGGTGGTGGACACCGCACCCAAGCACGTGAAGGTCATGCACTGCCTGCCCGTGGCCCGCAACGAAGAGGCCACCGACGAGGTGCTGGACGGGCCAAACTCGATCATCTTTGACGAGGCGGAGAACCGCCTGCACACCATCAAGGCCCTGTTGGCGCTGCTGCTGCAGTGATGTTTCCCGGAGGGTTTCCCATGCCGCCCCCGGCGATGTCGCTTCAGATGATCGGGGTGGACGTCGGCGGGCGGCTTTGCCAGAACCCATGGTAAAGCAGTTTTCAGCGTATGCGACTGCTGTGCAGCTGCCATCGGCGGGCGGTGCCGCAATCAGGCATCCGACGCCGCAATCAGGCATCCGACGTCGCAAACGGGCATCCGGGGCGGATTGCGCCGCAGATGTGCATCGTTTCAAGCGAAGGAGAACATATGGATTTATCCGTAAATATTGCGGGAATCAAACTGAGGAGCCCCATCATTGCCTCGTCCAGCGTGGATGGGATGGACGGCGAGCGCATCGTGACCGTCTCCGCCCGGAAACTGGGCGCATCCATCACCAAGACCATCGTCAAGAACATGCAGACGGACGTGCTTCCAAACATCAAGCGGGTGCGGGGCGACTCCATGATCAACTGCGTGTTCGGCACCAACCTCACGGCCCGGCAGTGGTTCGAAGAGGAGTTCCCCAAGGCGAAAAAGGCGGGGATCCCCATCATCGCCAACATGGCGGGCACCACGCCCGAAGAGGCCATCGAGCTGGCCAAGGGCTGCGAGGCGGCCGGCGCTGACATGATCGAGTACCCCACGGCCTGCCCCCACATGGGGAACATATTGGAAGCCATGTTCCCGGGGCTGAAAGTCCCGCTGCCGGAGGTGAACGACCCCAGCGACTACGCCCGCCAGATCGAGGCCGTGAAGAAAGCGGTGAAGATCCCCGTGATGGCGAAGTTCAGCTCGATTTACCACCTGACATGCAAGGAGTGGGCGAAGGCGGTGGAGGATGCGGGCGGGGACGCCATCTCGGCAGCGGACTCCATAGGACCGGTGATGGACATCGACGTGGAGACGGGCCAGCCCGTCCTGGGGGGGCCCAGGGGATACAGCGGGCTCACCGGCGCCGCCATCAGGCCCCTGGTGCTGCGCATGGTGCTGGAGATCACGGAAACGGTGAACATCCCGGTCATCGGCATCGGCGGCATTTCCACCGGCGAGGAGGCGGCACAGTTCATCATGGCCGGGGCCAGCGCGGTGGCGCTGTCTTCCGCCGCGCTGCTCAAAGGCAGCCAGGTATACAGCGACGTGTATGACGGGCTGGAGGCCTTCATGGAACGCAAAGGGTATACCTCCCTGGCGGATTTCAAGGGCCTGACCCACCGGCGCATAGAAGAGCGCAAGGCGAAAGGGCGGCAAATCATCAAAGACGTGGTGGTGCCGACGCTTGTCCCGGACAAGTGCATCGCCTGCGGGCTCTGCCGCAGGGCGTGCCCCTACGGGGCGATATCCGCAGACGGCGGCAAGCCGGTGTTCGACCCAGCCGTATGCCACGGCTGCGGCCTGTGCGTGTCCGTCTGCGCATCGAAAGCCATCGGGCAGGAGTATTATGAGTGATATAGGGGCGAGAGCTCATGTGTTGCGTGCTTGCACGCAAACACATGAATTTGAGCCCCGAACAGACACGAAGAAGTAGCCCGAACAGGGCGGATTCCGAGTGGCTGTAGGGTTGCGGGAGTGCGTAGCACGAAGCAAACCGTGTATCAAGACAGGAAATGAGAACCAGCCCGCAAGGGCGGAAACGGGGTAGACATATGGCAGCTGATATTCTGATCAAAAACGGATTGGTGCTGACGTTTGCGCCGGATGCGCTGACCGGGGGCATGGTCGACGCCGGCGCGGTGGCCATCGAGGGCGACCATATCCTGGAAGTGGGGGATGGGGCGGCGCTGTCCGCCAAGTACCCTGGGGCAAGGGTCATCGACGCCCAGGGCGGGGTCATCATGCCCGGGTTCATCGTCACCCACACCCACATGCCCTACGTGCTGGGACACAACATGCCCGTGGACTTTTCCCAGCTCCATGATTTCTGGGACATGCTCCAGAAGATGGGCTGGGAATGGCTGGAAGACATCACCACCCAGGAGGGCGTCTACGCCGCCACCCGCTACGCCGCCACCAAGATGCTCAAAAACGGCGTGACCACGGTGTGCGAGTTCGTGGAGGGGCCCAATGCACTTCCGGGGATCCTGGACGCTTCCGCCAAGGCCATCCTGGAAGCGGGGATCCGCGCCCAGGTGGGCTATGAGGTGACGGAACGCGTCCCCGGAAAGCACATCCTGACGGATGTCTCGGTGGAGCGGGCCGAGCAGGGGTTCGAGGAAAACATCCGGTTCTTCAAGAAATACCCGAAAGGCTCCAGCCGCATAGAGGGCCGCCTGGGGCTGCACACCGCATTCACCAATTCCCGCCCCACCATGGAAAAGGCCAGGAAAGTGGCGGACGAGTACGGTGTGGGGATCCAGGTGCACATCGCGGAGATCCCCAGGGCATTCGTGGTGGAAAAACACGGCATGAGCGCGCCGGAGATCCTTTCGGAGACCGGGGTGCTGGGACCGGACGTGGTGGCGGCGCACTGCATCGACCTGACCGACGGTGACATCGCCATCCTGGCGAAGCACGGCGTGAACATCGCCCACACCCCCATGACCAATTCCTTCGGGGGCAACGGCGTGGCCCGTATCCCGGACATGATGGCGGCGGGGCTGAACATCACCATCGGCCACGACTGCTTCTTTACATTGGACATCGCGGAGTACCTGCGCTATGCGTTCCTGCTCCACAAGGCGCACAACGCGAACGCGGGGCTGCTGCCGGTTTTCCAGGTGCTGGACATGGCCATGGGCAATGCCGCCAGGGCACTGGGGATGGCGGACCGCATCGGTTCACTGGAAGCGGGGAAGAAAGCCGACGTGATCGTCATCAAACCGGACAGCCCGTCGCCCATCGCCCCATGCTCCGTGCTGTCGTATTTCGACATGACGTTCCAGGGCAGGCAGGTGGACACGGTGTTGGTGGACGGGCGCGTCGTGGTGGAAGGCGGCCACTCCACGCAGGTGGACGAGGCGCAGGTGATGAAAGACTGCCAGGAGCAGGCGAAGATCCTGTGGCGCAAGACAGGGGTGCAGATCTAGGGCATGGGGTATCATTGGGGGCCGTCCTTGCCACATCACTGCAGCCCGCATGGATGGGTGCAGAGTTAGGTCATAGGATGTCATAGGTGGCCAGGCCGCACGTGGGTAAGGCTGTATTGCCAGGGGTGCAGATCTAGGGCATGGGGTATCATTGGGGGCCGTCGTAGGCGGCGAAGCGATGGCGGGCAACCATTGTCGGTCGTATGGTACGTCAGATGAAGAGCAATCATGCGCTGCGCGCGGGTGCACGCAGGGCGCACAGGGGAGGTGATGGGTAGTATGCCATTGTACGGAGACGGCAACAAGAGCGAACGGGGGTATTCCTATATCAACAGGTTCTTCCCCCGGGTGGATGCCGCCGACAAAGTGACGGGGAGGGCGAAGTACACGGATGACTTGGTCTTCCCCAATATGCTGGTGGGCGGCGCATTGTTCAGCCCTTACCCCCATGCGCGGGTGACAAGCATTGACACGGAAGAGGCCAAGGCCCTGCCCGGCGTGCGCGCGGTGCTGACGTTCCGGGATCTGAAAAAGGAAACCAGCTGGGGGTACTACACATACATGACGTCCAAACCCCGCTACATGGGGGATGTGACCGCCATCGTGGCGGCCCAGGATGCCGCGACATTGGCAAAAGCGCTGGCCGCCATTCGGGTGGAGTACGAGCCCCTGCCGGCTGTGTTCACGGTGAAGGAGGCCCTGGCCCCGGGCGCCCCATTGGTGCACGAGGACAATGAAGAGTGCGCGGGCAACATATGGTCCCACTCCCGCTACAAGGTGCGCAAAGGCGATGTGGACAGCACATGGGCGACGTGCCACAAGATCGTGGAGCGGACATACGAGACATTCCCGGTGGAACACGCCTACATGGAGCCGGAATCAGCGGTGGCGGTGCCTGACCCCACCTCCGGCATCATGACGGTGTACACGGGGGCGGTGAACCCGTACTTCACCCGGCGCTGGATCGCGGATGCGCTGGGGGTGCCCAGGGCGAAGACCCGGGTGGTGCAGCAGACCCTGGGCGGCTCTTTCGGGGGGAAAGAGGAGCTGCTGGGCCTGACGGCGTCCCGGGCGGCGATGCTGGCGCAGGCGACGGGCTGCCCGGTGAAAATGGCAGTCACCAGGGAGCAGTCCATCGCAGCCAGCACGAAACGCCATCCATTCCTGCTCAAATACAAGGCGGGGGTGGACGAACAGGGGCGCCTGCAGGCGTTTGAGGCGGAGCTGGTGGAAAACATCGGCGCCTACCACATGCACGAGTTCATGAACTTTCGGGCATCGGTGCACGCCGCGGGGGTATACGAGATCCCCAACGTGAAAGTAGACGTGTACGGCGTGTTCACCAACACCGTCACCGCCGGCGCCATGCGGGGCTACAGCTCCCCCCAGCTCATCTATGGCGAAGAGCAGTTCTACGAGGACATCGCTTTGGAGATCGGCATGGACCCGCTGGAGTTCCGCCTCCTGAACATGCTGAAGCCCGGCTCGGTCAATGCCTGCGGGCAGGCCATGGAAGCCCCCATGATCCTGCCGGAAATCGTGGAGAAACTCTGCGGGGAAACCGGGTACAGGGAGAAACGGGCGCGGTACGGGGGGGCGAACGATCAAAAACGCAAGGGCATCGGGCTGGCCATGTTCTACCGGGGGTGCGGGCTGGGGGCGGAGTCCCCGGATGCGTCCGCCGGGTTCGTTTGCGTCCATGACGACGGCTCCGTGATGATCAACAGCGGGCTGGTGGAAAACGGCCAGGGGATGAAGACCAGTTTCACCCAGATTGCGGCGGAAACCTTGAGCATCCCGCCGGAAAAGATCACTTTCATCGGCGTGGACACGCACACCATCCCGGACAGCGGCCTCACCGCCGCTTCCCGCAGCACCGTGATGGGCGCCCAGTCCGTGAAGCTGGCCGCCGAGGAGCTGAAAGGGTACATGCTGGAGACCGCTGCCATGATGTTCCACGCCACACCTGAGGCGGTGGAGCTGAAAGAAGGGTTTTTCAGGCTCATCGGCGTGCCGGATGCCATGATCCCCTTTGACGTGGTGGCGAATGTGCACCATTGGACGGGGCAGCAGGCCGGCGTGATGCGCTGGTACAAGCCACCCGCCGTGGAGTACGACATGAAGGAGGGGCACGGCAAGGCGTTCCCCACCTATGCCTACGGCGCGGTGGTGGCCGAGGTGGAAGTGGACATGGGCACCGGGGAGATCACCGTGGAAAAGGTGACCTGCGGACACGACCTGGGCACGGTCATCAACCCGAAGATCGTGGAGGGCCAGATCTACGGCGGGGTCCTCATGGGGCAGGGTTTTGCCATCATGGAGGGGCTGGCCATGAAAGACGGCCTCATCCGCAACCGCAACTTTGACACATACATGATCGCATCCGCGAAAGACGTGCCGGAAGTGAAGGTCTTCTTGTTCGAGTCCGACGACCCGGCAGGGACATACGGCGCCAAGAGCGTGGGCGAACCCGCCACGGAAGGGGTGGCGGCGGCCATCATCGACGCCGTGCGCCAGGCGGTGGGGTTCCCCATACGGCACATCCCCATCAGCAAAGTCCAGCTGAAAGAGATGATTGAGACGGAAACGGCAAAAGCCTGTGGCACAGCAGATACAGCGCCCCCGGATGCTTTGGCCCTGGGGGCCAGGGACCCGGTGGGGGCAGGTGTATCGCCGGGACACTCAGAGAAAAGCCCCGGGGAAGGGGGTGCGTGACATGGCGGAGATTGGAAATGGAATCGTGTACGGTGCGGAAACGCTGGCGCTGGAGCTTACGCTCAATGGCCGAGAAGTATGCGCGGACGTCACGCCCGACCAGAACCTGCTCACCGTGCTGCGGGGGGCGCTGCAGACCACCGGCCCCAAGTGCGGGTGCGGCATCGGCGAGTGCGGCGCATGCACGGTGATCGTGGACGGCCAGGCGGTGAAGTCCTGCACCATCCTGGCCGCCCAGTGCCAGGGCAGCGACATACTTACTGTGGAGGGGCTGGCGGGGTTGGCCGCGGCTGACGTGGCCGCGGCGGCAGCTGCGGTTCGAACGAAGGGCGGGATGGCAGACGCGGCAGGGGATGCGCAAGCCCAGGCGGACGCTGGCCTGACGGCCGGTTTTGTAGGGGAAACCGGACAGGCGACCGGCGGCGCATCGGGCGACCCATCTGACGTCCATACGGGCGAGATGATGGGCAAGCTACGCCGCAGCCTGCCCCTGCACCCGCTGCAGCAGGCGTTCATCGACTGCAACGCCGTCCAGTGCGGGTATTGCACCGCAGGGTTTTTGATGGTGGCGTACGCATACACGCAGGGACATGAAAGCCCCGGCAGGGAGGAGATCCGGGAAGCCATCTCGGGGAACCTCTGCCGGTGCACAGGGTACGTGCAGATCATCGACGCCATCGAATCCTATGTGAAACAGAAATCGGCCGGGTTCCCGGAGATTTTCGCCAAAATCGAAGCGGAGGAGAAAGCGGCGGCCGAGGCGGCAGCAAAGGCGGCGGCGGGTTCGACAGGCGGACACGCCGAACCAGGGGGGGAAGCCGACGGGGGCGGCTCCGGCGGCTCCGGGGCAGGGGCCACAGACCCGCCCGATGGCGGCATTGAAGAGGTGACACTGACAGATGCCGATTCGGAAGCCCCAGAGGCGAAAGGGGGTGCCGCATGAGCATGGAACGGTATATGTACCACCGTGCGACGAGTATGCAGGATGCGCTGGAAGTGCTGGCGGCGGCAGGCGCTGATGTGCGCATCCTGGCGGGGGGCACCAACGTGGTTCCCAATATGCGCAATGCCCGGGTGGCGCCCGCCCTGCTGCTGGACATCGGGCGTCTGGATGAGCTGCGGGGCATCGAGGCGGTGGGCGACGCTACGGACCGTATGATACGTATCGGCGCGCTGACCACCGTGGCGGAGCTTTTGGCAAGCGACCTGATCCGGGAGGAGGCGCCGGCGCTGCACGATGCGGCGGCGGTGTTTGCGGACCCGGTGACCAGGCTGCGCGCCACCGTGGGGGGGAACATCACCAACGCTTCCCCGGGCGCGGACGCCGCCCCGCCCCTGTATGCGCTGGATGCCCAGGTGACACTGGAGCGGTTGAAAGGCGCCTCTGGGACATCGGGAAACGCCGCCTCAACCCCCGGTGGCGCGGCAGCGGGCACATCATTGCCACCCGTGGCAGGGGATCAGGCCCGGACTGCCCGCCTGCTGCCCATCGGCGCATACATCACCGGCAGTATGCAGACGGCGCGCGCCCCCCAGGAAATGCTGACATACATCACGTTCTCGCCCTGCAGGCGCAGCGCATTCACCAAACTGGGGCTGCGCAGGGCGATGGCGATCTCCGTGGAAACGGTGGCGGTGGCGCTTGCATTGGCTCCCGACGGGGGCATCGAGACCTGCCGCATCGCCGTGGGCGCGCTGGGTTCCACACCTTTGCGCCTGGCCAAGACTGAGAAGCTGTTTGCGGGAAAGAAACCGGGCGAAGGGCTGTTTGCGGCGGCGGCGGATGCCCTGAAGACGGAGATACACCCCAGGGACGGCCTGCGGGGCACCAAGGCGTACCGCAACGCCACGGCGGGGGTGCTGCTGGAGCGGACCATGGCGGCGGCATACGGGAGGTAGGCCTATGGAGCTGTGCCCGACGGGCCATGGGGCAAGGGATTCTTCCTGCGCAGACTTCATCGCAAGAAGAGCCCGGCACATGGCGGTAAGAGGGGCGGTCCCAGGGTGTTTGCCGGCTGCAGGGAGTTGGATTGGCGTACAGGCGGCGTGTCTGGGCGGGCAAAGCGCATAAACTGCCGCCTTCGCGCATATGAATAGGAGGGTAAGGATGGCTTCCATGAATGATTTTCTGGGGAAAATCAAGAAAGACACCTACAAACTCTATATAGGCGGGGAGTTCGTGGAGAGTGTCAGCGGCAAGACATTTGACTTTGTGAACCCTGCCACGGGGGAGGCTTTCGGCAAGGGGTATTTCGGCGGAGAGGCGGATGCCCAGAAGGCGATCCTGGCCGCGCGGCAGGCATTTGACGAAGGGCCCTGGGGCAGGATGTCAGGGCTGGAACGGGGGCAGCTGCTGAAAAAGGCAGGGGAGATACTGGCATCCCGCAGCGAGGAGTTCGCCATCGTGGAGACACTGGATGCGGCGAAGCAGTACATGAGCGCGCTGTACTACGAAGTGCCCCAGAGCGTGGACGCATTCGAGTTCTACAGCCACAAGGCGCGCACCCTGGGCGGCGAAAGCTCCCGCATGAACGGCAACTACTTAAACTACGTGGACTGGTACCCTTACGGCGTGGTGGGGGAGATCCTGCCCTGGAACGGCCCGCTGATGATGGGATGCCAGAAACTGGGAGGCATCCTGGCCGCCGGGAACACCGTGGTGGTGAAGCCGCCCCAGTGGGCCAGCGCGAGCCTGCTGCTCTTGGCCGAGGTGATGGATGCGGCCGGGTTCCCGCCGGGGGTGTTCAATGTGGTCACCGGCAGCGGCGGCGAAGTGGGGGCCGCGCTGGTGAAGAACAAGCTGGTGGACATGGTTTCCATGACAGGTGGCACCGCCACAGGGAGGGAGATCCTCAAGAACAGCATCGAGACCGTGAAACCCATCGCACTGGAACTGGGCGGCAAGAGCCCCACCATCGTGTTTGGCGACGTGGACGTGAAGCAGATGGCCAAATGGGCGGTGCACGGGTTCACCCTCCACTCCGGGCAGGTCTGCGTGTCCGGCACCCGGATCTTCGTGGAAAAGCCCATCTACGAGCCTTTCCTGGAAGCCATGGCCGAAGTGTGCAAGTATTTCCGCCCCGGAAACGGGTTCGACTACGAGAAAGGGGTGAATTTCAGCTCCCTCATCCACCCGGACCATGCGAAAACGGTCTGGGGCTACATCGAGAAGGGGAAGAAAGAGGGCGCCCGGCTCATCTGCGGCGGGGAACCCTACACCGACCCGGAACTGCAAAAGGGCAGCTTCGTGCCGCCCACCATTTTCGCCGACGTGACCCCGGACATGACCATCTTCAAGGAGGAGATCTTCGGGCCGGTGGCCTGCGTCACGCCATTTGAGGGGGAAGCTGAGGGGCTAAGGCTGGCGAACACCACCGACTATGGGCTGGCGGGTGCGGTGTTCTCGAAAGACGTGCCCAGGGCGCACCGGGTGGCGCAGGGCATCCAGGGCGGGCAGATCTACGTGAACACGTATTTCAGCAAGGGGATGATAGACTCCCCCGGCGCCGGGTGGAAGCAAAGCGGCATGGGCATCGCCGGGATCCACAAATACATGCACAGCAAGACCATCTTCGTGGACCTGAACGACGTGAGCGAGCCACCGATGTGAGCGATACAAGGGGAACAAGGTCATGCGGCTCGTGCTCGCACGAAGACGCATGAGGTTGTGACCCGAACGGACATTTGCAATAATTATAAAGGAGAACGAATCTATGGCGAAACTACGCGCGGTTTGCTACATTAACCAATTCTTCGCCGGCCTGGGGGGCGAAGAAAAAGCGCACGAAGGATTGAGCGTCTACGAGGGCGCCAAGGGCCCGTCCATGGGGATGGCCCCCATGTGGAAAGGCGAGATGGAAGTGGTGCTGACCCTCTCCTGCGGGGACAATTTCTTCAACCTGGAGGAACAGTATGAATCCGTGAAGCCGGAGATCCTGCGCCTGGTGAAGGATGCCGCACCGGACGTGGTGATCGCAGGCCCCGCATTCAATGCCGGCCGCTATGGCGTGGCGTGCGGGAAGTTCTGCGACCTCATCACATCCCAGCTGGGCATCCCGTCAGTGACCAGCATGTTCCCCACCAACCCGGGCGTGGAGATGTACCTGCGCAAGACCTACATCACCCCCAGTGCGGAAACTGCCGCGGGGATGCGCACCACGCTGCCCCGGCTGGCGGCATTGGCCCTGAAACTGGCCAAAAAGGAGACCATCGGCCCGGCGGACGTTGACGGGTATATCCCCAGCGGCGTGCGCATCAACGAAGTGGACGCAAAGAGCGCCGCCACCCGTGTGGTGGACATGCTGGTGGCCAAGCTCCAGGGCCGCCCCTATGTGACGGAGGTGCCCCTGCGCAAAGACGAGCGCGTGGCCCCGGCCCCGGCCATAGCCGACCCGTCCAAGATCCGCTTCGGGCTGATCACCACCGGCGGCCTGGTGCCAAAGGGCAACCCGGACAAGATCAAGCAGTATGCGGCGGATTCCTATGGCACATACCCCATTGACCCGTCCACATGGGACAGTGCGCACTATGAGTCGGTCCACGGGGGATATGACACCACGGCGGTGAACAAGGACCCCCAGCGGCTCATCGCATACACGGCGGCCCTGGAGCTGGTGAAACAGGGCGTCATCGGATCCGTGACCCCATACTTCATGTCCACCAGCGGCATCGGCACCAATGTGGGCATGGGCAGGAAATTGGGCGCGGAGATGGCGGAAAAACTGAAAGGGGACGGTGTGGGGGCGGTGTTCCTCACATCCACCTGAGGGACCTGCACTCGTTGCGGTGCAACGATAAGCAAGGAACTTGACAGGGCGGGCATACCCAATGCCCATATCAATGCGTTTATGTCCATCGCCGAATCCGTGGGCGCCAACCGCATCATCATCGGCGGGGACTTCACGGCGCCTATCGGCGACCCAGATCTTCCCTGCGACCGGGAGGAAGCCTACCGCGTGCGGATCCTGGAAAAGTCTGTGGAAGCCATGAAAACCGATGTCAGCGGGCCCACCGTGTTCAGTGTGCGCAAGGACGACGGCGAGGACGAAGGGGGTGGGGCGCAGTGAGCATGCATTTGACCAGGAAGTATTATCCCGTGAGGGAACTGCAGGAGGGCGCAACTTGCGCATACTCAGGCGGAGTCCTGACGGTGAACTACGAAGAACTGCTGGCGGTGGCGAAACCTTACGGCAAGAACATATCCAAGATATGGTTCGAAGTCTGCAGGCCGGGGGAAGACGCCCGCATCGTGCACGTGCTGGACACCATCCAGCCCATGGTGAAGGCCAGCGCCCCGGAAAACTGGGGCGGCAAGGAATACCCGGGGGTGCTCAACCACCCCTACACCTGCGGCAACGGCGTGACCCACCTGCTGGAAGGGTTTGCGCTGATGGAGTGCTGCGCATTGCCCTGGGACGAGTACTCCGCTTCCAGCGGGCTGCTCTACGCCAGGGATGCGGTGATACAGACCACCGGGTTTTACAGCCATTACACGCCCTTCGCGGACACGCTTAACCTCATCGTGAATTTCGAGGTGGCGCCCGGGAAGTCCTCGGAGGAGTACGACAATGACATCCGCAAGAGCGCCATGGCCATCGCCAGGCACCTCGCGGCGCTGACGCTGGGCCAGGAGCCGGAGCGGGAGGAGGTGTTTGACAACACGCCCGCGGAGGGCCTGCCGAAAGTGGCGCTGGTGTGGATGTGCCAGAACCAGGGCATCTACGCCGACACGCTGCTTTACGGGCTGCCCATCGACGACATCGTGCCCACCCTGCTGGAGCCCAACGAGATGCTGGACGGGGCGTCGGTGAGCGGGAACTACGTGTGGCCCACGTTCAAGATCCCCACCTGGGTCCATGTGAACGGGCCAACGGTGTTGGATCTGTACAGCCGCCACGGCAAGGAGCTGAACTTCGCGGGGGTGATCTTCGCCCGCAGCCACCAGCCCAGCAACTGGCACAAAGACCGCTGCGCCCAGCTCATCGCCAAGATCGCCGGGCAGATCGGCTGCGAGGGCCTGATCATGCAGTGGGAGGGCGGCGGCAACGCCTGCATCGACGGGATGCTCACCGTGCAAAACTGCGAGCGCAGGGGCATCCGCGCGGCGCTGTTCACATTCGAGTTCGGGGGGAAGGACGGGACCGAGGGGCAGCTTTTGGTGGACGACGTGCCCGAGGCGGATGCCGTGGTCAGCGGCGGGAGCTGGGAGCGGCCGGTGCACCTGGAACCCGTGAAAGTGGCCTACGGCGGCCAGACACTGCGCCTGGACAAAGAAAAAGGCGGGTTTTTCCCGGATGCCACAGGCCCCCTGGATTTCGAGACCAACGTGCATATGTACATGGGCGGCAACCAGTCCGGATACAGCAAGATAACGGCACATGCGTACTAGGCGGGAGCGCGCTACGCAGGTGCGGACAATGAATTGCGGGGAGGTATTTCGTTCAATATGAGCCAGAGATATGTAGTCGCATTGGGGGGCAACGCTTTGGGCAACACATTGCCCGAGCAGTACAAGGCATCCAGGTTGACGGCCAAGACATTGGCAGGGCTGGTGGCGGCGGGGCACAGGCTGGTCATCACCCATGGGAACGGGCCGCAGGTGGGCATGATTTACCAGGCCATGGAAGCGGGGCAAAAGGAGAACCCGAAGATGTCACATGTGCCGCTGTCGGTCTGCGGGGCCATGAGCCAGGGGTATATCGGCTACGATATGCAATGTGCCCTGCGGGAGGAGCTGTGGGCCAGGGGGCTGGACATACCTGTGGCATCCATAGTCACCCAGACCGTGGTGGACCCGGCGGATCCGGCGTTTGAAAACCCCACGAAGCCCATCGGCGTGTTCTATACCGAGGAAGAAGCCAAAAGAATCGCCGCAGAGACTGGGTACACCGTCAAGGAGGATGCCGGGCGGGGGTGGCGCCGGGTGGTGGCCAGCCCCAAACCCATCGACATCATTGAAAAGGACACCATCAAGACGCTGCTGGATGCGGGGCATGTGGTGGTGGCGGTGGGCGGCGGGGGGATCCCCGTGGCCAGACAGGGTACCAAACTGCTGGGGCAGGGGGCGGTGGTGGACAAGGATTTCGCCTCCGCGGTGCTGGCGGACATGATCGATGCGGATGCACTGGTCATACTGACGGCGGTGGAAAAGGTTTCCATCGATTTCCGCAAACCCACCGAGCGGCAGCTGGACTCCATGACAGTGGAGGAAGCCAAACGCTACATCGCCGAGGGGCAGTTCGCACCCGGCTCCATGCTTCCCAAAGTGGAAGCCGCCGTGAGTTTCGCCAAGGGGCGCGTCGGCCGCAAGGCGCTGATCACGTTGCTGGAAAGGGTGGAAGACGGGCTGGCCGGCAAGACCGGCACGGTGGTGACCGCATAGCGCCCGCAGATATCTTTCCTATAAACTTGATAGAAAAGATTGCAAATCACAGGGTTTTTGTGTATGATAAGGGGCAGTGCGATATGTGGGCTGCCTGCCGATGTACTCGCCGAGGGATTGACTGCGAATAGCCGGTATATCAATGAAGGGATCGAGACATCATCTATGAAGTTAGACTTTCAGCCGCTTACGGCAAAGGACGTGGTGGCGGTGAACCATTATTTTTGGATGCGCCCCAACCCGACGTGTGACAGCACTTTTGTTGACAGCTTTATCTGGCGGACTTATTACAACATCCAGTTTGCGGTGGTGGACGAAAAGGCGCTGCTGTTTTTGATGTACTGGGACAACGAATACAGCGCCGCCATGCCCCTGTGCGCCCCGGGGGACGTGGAGCACTATTTTTACGTGCTGGTGGACTATTTCCGAGAGGAGCTGCACCAGAAATTCAAGATTGCCCTGGCAGACGAACCCGCCCTGGAACTGGTGGCATTGGACAAAACGAGGTTTTCCGTCACGGAGCAGCCTGACGCCAGGGATTACCTGTACAGCGGGGAGGCCCTGCGGACATTGGCCGGAAAAAAGCTGCACAAAAAGAAAAACCACGTGAACGCTTTCCTGCGGGAGTACGAGGGCAGGTACGAGTACAGGAGCCTCAACTGCGACGACCGGCAAGAGATATGGGGGTTCCTGGACAAATGGCGCCAGAAAAAGGGCGAGGGCGCGGAAGAGCACCTGGACTATGAGGTGTCGGGGATCCACGAGCTGCTGCGGGCGCACGACTGCGAGCTGATGAAAATCCGTATGGGCGGGGTTTATATTGACGGAAAGCTGGAAGCGTTTTCCGTGGCCAGCTTCAACCCGGCGGAGAACATGGCGGTCATCCACATCGAGAAGGCGAACCCGGATATCAACGGGCTGTACCAGTTCATCAACCAGCAGTTCCTGGTTCACGAGTACCCGACGGTGGCGCTGGTGAACCGGGAGGACGACCTGGGGCTGGAGGGGCTGCGCCAGGCGAAACTGTCTTACCAGCCCGTGGACTTCGCGCGGAAGTTCTTGATTCGGGAGCTGTGATTGTGACGGGACGTATAATTGCAGGCAGGCCGGGTGCGGGCTGCCTGTCGGTCGACATCAGAAAGAATCCGGCGTGGTTTGGATACCGACTTACAGAGCGAAAGCGGATGTGTTGTGGCGTGTGCGTATTACGAGCGAGCTGACAGTGAATGGAGCGGGTGTATGGCGGGAGGCGATGCTGTTTCCGTAGAGTATCTGGATCCGGAAGGGCGCCGGGCCTGCAGGGGGCTCTGGGAAGAGGCGTTCCCCGAGGATTCCGTGCGCTACAATGACTGGTATTTCCAAACAAAGGTGGCGAAGAACCGTATCTTGGCGGCGGTGAGGGAGAATAAACACGGCGACGCAACCTCAGACGGCGGTGCAACATCGGACGGCGGTGCGGTTATGGGCAGCGGAAAGGCAAACGTGACTTTCGGCGACATGCATTCCGATGGGAAAACGGCACGACCAAGCCCGTCGGCGCACGATATCCTTTCCATGGCGCACATGAACCCATATACCATGGTTGTGGGCGACAGGGAAGTGGACAGCTTCTACATCGTGGGGGTGGCTACCAGGGAGAAACTGCGCCACCGGGGATTGATGAAGCGTCTGCTGCAAAGGATGTTTGCCGATCTTTATAGTGAGCGGATGCCCTTTGTTTTTTTGATGCCCGTCGACCCGAAGATCTACGAACCGTTTTCCTTTGCGTATTTCTGCGATCACGTACCGATGCGACTGCGCCCCGATGTAAGCGTGGTGGCACACAAGGTGGCTTTTGACCTCGACTTGCTGGCTGCGTGGATCAATGAAACCATCTCGGAAAAATACCAGGTTTATGCACGTCGTGACAAGGCTTATCTGGAGCTATATTTCGAGGAACTGGCCTACGAAAACGGGACGGTCACGTATTATTGCAGTGGGCCGACACAACCCAGGCCGATGGTGGCCATAGAGGCGTACTGGGGGAAAGATCAGGAAACCCTGCGCTCTTTCCTGGTGCGGGGGGACATATACGAGGTGGCAGGGGATCCCAAGCCCGCCTATATGGCCAGGATCATCCACCTGCCTAAGATGCTGTCTTGCTTGCACCTGAAAGACTCCTGTGAGAAGGACGGCCTCACTGCGACGATCTGCGTGGAAGACCCCTGGATTGCCGAGAACAATGGTGCGTTTGCGTGGCGATTGGGCAAAACCGGGTCCGAGGTGCGCCGCATCGGGGATGCAGGACAAGCGTTACCGGAGGATGTACTATGCATATCCATCCCGGATCTGACCCAGTGGGTTTTCGGGTACAGGCCCTTGGATGAACTGGCCGTCGTGAAACCGCTCCCTGACTGGACCCAGGACGTGCGGGTGCTGCGAGGTGTGTTTCTGGACGAGGTGGTGTGAAACTATCATTTCGTCTCCTCCACTTTCAGCACACCACGCAGCGAAGCCACGATGATATACTTGTGCAGGTTCGTGAGTTTGCTCACCAGCGGGTCTTTCATGTAGCGCTGTAGCTGCGCCCTGGCCTCCTTTAGCTTTGCTTCGATGGCTGCGTCGCCCGACTCCCCGCCATTGAATTCAAGCTCGGACTTCAGCACGTAGTTGGAGTTGTTGTAAAGGATGGCCGACAGCATGGTCTTTAGGTTGCTCTCGTTGAAATACCTGGCGTCCCGGTTGGAATTGAACCTAAGCATCTTGTTCAGTTCGTCGAGCAGCGGCTGTATGTTATCATGGTTCACCAACTCGGTTTGGATTTTCCAGTAAGTGCCAATCTCATAGCTGCCGGCATTCATATGGATGTAGAACTC
>JAISUG010000099.1 GCA_031272185.1 Lachnospiraceae bacterium
CAGCACCAAATGGGCGTAGCGCCCCAGCACGTCGCCTTCCCGCAGGCTGCGCCCATCCACTATATCCAAGGGCATGGCCTCGCCATAATCGCCGTCAATCCCCTGGAGGTACAGCTGCGCCTCCCGTTTTTTCCCGGATCCGGCCAAATGGGACGCCTGGGCCGTCAATGTGGCATAGCTGTCAAGGTAGGCGATGCTCTCATCGAACACCCGGCGGACGGTTTCCAGGTCGTCCAATGTGAACACGTCCGGCTCTATCGCCTTCCCCGGGACCACGTACAGCATGGCCCTGGTGGCCCCCTCCCCCTCATACAATGCCTCGAAAGCCATTTTCATGGTGTCCCCGATAGACAAGATGGCTATAACCGACCCAATGCCGATCACGATTCCCAGCATGGTCAAAAATGACCGCAGTTTGTTCCCACGGATGGCAAACAGCGCCATCTGCATATTGTCAGACCACATAAAGCCCCCCTGTCTTTGCGCATCACGCTTTGGTGTCACTTTCAATGAATCCATCCTTGAATCGGACGATGCGCCCTGCGTATGCAGCGACTTCCTCTTCGTGTGTTACCATCACCACCGTGGCCCCTTCCCTGTGAAGCCCGGAAAAAAGCCTCATGATCTCCTGCGTCGCAGCCGTGTCCAGGTTCCCCGTGGGCTCGTCCGCCAGGATCAACGGGGGGCGGTTGCCAAGTGCCCTGGCGATGGCCACACGCTGGCGCTGTCCGCCACTCATCTCAGCAGGCAGGTGCCCGAGCCTCTCCCCCAGCCCCACCTGTTCCAGCAGCCTCTGTGCCCTCTCCTGCCGCTTCGCGGCGCCCACACGGGCGTACACCATGGGCAATTCCACGTTCTTTAGGGCGCTGAGGTTGGGGATCAGGTGGAATGACTGGAACACGAAGCCTATCTTGCGGTTGCGCACCGTGCTGAGCGCATCCGCCCCCAGGCCCGCCACATCCACCCCGTCCAGGCTGTAATGCCCTTCGGTGGGCTGGTCCAGGCAGCCCAGTATGTTCATGAACGTGGATTTCCCCGAACCGGAACTCCCCATGATGGCCACGAACTCCCCCCTGCCAATACGCAGGTCCACGCCCCCAAGTCCATCCACCCGCACCGCACCATTCCCATATACCTTGCGGATACCCTCACAAACGATCAAATCCATATTTTGTACTGCTTTCATTGAATCGGACAAACAATCATCCCCATCGTAAGATTCGAAATCATTCCCAACACAATTCGTATGCCTGACTGCTTGCCACATAAACGCCTCAAATATCATGTGCCGGTTTCCAGACTGTACTCGATACGCATCCCGTCTTCAATGCCTTCCGGTGGGTTCGTCACCACGAGCATCCCCTCTTGCGGCTGCGGGGGGGTACCCGACGAAACTGCCACCTCCAGATCCCCTTCCACGCCGATTTTCACTGGGATGAGGCGTGCCACATCCCCCTGCGCCACGGCGATGAAAGCATCATCCCCTTTCCATGTGATTGCAGACACCGGCACCGCCAATGCATCTTTCTCCTCCTCCAGCACGATGTCCGCTTTTGCCGTGATCCCGGCGGTCAATTTGCCTCCCATCGTACCGTCCTGCGAAAGACTGCCGTAGGGCAGACGGTCTTGTGACATATCGTCTCTCGCCTGAACGCCTTGCGTCCCATCGCCTCTTTCCGGGCTGGCTTGTGGAAGGTCTTCTTGTGCCTGGCTGCCTGTATCCAGGATTCGGACGGTGATGGGGATCACCCTCTCGGCGCTGCCGGGGCCCTTTTCCTCCCCCGTGGGTGACACCCGGGCCACCACCCCTGACGCACGGCTGGTCGCCAGGATTTCGGCGCGGATGGCAACCGGCTGCCCCACCGCCACTTTCCCGATGGAGTATTCGCTGATTTGTATCTTCATTTCCAGCTCATCCAGGTTTTCCACGACAATCATGGGTTTTTGCTCCTGGAATTGGTCCGCATACTGGCCCACCCGGGCATTGACCCGCACCACAGTGCCGGATATGGGGCTTTTGAGCCTGGTCTGCCCCAGGCCCTCCCGCTGCTTTTCCCATGCCAGGCGGGCGTTTTCCACCCGCAGCTCATAGCTTTTGGCGGGGAGCGCCTCCCCGGCCACGATGCGGTACTCCCCCAGTTTTATCGCCGCCAGGTCCGCTGATTTCCGGGCATTGCGCAAATCCGCATCCGATGCGCCCCCGGCAGCGAACAAAGCACGCACCTTTCGCAGGTCTTCTGATGCGGCGTCAAATTCCTCTTGCGCTTGCGCATAACCGCTTTGCGCCGCCAGCGCCTGTTCCTTGTACTCTTCCCGAGTTATCCGGTATGTGTTTTCGGCCAGCTCGATCTCTTTTTGCAGTTCGCCATCGTCCAGCAATGCCAGGACCTGCCCCGCCGCCACCCGCTCCCCCTCTTTTACGTAGATCTCCTTGATTTTCGCATTCAGGTTCGAAGCGATGTATGCGCTTTCCGTACCGGACACAGGCCCGGACACCGACAGGATGTTTTGCACAGTCTGCCGCTTGATGGGATGCACCGTCACCTCCACTGCGCCGCCCGGAGCCCACAAACCCCGCAAAGTAAAAAACCCGACCGCCAACACGGCGGCTGCCAAAATCCACCACCGCCACCCAATCCCTCTCAAAAAACCACTTCCTTTCCTCTGCGTGCCTCGCACACACATTTTGCACAACATGAAACATCACATCTTCCCAGAATCTATCCGCAGCTTTTCTTTGTGCGCGCCCGCACCCTTTGCTTAATGCCCCATCAACAAAACAATGCGCGTTCAACATTGGTCTCAACTGTACGCAAGATTTAGCCGACGGAGCAATGATATTACATCGCAGCAAATAAAACGTGGCTCTCATAGGCAGATTCTATTACGCTTATCTGGGGTACATAAGGGAGCAGGAGAGCTTATCGCATTCAACGTATTAAGTGTATTATATACATTAATACAGTTTAGCACAAAAAACAGGCGGTGTCAACCGCCTTTTTCTCCGGCAAACTCCTGCCGCATCAGCTTGTTCCTGTTTCCATTAACCCTTCGCCACAGATCGCAGCGCCGCCCGCCACATCCTCCTGTCGCATCAGCCGATTCCGGTTCCACATTAACACCATCTCCCTATCTCCTCCTGAACTGCCGCAGCGCCCAGAATATAAACAGGATCATGATGATCGGAACACCTGCCACAGCGACCACCGCCACGATCCCCGTAAGGATCAAAACCACCAGCAGGACGAAAGCAACCCACAGCAGAGCGAAAAACCATCCGCCCTGCACCCGGAACACCTTGAAGTTCCCGCCCCGGCCCAGCGGATCCCGGTAAGCCCCGCCGTCATCCCCCCCGTCGCCGCCTTGCAAATCCCCATAGGACGACTCCACGTCCGTCCCACTGCCATCGCCTGCATCCGCATAGGGATCCCCCGGGCGTCTCCCGCCAAACCATGCATCCCCGAACAATTCTTCGGGGCGGACCTGCCCATACCCGGCCTCCTCGTAGGCACTTCCGGGGCGGACCCGCCCATACCCAGCTTCCTCGTAGGTATCTCTGGGGCGGACCCGTCCATACCCGGCTTCCTCGTAGGAGTCGCCCCGGTACGCATCCCCATACCCCCGGTCACCCAAACCCGCCGCGCTCGCGATGGTCTTGGCGATGAGGCGGGGGTCGCCCAGCTCCTCCATCACCTCCCGCTCGGAACGGCCCTCTTCCATCTGTGTGTGTATGTATCCTCTGTAGTAGGCGATATTCTCCCGCAGTGCGGCCTCCGGCACACGGCCAACCAGGCTCTCCCCCAACTGCTCCAGAAATTCATCTCTCCTCATACAACTCTTCGCCTTTCCCGGAACCAAACCACTTACAGACCTACAACCCATCCCATATCTGCTTCGCAGTATCTTTCACCGGCACACAACCCGCCTCGTTTACCGTATCTTGACAACCATCCGGCAACTCCGTGAATCACCACAGGGCACCCACGGTCCCTACGCCCTCTCCTTGATCGACGGACGTGTACGCCAGGTCGCCTTTCTCGTCCTCGCACACCCTCGCCCTCGCACACCCTCGCCCTCGCGTACCCTCGCCCTCGCGTACCCTCGTCCTCGCACACCCTCGCCCTCGCGCACCCACGTCCTCCTACGCCCTCTCCTTGATCGACCCGTTGCGGAACGCTTCCAAAAGCTCCCTCAGCTCCCCGATGCGCTTTTTCAGCCCCTGGCCCAGGTCAGTGTCCCCCACCATGATGCGCTCCGCGACCTGCTCCACGATGGTGACTTTGGGCGTGTTCTCGCCTTTGGGGTCAAAGGGTCTGTGCTGCGCCAGCGCCAGGTGGTTGGAATTGTAAATCAATGTGTACCCGGCGATCCCCGTCTTGGCCTGGTATGCCTTTGACAGCCCGCCGTCGATGATGTACAGCTTCCCCCCTGCCTTGACAGGCGTCTCCCCGTCCTTGATCTTCACCGGGACGTGCCCGTTGATGATGTGGGAACCCTGCGTGGGCATCCCGAATTCCCGCAGGATCATGTCGCACACATCTTCTTTTTGGCTCAGGGTGTAGTATGGGTTCAATGTCTCTTTGTGGGTGGCCTTGTCCGCCACGAAGTAATTCTCGAACGTGGCCATCCGGTCCTTGCCGAACACGGGGGATTTGCTCCCGCACCACAGGTACCACATGAAATCCTTCGCATCCTGCATGTCTTTGGGGTCGCCCTTGGTCATGAAATACGCATCCTGCACCCTTTTGTCCACCATGTCCAGCAGGGCTTTCCCGGCATACGTCTTCCCGCCGGACTCTAGGGAGTCGAAACTTCCGTCCGGGCACATGGGGATGCAACCGTGGTAGAGGAGGTTGCCGTTGCATTTCTTGTACATGCCGCCGTTGCGGTACAGGAACTTCACATGCCGATGGAGCAGGTCGCAGTTTTTGAAAGACAGCAGCAGGGTATGCAGGAGTTCTTCCTCCTCGCCATGGAGCGCAAAGGGGTTTTTGGGGTCAACGGTGGGGAAATTCGTGTCAAGCATGGGGTGTTCTTTCCCGTCCACCGTCACGGTACCTTTGGCGAAGTCGATTTTGTCCAGGAGCAGGCGGTCGTCCATGTGGTATTCCGGGTGGCGCATTATGGCCTGCCCCTCGATTTTGAGCTGCATGATGGTGATGGCCTTGTGCATCTTTGCCGCCAGGCCAGGCTCCACCGTGTCGTAGATGTTCTCATCCAGGATATGGGGTGCGAAGCGGCGGCACTCGTCATCGGCGTACACTTTTGCCGCGAACATGGAAAGGGGCCGCAGGTTGATGCCGTAACCGTCTTCCAGCACGTCGAAGCTGTTGTAGCTGATGGCGATACGCAGCACGTTGCAGATGCACGCCGGGTTGCCGGCGGCCGCACCCATCCAGGAGATGTCGTGGTTCCCCCACTGGATGTCCACGTCGTGGAAACCCATCAGCTCTTTCATGATGAGGTCCGCCCTGGGGCCCCTGTCAAATATGTCACCGATGATATGCAGCTGGTCGATGGTCAGGCTCTGTATCAGCTCGCACAGCGCCACGATGAACTTGTCCGCCATGTCGATCTCGATGATGGTGCGGACGATTTCCTCGTAATACACTTTTTTGTTGTCGTCGCGGTAGTCCACGTGCAGCAGCTCGTCGATGATGTAGGCGAACTCCTTGGGCATCTTTTTGCGCACTTTGGACCTGGTGTATTTGGACGACACCTCTTTGCTAAGCTGAACCAGCCGGTAGATGGCGATGCGCTTCCAATCATTGGTAAAACGCCCCTGGGACATACATTCGTCCAACACCCGCTCCGGGTAATACACCAGGTTCGCCAGCTCCATCTGCTCCCCGGCGGGGATCATGTGGCCGAACGTCAGCCTGATCTTCTCCCGGATGATGCCCGAAGCGCTCCGCAGCAGGTGTATGAACGCCTCATGCTCGCCGTGCAGGTCGGAGAAGAAATACTCCGTGCCCTTGGGCAGGCCGCATATCGCCGTCAGGTTGATGATCTCGCTGGAAGCCGCCTTGATGGTGGGGAACTCCCCCGCCAGCAGCTGCAGATACTCCAAATCTTTCATTCGTGCCCCCTCCGCCTAACCACAGTCTTATCCCGCCGCACCCACTTCCTCCCCGCAAGCACCGAAATCCGCTGTATTCTGCAACATATCCAATGTGTTCCGGACGCACATATGTATTGCTCAACCAACCAAACAATGCGCGTTCGAAATTAGTCTCAACTTTGCGCAAGATTTAGTCGGCGGAGTAACACACAGAGTTTCCTCGTCATCCGGCGCATCTCACAGCTCTATGACCTCCCTGTCGTCGGGCACCATCAGTATCCCGGAGAAATGCGGCCTGCCCTCTTCGCAATATGTTTCCTTGCGGTGCTCCAGGTCCGAGTCCTCCGTGTGCCAGAGCACCAGGCGCTTCACGTCCAGGTCCTGGGCCAGGACGCTGGCGTCCTTGACTGTGCTGTGGTTTTTCTCGTAGGGCTTCCACCTGTCCCTCTGCCCGTAGAGGCAGAATGCCTCGTGAAGCAGCCAGTCCCGGCCACGCACGTATTTCTCGCAGGCGGGGTTGTAGGGTTCGTCGCCGGCGCAGGTAAGGGTACGGCCGCTTTCCAGCGTCGTGGTGAACCCGTACTGTTTCGCTTTTGTGGACAATATGTCAAAAAATGTCACGTCATACCCCAGTATGCGCCGGGTCTCCCCGTCCTGCACCGGGGTCAGGTGGATGCGCTCCCCCAGCAAAATGTAGAACTTGTCCTGCAATGTCAGCTTGCACAGGGTGTCGATGGTGGACACCAACCCTTCGTGGCAGTAAATATACATATCTCCGTCATATTTGCCTTGCCGCATGGCAGTGGCAATCATGCGCACGATCCACACCACGCCCAATACGTGGTCCGTATGTTCGTGGGTCACGAACATGTGGTGGATGTGCCCGAAGCCCACCCCCATCTCGTCCAGAATCCGCAGTATGCCGTTGCCGCCCCCTGCATCCACCATGAAAAACTCCCCACCGGGGTCGCGGATGGCGAAACAGGTGTTGTAGCAGCGTGTGGCCTGGGCGTTGCCCGTGCCAAAAACGTAGAGTTGTTCCATGGTCACCTCACATAAACGGCTATATCTTTGGGGCTCGTCACGTATACGATGCGGCGCCCACCTACCTGGCGGACCTCACATACACGTACTTATCTTTGAGGCCTGTCACCCTCCCCACGATCCCGAAGGCCGTGCCGATGTCTTCAGCGGCAAACCCATCCATGATCCGCCCCGCCACATCCGGGGCGGCGCTCACCAGCAGCCCCCCCGATGTCTGGGGGTCGAAAAACACGTCCAGCAGGTCTTCCGGTACATCCCCTGTGTCCACATCCGCCGCACAGAAACTGCGGTTGCGGTAGGAGCCCTCGGGCACCAGGCCCGTGCGGGCGTACTCCAGGGCCTCGCCCTGGAGCGGCGCCGAGCCCATGTCTATCTCGATGGCCACGGAACTGCCCCTGGCCATCTCCAGGCTGTGTCCCGCCAGGCCGAACCCCGTCACGTCGGTGCAGGCGTGGATCTCGTGCTTTTCGATGATGCGTTTCGCCTTTTGGTTCAGGGTGGTCATGACCTTGATGACCTCTTTGCGGGCGGCGTCGGAGGCCATCCCCGCTTTCACGGCGGTGTTGACCAGCCCCGTGCCCAGGGGTTTCGTCAGGATCAAGACATCCCCCGGCCTCGCCCCGCAGTTTTTGAAAATGCGGTCCGGGTGGACGAACCCCATGACGCTCATCCCGTATTTGGGCTCGTCGTCCTGTATGGAATGGCCCCCGGCCAGCACCGCGCCGGCCTCTTTCACCTTGTCCGCGCCCCCCCGCAGGATCTCCCCCAGGAATCTGGGGTTGACGCAGTTGGGCCACGCCACGATGTTGAGTGCGAGCTTCGGCTCGCCGCCCATGGCGTAGATGTCGCTGAGGGCATTGGCCGCCGCCACCTGGCCGAAGGTGTATGGGTCGTCCACCACCGGTGTGAAGAAGTCCAGCGTCTGTATCACCGCCAGTTCGTCGCTGATACGGTAGATGGCCCCGTCATCCGAAGTCTCGATCCCCACCAAAAGGTCCGGGTCCGAAAACCGGGGCAGCCCCTCCAGGATCGCCGCCAATGTCCCCGGGCCTATCTTCGCGGCGCACCCCGCGGTCTTGGACATCGCCGTCAGCCTGACCTCTTCATCCGGTATCATATCGTCAATCCCCCCACCTATTTCATGAGAAATCTTGTTCCGTATCTTATGGATCCACCAACCAAACAATGCGCGTCCGGCATTGGTCTAAACTTCGCGCAAGGTTTGATCGGCGGATCGACAGGGCCACACATGGCGACACGCAAACAAGAACATGAAGCGTACGGTTGCCTGGTCACATGTCACACACATCCGGCATCGCCCCCATCATACGGGGTACAATATGCAGCAGGGGCTGCCTGGTCACATGTCGCACACATCCGGCATCGCCCCCCTGGCCACGCTGCGCACCGCCTCCCAGGAATACCCCTTGCGAAGCAGCGCCGCCACGCATTTCTGCTTCGCCTTTTCGTCGGTTTCCTCCGAAAAGAAGCGCCTTTTCTCCAGGAAGGCCCGGATCTGGGGCTCTTCTTCCACCGCCGCATCCTCCAGGGCCGAAGCCGCCCGTGCTTTGGGGATGCCTTTCTCCATCAGCCCGGAAAGCAGCGCGCGCCTGCTCTTCGCCCCCCGGAATGCATCCAGATAATGCTCGACGTATCGGTCGTCGTCCAGGAAGCGCTGCTCACAGGCGTATGCCAGCGCCCGCCCTATGACAGCCTCGGGGTATCCGCCCTGTTCCAATTTGCGGCGCATCTGCTCCCTGGTGTAGTCCTTTCGCCCCAGAAGCCAGCACATCCTCTCCCGGGCGCGGGGGTAGAGCACATCGTCGAGGATCTCCCTGTAGACGGCCTCGCTGATGACCGACCCTTCCTCTATCCCATACCGGCTGCATTCTTTCCTGTACAGGCAAAACGCTGCCTCCCCGTCCAGGTACACCCTTGCGGCATGGAACCTCCCCCGTGCCTCCAGCTTGGTCACCTGCCTGCCAGGCGCGGGCCCGTCATATTCATGTCCGGCCTGGCCGACCACCGCAAACGCCCGTCCATCCGGCGCAGGCACATCACCTGCAGGGCCATCGCCGACACGGGCATCGCCCCCATCCCGGGAGACGCCGCCCCGCCATCCCCCTGCATGTGTGTGCGCGCCCGAGCGGACTCCTGGCAACGCCTCCTTGGTTTCCCCCTGTGCCGGGATCGGGCTGCCTGCGTGCATCAGCCCTCACCTGCCCCGGCGGCGCCCTTTGGCCCGGCGGTGGCAGGCGCGGCCGTCACAGCGCTGCCCCCTGCCTTGGCCCCACCCGCCCCGCCGTCACCGGCTTTTGCTGTGCCCTGGGCAGCTCCCGCGCCGGACGTGGCGCCACCCACGCCGCAGCGCTCACGCACTTTGCGGTCGATCTCCTCGAACACGGCTGGGTTGTCCCGCAGGTAGTTCTTGGCGTTTTCGCGGCCCTGGCCGATCTTCACGCCCTCATACGAGTACCAGGCGCCGCCCTTTTCCACTATGTTCTCCTTCGCCGCCAGGTCCAGCACGTCGCCCGTGCGGGAGATCCCCTGGCCGAACATGATGTCGAACTCCACTTCCTTGAACGGGGGGGCGATCTTGTTTTTCACGACCTTGACCTTCACCCGGCTGCCGACCACCTCGCCGCCTGTCTTGAGCAGGTCGATCTTGCGGATGTCCAGGCGCACGGATGCGTAGAATTTCAGCGCGCGCCCGCCGGTGGTGGTTTCCGGGTTCCCATACATCACACCGATCTTTTCCCGCAGCTGGTTGATGAATATCACGATGCAGTTGGACTTGCTGATGACGGCGGTGAGCTTGCGCAGGGCCTGGCTCATCAGCCGCGCCTGGAGCCCCATATGGCTGTCGCCCATCTCACCCTCGATCTCGGAGCGCGGGACCAGCGCCGCCACGGAGTCCACTATGACTATGTCCACCGCGCCGGAACGCACCATGGTTTCGGTGATTTCCAGGGCCTGCTCGCCATTGTCCGGCTGGGAGATGTAGAGGTTGTCGATGTCCACGCCGATGTTTTTCGCATAGACGGGGTCCAACGCGTGCTCCGCATCGATGAAACCTGCGATGCCGCCCCTTTTCTGGACTTCCGCCACCGCATGGAGGGCCACCGTGGTCTTGCCCGATGACTCGGGCCCGTAGATCTCCACTACCCTGCCCTTGGGCAGGCCCCCCAGTCCCAACGCGACGTCCAGGCTCAGGGACCCGGTGGGGACGGTTTCGATGTTCATATTCACCGAGTTGTCACCCAGCTTCATGATGGAGCCCTTGCCATACGCCTTTTCGATGTTGGTGATGGCCGCATCCAATGCTTTCAGTTTTTCTTCTTGGTTCATGGTATCCTCCGTTACGCCGTCTGTGCGGCGGTTTCATGCCGGCATCTTACGAACAGGCGTTCTTATTCGTATACTATATTACACTTTGCCCTTCTTGTCAATGGTTTTTTGATGAAATTTTTCAGTGCCTGCGCGGTGTCGCTTAGCCGGTGCGCAGGCGCAAAACACGCCCTGCGGGACACTCCAATGGGGCGAAGCACGCCCGACCTGCGGGCAAAACGCCCGGCTCCCACTCCTGGAACATCCCCAATGGGCAAACACGGAAACGCGGCACAGATGAAAAGAACTTTCAGAACGCCTTCGTTTGATTCGCCTACCATCTTATCACGAAAAAAACGCCTTGTAAAGTGGCAGGAAGGACATTTCATCGACAATACGCCCACAATTCCCCATTTGTCACGGGAATATTGCGTCCAAAAGGCGCAAACGCCATTTTCCTGTCGCTTCCTGCGATGATTGCCCGCATAAACCGGCGGGTCCCCTCATATTCTCATAGTATCGGAAGCAACTAAACGTCGCCAATCGGCCTCAATCGCTTCACTGAAGCGTTTGGTCGCCAGGCGATATGTAATCCAAAAACCATCTCGTCCCCTAGGGAACATTTGGTGGGGGACCGGGGCAAACCCCAGATCGGCCCACATTGGATATGAGGAGGCACACCATGAAACGGACAATGTTGACATCACGGGCGCGGCTGTTGTGCACAGTAGCCATGACCACGCAGCTGGCCATGTCTGCGGCTTTCCCGGCATGGGCCAGCCGTGCGATCCCGGAGCAGTTCACCGACGTGAACAACCACGCCGTCACCTATGCGGACCGCGCTTTCAGCCATGCCGACGGCAGCGAATTCACCTCGGGCACCGTGTCCTACGTGGACGGCAACGGCCAGCTGAACACATTCGCGGTGTGGCGGGACGGCAAAATGATCGACCCCTACGGCTGGGACTTCTCTTTCTACCAGTCCACGCAGCAAGGCTACTCCTCCGTCCAGATCCAGGCGGCCAGGGACCGCTTCGAGCAAATCTACGCCCAAGTGGAAGCCTATGCGCCGGAAGGCGCGACAGGGTCCGACCTGACCCGGGCAAGGCTTGACTACGCCTGCGACCTCATCGGCAAAGAGCTGACCTACAACTTTAACGGCGCCAGGGATATCGTGGGGCTGCTGGGCAGCAAACAGACCCAGTGCGTGGGGTATTCCATCCTTTATATGACCATCGCCAAGCGCATGGGGCTGGAAGCAGGCGTCATGTACGGGGATTCCCTGGGGGCTAACCACGCCTGGAACTATGTGAAAATCGACGGCGTGACATACTACACCGACTGCACGTACAATGACTCCATGCGCACCACCAAATACAACCTCTTGACCAAAGAGGCCATGGCCCGGGACCATACATTCTACAACTGAGCGCTTTGGCGCGGCTTCGGTTTGTGTCGGCGCGGCTTCGGTTTCTGGCGGCGCAGCTTCGGTTTCTGGCGGCGCAATATGACTTTGACCTCCCTTTTCCTTCATTGCGGGCCGCATGGCTGCGTGGCAACCCAATACTTGTCTCGACTGGGCTGCCCCGCCGCCTACAGCGGCTCGCAATTACACGCGGATAAATGCACGTCACCCAAAATGACTTTTTTATTGTGAAAACGGCACATCTATGCTATACTTGCGCCATGAAAAACGCAAACCAAAACGAAAAACTAAATGACGGCCTAGGCGCAGGTACCCCCGGCCCTGACTCCTACGACGTCATCATCATCGGCGCGGGCCCTTCGGGGATTTTCTGTGCATATGAGCTGATCCGGGAAAAACCGGGCATGCGCATCCTCCTCATCGAGAAGGGCCGCCCCATCGAAAAGCGCAGCTGCCCCAAACGCATCACCAATGTCTGCGTGGGCTGCAACCCCTGCTCCATCACCACCGGGTTCGCGGGCGCGGGCGCATTTTCCGACGGCAAGCTCTCCCTCTCCCCGGACGTGGGCGGGAACCTGCCCGAGATCCTGGGGTACGAGAAAACAGTGGCGCTCCTCAAGGAGTCCGACGCCATCTACCTCAGTTTCGGGGCGGACACCAACGTCTACGGCCTGGACAAGCAGCGGGAGATCGGGGAAATCCGCCGCAAGGCCATAGGGGCCAACCTGAAACTCATCGAGTGCCCCATCCGCCATCTGGGCACGGAGGAAGGGTACAAGATCTACACCCGCCTCCAGGAACATTTGCTGGGCCACGGCGTCACCATGCTGTTTTATTCCATGGTGCGCGACATCCTCATCGAGGACGGGCAGGTCGTGGGCGTGACGGTGGAAAAGACCGTGCCGGACCACGACCCCCCGCACACATACCATGCGCCGGAGGTGGTGGCAGCGGTGGGCAGGGAGGGCAGCGACTGGTTCTCCCATATCTGCAAAAACCACGGCATCGAGACCCAGGTGGGCACGGTGGACATCGGAGTGCGGGTGGAAGTGCGCAACGAAATCATGGAGTTCCTGAACCAAAACCTCTACGAGGCGAAGCTGGTTTACTACACGCCCACATTCGACGACAAGGTGCGCACATTCTGCACCAACCCCTCCGGGGAGGTGGCCGCGGAGTACTACGACGACCACCTGGCGGTGGTCAACGGCCACGCCTACAAATCCGCCGACCACAAGACCGGCAACACCAATTTCGCCATCCTGGTGTCAAAGAACTTCACCAAACCGTTCAAGACGCCCATCGAGTACGGCAAATACATCGCCCGCCTGTCAAACATGCTCTGCGACGGGCGCATCATGGTGCAGTCTTTCGGGGATTTCCAGCGGGGCAGGCGCACCACCGAGCAGCGCCTGTGCCGCAACAACCTCATCCCCACCCTGAAAGATGCGGTGCCCGGCGACCTGTCGCTGGTGTTCCCCCACAGGATCATGGTGGATATCAAGGAGATGCTGCTGGCCCTGGACAAAGTGACCCCCGGCATAGCCAGCGACGAGACCCTGCTCTACGGAGTGGAAGTGAAGTTCTATTCGAACAAAGTGGTGGTGGACCAGGACTTCTCCACCAGCATAAGGGGGCTTCGCGCCATCGGCGACGGGGCCTCTGTCACCCGCGGCCTTCAGCAGGCGTCCGCCAACGGGCTGAGCGTCGCCCGGAGCATACTGTCGAAATCCGGCTGAGCGTCGCAAGGGGCGCATAGTCCCGATTCGTGCCGGCCGGCGCACGGACACCATGCCCACATCCGGCTGACCATCACAAAACCGCAGCTTATCGCACACCTTGCGATACCTGCGGTTTTTTATCGGTCTGCTCCGATGGGAATAGCAGTCTGTCGCTTGGCTGCGCCGGATTAGATCTCGTGTATGAACAGCCCGCTGCGCAGTTTCGGCTCGAACCAGGTGGATTTGGGCGGCATGAGAAGCCCCGCATCTGCCACCGCGAACAGCTCTCCGATGGATGTGGGGTACATGGAAAATGCCACCTCCTCGCCCATCTCATCCACCCGGCGCTTGAGTTCCCCCGGACCCCGGATCCCGCCCACGAAGCTGATGCGTCCATCTGTCCTGGGGTCCCCTATCCCCAGTATCGGCCCCAGGATCCGATCCTGCAAAAGCGAGACATCCAGCCCCTCCACCGCAGAGGAACCGATGCATGGATCCGCGCCGCTGCCTGCCTCCCGATCTGCCATGCCTGCGGCCGTCCCTGTGACAGCGCCGCTGCCTGCCTCCCGGTCTGCCATGCCTGCGGGCTGACCCGTGACAGCGCCGCCGCCTGCCTCCCGGTCTGCCATGCCTGCGGCCGTCCCTGTGACAGGGCCGTCGCTTTCGGGCGCCCCGTGGATTTCCAGCCGGTACCATGCCCCGTCCAGGTACATCCCGAAAGTATGCCGCCTGTCGGGCATAAATGGCGAATCCTGTGCCCCGGGCACCCCCGGAGCCTCGGGCACCCCCGGAGCCTCGGGCACCTCCGGAGCCTCGGGCACCACCGGAGCCTCGGACACCACCGGAGCCTCGGGCACCACCCAGGGCGACACCTTGCACTGCGCCCCCAGTCTTTCCAGGAACTGCCCCTTCGTCAGCCCGGCCAGCCCCCGCACCACCCGGTTGTAGGGCAGGATGCGCAGCTGGTCGTCGGGGAAAAGCACCGAAAGGAAGAAATTGTACTCTTCCTCACCTGTGTGGTTGGGGTTTTCCGCAGCCATGCGTTTCCCCACTTTGTATGCCGATGCGGCCCTGTGGTGGCCGTCGGCGATGTAGGTGGCGCCCACACGGGCAAACGCCTCCATGATCCCCCGCGCCACATACGCATCCCCCACCCGCCACACCCGGTGACCGATGCCGTCCTCCGACACGAAGTCATAGAGCGGTTTCCCCTGGGTCGCCTTTTCGATCAATGCGCCTATCCCCGGGTTCGCCCGGTACGCAAGGAGGATAGGGCCCGTCTGGGCGCCCAAGGCCTCTATGTGCCGGATGCGGTCCTGCTCTTTGTCTTCCCGGGTGTTCTCGTGGCGTTTCACGATGCCCTGCTCGTATTCCCATATGGAGGAACACCCCACGAGCCCCGTCTGGGTGCGACCGTCCATGGTCAGCGCATACACAAAGAAACAGGGGGTCATTTCCGTGACGAATGTGGCGTCCCACACCCGCGCCCGGAACAACTCCCCGGCCTTTTCGTATACACGCGCGTCATATGTGTCGATTTCAGGCCCCAACTGTGTTTCCGCCCGGTCGATATTCAGGAAAGACAATGGCTTCCCTTTCACTTCATCTGTAGCCTCTGCCCTGGAATACACATCATAAGGCAGCGCCGCCACCTGTGCCGCCACATCCTGCCTGGGGCGGATGCAGGGGAACGGACGGACTATCGCCATATCAACCTCCCATGCGCATATACGCACAAATAGTGATGAAAGAAGTAGTGTGGTTCTTTCACGCGATACCTCTTCCTATGTTCGGTGATCGATTGCGCAGGAAATGCCTGTGCGGACCGGGCGCAGATGGCGCCACGCAGCCCTACTTCACCACCCGCACCCGCAGCACGCCGTCGATGGCGCGCAGCTTCGCCAATATCTCTTCCCCTGCCGGTTTTTCCAGGTCCAGGATCGCATATGCGTACTGTTCCCTGCTCTTGTCCGTCATGTCGGAGATATTGATGCCGCCGGAAGCCACAGCGCCCGCGAACTGGCCGATGATGTTGGGGATGTTCAGGTGGAATATGGCGATGCGGCTGCCGTCCCGGCAATGCCCCAGGTCGCAGTTGGGGTAGTTCACCGAGTTGAGGATGTTGCCGTTTTCCAGGTAGTCCATGAGCTGGCGCACCGCCATCACCGCGCAGTTGTCCTCGGACTCCTCCGTGGATGCCCCCAGGTGGGGGATCACGATGGCCCCCTCCATGTGGCTGGATGCGGGGTTGGGGAAATCCGTCACGTAGCGGCGCACCTTCCCCCGGTGCAATGCCCCCGCCATGGCGGCGTCGTCCACCAGCAGGTCCCTGGCGAAGTTCAGGATCACCACGCCGTCCTTCATCATGCCCAGCGCCTCCTCCCCCACCATCCCCTTGGTGGCGTCGGTCAGGGGCAGGTGCAGGGAAATGTAGTCGGAGGCCCTGTACAGCTGTTCCAATGTGTTGATATGGCGCACGCTGCGGCTGAGCATCCATGCGGCGTTCACCGACAGGTAGGGGTCATAGCCGTACACCTCCATGCCCAGGGCCAGCGCGGCGTTGGCCACTTCCGTGCCGATGGCCCCCAGGCCGACGATCCCCAGCGTCTTCCCCTTGATCTCGGTGCCGGCGAAGCTCTTTTTTCCCTTCTCCACCGTCTTGGCTATGGCGGGGTCGTCCTTGATGGACTGCAGCCACTCGATACCCCCCACCACGTCACGGGACGCCAGCAACATGCCGCAGATCACCAGCTCCTTTACGCCGTTTGCATTGGCCCCGGGCGTATTGAACACCACGATGCCCTTTTTCGCGCACTCCTCCAGGGGGATGTTGTTCACGCCCGCCCCCGCCCGGGCGACGGCAAGCAGCGAATCCGGCAGCGCCAGGTCGTGCATGGCGGCGCTGCGCACCAGGATGCCCTCGGCGCCCTCCATCGTCCCTGTCATCTCATAGTCTGCGGTGAACAAATCCGTCCCCAGGGGGGAAATCGGATTCAGGCAGTGTATCTTTTTCATTGGGTAAGCTCCTCACACTTCGTCAAACCTGGTCATTTGCCTGCTTCGGCAAGTCATGGCTGATCATGCCCTGCGATGCGTTGTTCCCCTTTCCGGGGGTTGTTTCCCTGTCCGGCGCGCCACCGCCCGATGGGCGCCAGGATGCCGGCACGGGTCTCAGTCGCTGACCTTGAACCTGCGCATGAACGCCGTCCGGTCTTACGGTTGCCCCGGCTCCGGCCCATCCTCAGACGCTGCCCTCGAACCTGCGCATGAACTCCACCAGGGCCTCCACGCCCTCCATGGGCATGGCATTGTAGATGCTGGCGCGCATCCCGCCCACGCTGCGGTGGCCTTTCAGGTTCTCGAACCCATTTGCCGTAGCTTCCTTCACGAACCTGGCGTCCAGTTCTTCGTCCCCCGTGACGAATGTCACGTTCATCATGGAGCGGTCCCGGGGCTCCACCGGGTTTGAGAACAGCTTGCTGCCATCCAGGAAATCGTAGAGCTTCGCGGCTTTCTTTTCATTGTACTCTTTCATGGCGGGCAATCCCCCCCGCCCCAGCAGGTGTTTGAACACCTTGCCGCAGATGTAGATGCCATAGGCCGGCGGCGTGTTGTAGAGGGATTCATTGTCCGCATGGATCTTGTATTTGAACATGGTGGGCGTGCCCGGGAGCACATCCTCGGTCACCAGGTCCTCCCGCACGATGACCACCACCACCCCCGCGGGGCCCACGTTTTTCTGGACGCCGGCGAAGAGCAGGCCGTACCTGGTCACGTCCATGGGTTCGGACAGGAAACAGGAGGACACGTCCGCCACCAGCGTCTTGCCTTTGGTGTCCGGCAATGTCTTGAATTTCGTCCCGTAGATGGTGTTGTTCTCGCAGATGTAAACATAGTCCGCATCCGGGCTGACGGGCAGGTCCGAGCAGTCCGGGATGTAGCTGTAGGTACGGTCCTCGGAGCTTGCCAGCACGTTGGCCTTGCCGTAGAGTTTCGCCTCCTGGTAGGCCTTTTTGGCCCATTGGCCGGTGACGATGTGGTCCGCCACGCGGTTTTTCATGAGGTTCATGGGCACCATGGCGAACTGGCTGGATGCGCCCCCCTGGAGAAACAGGACTTTGTAGTTGGCCGGCACGCCCAGGAGCTCACGCAGGTCGGCCTCGGCCTCCTTGATGATCCTGTCATACACCTTGGACCGGTGGCTCATCTCCATCACGGACATGCCGCAGCCCCGGTAGTCCAGCATCTCCTCCGCCGCTTCCCGCAGCACCTCTTCCGGCAGCATCGCCGGGCCCGCGGAGAAATTGTACACTCTTTTGCTCATTTTATCCTCACTTCCCGCTCTGGGGTTGCAGTTCCAAATCCAACTCGTCGAACACCTCCGCGATGGGGGCGCCGGGTGACACCATGGGGAACACCTTGTCGTCGCAGTGGATGTCGCACTCCACCACCACGGGGATATTCAGCGCGAACGCCTCTTCCAGCACCGGCCTTAGCTCCTCCCGCTTCGTCACCAGGTAGCCTTTGGCCCCCAGCGCCTCGGCCACCTTCACGAAATCCACCCGGTCGTCCAGCACCGTGTGGGAATACCTCTTGCCATAGAACAGCGTCTGCCACTGTCGCACCATGCCCAGCGCATGGTTGTTGATGATCACGTCCACCACAGGGATGTTGTAGCGGGTGGCGGTGGCGATCTCGTTCATGTTCATGCGGAAACAGCCGTCCCCGGTGATGTTGACCACCAGCTTGTCCTTTTGGCCCATCTTCGCGCCGATGGCCGCACCCAGGCCGTAGCCCATGGTGCCCAGGCCGCCGGATGACAGGAACGTGCGCGGGTTCTTGAAATGGTAGAACTGGGACGCCCACATCTGGTGCTGCCCCACGTCGGTGACGATGATCGCGTCGCCCTTGGTGATCTCCTCGATGGTGTGCACCACGAACGGCCCCGTGAGGCGGGTCTTGTCCACCCGCAGCGGGTGCATGTCCTGGAGCCTGCGGATGTGCGCCAGCCAGTCGTCGTGGTAGATGGGGTCCAGGCGCGCGCAAAGCTTGCGCAGCACCGTTTTCAGGTCGCCCACCAGGCCCAGGTGGGCGGGGACGTTTTTGTTGATTTCGGCGGGGTCCACGTCGATCTGGAGGATCCGCGCCTGTTTGGCGAACTTGGATGCGTTGCCCGTCACCCGGTCGGAAAAGCGGGCCCCCGCCACGATGAGCAGGTCGCACTCGGAGATGGCGTAGTTGGCCGTCTTGGTGCCATGCATCCCCGGCATCCCGGTGTAGAGCGGGTCCGTGCCGTCAAATGCGCCCTTGCCCATGAGGGTGTCCGCCACGGGTGCGGAAATCTTTTTCGCGAATGCCCGGACTTCCTCGGCGGCCCCGCTGATGATGGCCCCGCCACCCACGATCATGAAAGGCTTCTGCGCGCCGCGTATGAGGGCCACCGCCTGTTCCAGGTCCTCTTCCGTGACCTGGCCGCTGGAGCGCCTGATGGGCTCGGGCACCTGTGGCTCGTACTCGTATGTGAGGGCCGTCACGTCCTTGGTGATGTCGATGAGCACCGGGCCGGGCCGCCCCGACTGGGCGATGTGGAACGCCCTGCGCAGCGTGGGGGCCAGTTTCTTGATGTCCTTCACGATGAAGTTGTACTTGGTGATGGGCATGGTGACGCCCGCGATGTCGATCTCCTGGAAGGTGTCCTTGCCCAGCATGTTCACCGCCACGTTCACGGTGAGGGCCACCACCGGTACGGAGTCCATGTAGGCGGTGGCGATGCCCGTCACCAGGTTCGTCGCGCCAGGCCCGCTGGTGGCGAAGCACACCCCCGCCTTCCCCGTGGCGCGGGCGTAGCCGTCCGCCGCATGGGCCGCCCCCTGCTCATGGGAGGTGAGGATGTGGGTGATCTCGTCCTGGTGTTTGTAAAGCGCGTCGTAGATGTTCAGGATCGTGCCGCCGGGGTAGCCGAACACCGTGTCCACCCCCTGCTCCTTCAGGCACTCGATCACGATCTCCGCGCCCGTCAATGTTCTTGCCATAATCTGTTTCCTCTCAAATCTTACAGCTTTACGATTCATCCCTATACTGCGTTCATGCGGCCATCGTCATCGCGAGACGCGCCCTTCCTGACAGTCACCGCAAGCCACATCTTTCCCATCGTCATCCCGGGCCGCACCGTTACCGCATCGTCATCGCCAGACTCACCGCGACGAAGTGATTCTCGCCCCTCTTGATCAGTCTGCCGCAACGCTTACACCCGCAGGATCGCTCCCTTGTCCGCCGAGGTGACCAGGGACATGTACCTGGCCAGGTACCCGGTCTTGATGGCCGGCTCTTTCGGCTTCCACGCCCCCCGGCGCCTGGCCAGCTCCTCCTCCGGAACCAGCACATCCAGCGTGTTGGCGTTTATGTCGATGGCGATGGTATCCCCCTCCTGGATCAGGGCGATGTTCCCCCCCATGGCCGCCTCCGGCGACACGTGCCCGATGGATGCGCCCCTGGACGCCCCAGAGAAGCGCCCGTCGGTGATGAGGGCCACCGTGGAACCCAGCCCCATCCCCGCGATGGCGGACGTGGGGTTTAGCATCTCCCGCATCCCCGGACCGCCCTTGGGGCCCTCGTAGCGGATGACCACCACGTCCCCGGCCCGGATCAGCCCGCCCTTGATGGCGTCGATGGCGTCCTCCTCGCAGTCAAACACCCTGGCCGGCCCCCGGTGGGAAAGCATCTCCGGCACCACGGCCGAGCGCTTCACCACTGCACCGTCGGGGGCGATGTTGCCCCGCAGCACCGCGATGCCGCCGGTCTTGCTGTAGGGGTCCTCCACGGGGCGGATGGTCCCCGGGTCTTTGTTGGCGGCATTTTCAATGTTTTCCCCCACGGTCTTGCCCGTGGCGGTCATGCATCCCAGGTGCAGCAGCCCCAGCTTGCTGATCTCCTTCATCACCGCATACACGCCCCCCGCCTCGTTCAGGTCTTCCATGTAGGTGTGACCGGCGGGCGCCAGGTGGCAGAGGTTGGGCGTCTTCGCGCTGATGGCATTGGCGATGTCCAGGTCTATCTCCACACCCGCCTCGTGGGCGATGGCCGGCAGGTGCAGCATGCTGTTGGTGGAGCACCCCAGCGCCATGTCGATGGTCAGCGCATTTTCGAACGCCTCCGCCGTCATGATGTCCCTGGGGCAGATGTTCCTGCGGTAGAGCTCCATCACCGCCATCCCGGCGTGCTTGGCCAGGCGGATCCGCTCGGAATACACCGCGGGGATGGTGCCGTTGCCCCGCAGGCCCATGCCCAGGGCCTCCGTCAGGCAGTTCATGCTGTTGGCGGTGTACATCCCCGAACAGGAGCCGCAGCTGGGGCAGGTCTTTTCTTCGTATTCCTTCAAGCCTTCCATGTCCAATGTGCCCGCGGTGTACGCGCCCACCGCCTCGAATATGCTGGACAGGCTGGTTTTCTCCCCATGGACACGCCCCGCCAGCATAGGACCCCCGCTGACGAACACCGTGGGGATGTTCAGCCTGGCAGCCGCCATCAATAGCCCCGGCACGTTCTTGTCGCAGTTGGGCACCATGACCAATGCATCGAACTGGTGCGCCATGGCCATGCACTCCGTGGAATCCGCGATGAGATCCCTGGTGACCAGGGAATACTTCATCCCCTGGTGCCCCATGGCGATGCCGTCGCACACCGCGATGGCCGGGAACACGATGGGCGTGCCGCCCGCCATGGCGACCCCCTGCTTCACCGCCTCCACGATTTTGTCCAGGTTCATGTGCCCGGGGACGATTTCATTGTACGAGCTGACCACCCCCACCAGGGGCCGGTCCAGCTCTTCGCCCGTCATGCCAAGTGCGTTCCACAATGAACGGTGGGGCGCCTGCGCTATCCCCTTTTTCACGGAATCACTTCTCATTTGCATCCTCCCGTATATCCACCATCCGGCCGCACCCGGCATGTATCCCGGATGGGCCCGTCCGGTCAAACTTGCAACCCGTCTCGGCCTTCATCGCTACCATCATGGGGCAACAATGTCGCCTTTTTCTGCCATCACTCTTAGTTCCTTTTTGGCCATCGCCGCTTCCATCATGGGGCGCCCGTTCGCCGCGGCACGCTCATCCGATGCACCCCGCAATCACATCCCCCATCTGCCCGGTCGAGATGCCGCCCCCATCGGCGGCGGCCTGACCGGCCACTGTCCCTACCCCTGCGATGTCCGCCGTCCGGTACCCCGCCTCCAGGGCCTTTTCCACCGCGGCCTCCACCGCTTTCGCCTCCTCTTCCAGGTCCAGGGAGTAGCGCAAAAGCAGCGCGGCGGACAGGATGGTCGCAATGGGGTTCGCTATGCCTTTCCCCGCGATGTCCGGCGCCGACCCGTGGCTGGGCTCGTACACGCCGAACTTGGTTTCGTTCAGGCTGGCGCTGGGCAGCATCCCGATGGAGCCGGTGATCATGCTGGCCTCGTCCGAGAGGATGTCCCCGAACATGTTGTCCGTCACCACCACGTCGAATGCGCCGGGGTCGTGTACCAGCTGCATGGCGCAGTTATCCACATACATGTGGGAAAGGGCCACCTGGGGGTAGTCCGCCCCCACCTCCTCCACCACCTGGCGCCAGAGCCGGGAGGTGTCCAGCACGTTGTGCTTGTCCACGGAGAGGAGTTTGCGCCCCCGCTTCATGGCGATGTCGAATGCCTTCACCGCCACCCGGCGGATCTCTTTTTCGTCATATACGCAGGTGTCAAATGCCCTGCGCACGCCGTCCACGGTCTGGGTGCCCCGCTCGCCGAAGTACAGGCCCCCGGTCAGCTCCCGGACGATGACCATGTCAAACCCTCCCGGGACCGTCTCTTTTTTCAGTGGGCAGGCATCCGCCAGCTGTGGGTACAGGTACGCCGGGCGCAGGTTGGCGAAAAGCCCCAGCCCCTTGCGCAGCCCCAGAAGCCCCGCTTCCGGGCGCAGCTTCGGGTCCACCTGGTACCACCTGGCGGTGGCAGGGTTTTTCGCATCCCCGCCCACGCTGCCCATGAGCACGGCGTTGCTTTCCCGCACGATGCGCAGCGTCTCCTGGGGCAGGGGGGCCCCCGTAGCGTCGATGGCCGCGCCCCCTACCAACGCTTCCCGAAATGAAAAGGCATGTCCGTAGACATTGCCGATTTTTTCCAATACCTTTTTGGCTTCCCGGACGATCTCCGGCCCGATCCCATCCCCCGGGAGCAATGCAATCTGGTATTCCATCCTGTCCTCCCCAATGCGTTTCTCACCATCATAACGTATTTGCGCCTTTTTTTCAACTATGCAATTTGCATTTGCCGAAATTTTTCGTTGCAAAATGTGCATTACATGGTATAATGTTCATAAATGCACGAAATCTGTAAATATTGAACGCAAGGAGCACATATGGAACGAATCCCTTTGCTTCTCAGGTCGATATGGGAGCGCCCAGGCGCCTCCCAACGCACGTTGGCGGCGGACCTGGGCATTTCCCTGGGATCAGTCAATACGCTCATAAAGGAAGCGGCGGCGGCGGGGTACATTTCCCCGGCACAGGCCGCCGCCCCATATGACCCCTCTCCGGGCACGCCCCGCCCCGGCGAGGGCTACGCCCTGCTTCCCGCCGGCCAGGCGCTGCTGGACAGCTGCCGGGTGGACGGCGCCCTGATCCTGGCGGCGGGGTTCGGCTCCCGGTTCGTCCCCCTCACATTCGAAACCCCGAAGGGCCTGCTGGAGGTCTTCGGGGAGCGCATGGTGGAGCGGCAGATCAAGCAGCTCCATGAAGTAGGCGTCACCGACATCACCATCATGGTGGGCTACCTCAAAGAAAAGTTCGAGTACCTCATCGACCTATACGGGGTGAAGCTGCGCTACAACCCGGAGTACGCCACCAAGAACACCCTGGCGACGCTCTACCATGCCCGTGACCTTTTCCTGGGCAGGAACATGTACCTGCTGGCATCCGACCACTGGATGCGGGAAAACCCCTTCCACCGCCACGAGTGCCGCTCCTGGAACGCCTGCGCTTACTCTCATGGCGAAACCGCGGAGTGGTGCCTGCGCCTCAGTAAAAAAGACGTCATCGAGGCCGTCACAGTGGGGGGGCATGGCGCCTGGTACATGTACGGGCCCGTGTTTTTGCGCCGGGAATGGGCGGATGCGTTTTTCCCGGTGCTGTCCGCCTACTACGCCAGCCCCGGGACGGAGCAGTTCTACTGGGAGCAGGTGATCATGGACATCCTGGACGGGGAGGCCGCGAAGCGCCTGGGGGCGAACCCGGCAGCAGACGCCCCGCCGCCGAAAGCCACAGCCGACTGCCAAGACGCCGGCCGGCATGTCTTTGCCTACGCCCCCCTCCCCCCCATATATGGGAACAAACTGGGGGAAGACCAAGTCTACGAGTTCGAGAACCTGGAGGAGCTGCGCGCCTTCGACCCCAAGTACCGGGAGGACTCCGGCAACCGCGCCATGGCGTTGATCTCCCAGGTGCTTTGCATCCCCGAGTCCCATATACGGGAGCTGAGCTGCCTGAAGGCCGGCATGACCAACCGATCTTTCCTGTTCGACGTAGACGGGCAGCGCTACATCTGCCGCATCCCCGGCGCAGGCACGGAGAAACTCATCAACCGCAGGCAGGAAAAGGCGGTGTTCGAGGCGGTGGCGCCCCTGGGCATCTCCGAGCGGGTGGTGCATTTCGATGCGGACACCGGCTACAAGATTTCCCACTACTACGAGGGCAGCCACAACTGCGACGCAAAAAACGCCCAGGAAGTGGCGGCGTGCATGGCCACCCTGCGCGCTTTCCATGAAAAAAACCTGTCGGTCCCCCACGATTTCGACATCGGCGAGCGCATCGCCTACTACGAAGGCCTGTGCGGCGGCTACGAGCGCGCGCTCTTCGAGGACTACCCCGCCGTCAGGGCCCAGGCCGACGAGGCATTGGCTTACCTGGGGGGCCTAAGCCGCCCACGGACACTGGCCCACATCGACAGCGTGTGCGACAACTTCCTCATGCTGCCGGATGGCGCCATCCGCCTCATCGACTGGGAGTACGCCGGGATGTGCGACCCCCTCATCGACATCGCCATGTTCGCCATCTATTCTTATTACAATGAACCGGAAACCGCCGCCCTGGCCGCCCTGTACTTCGGCCGCCCCGCCGCGCAGGGAGAGTGGGCCATCATCCGCGCCTACGTCCGGCTCTCCGGCCTCCTCTGGGCCCTCTGGGCCATCTTCAAAAGCAAGTCCGGCGAGGAGTTCGGCGACTACACCATCACCATGTACCGCTACGCCAAAGGGCAGTTCCCTTCCTGATGTCACTGTAAACAACAGAATGTCACTGTAAATGCCACTGCAAACGGCAGAATGTCACTGGAAATGTCACTGCAAACGGCAGAATGTCACCGTAAATGTCCTTCTACAAGCGCGGGCACTGGGTTGCTATACAGGCGGATCATCCATCAGCGCCCTGACTCGTTCGCCTGGAACACCAACACGACCGTTTGAAGCAACGACGAGAGAAAATCGGCGGGCACGGTTTCTACATATTGGAATGGCCTGGCCCGATAGTCCAGGGTGATCAACTGGTCCAGCAGCACTGCGCCGGTGGTAGCGGTGCCCTTCAGTGGTACATACAGCGGGCAAACCCGAGTGGTGTTGCTGATGCCCTACCATCGTTCATTCCCCACAGGTGTGTCCGGGTTGGTCAGTTCGGTGTCAAAAGCCCCCCCGTCGTAATCTTTGAACAGGTACTCAAGAGTGCCTTTTTCCGGGCTGGGCTGCTTGGCGACGACCAAAGTGTGGTCGGGCTGGATTTCGAAAAAGACCGTATCACCGGACCGAAGCCCGGCACGTCGGAGGATATCAGCGGGAATCCTGAGCGCTTGACTGTTTCCCCATCGGGAAATCGTGGCGGTGGCTGGCATATATGTGTCCTTTCTGAAACGAGGCGACCCATCTCGCTTTCATCAGATTCAGCGGCAAAGTTTCTGTTTGTAGTATATACAGTTCGAATATACTTGTCAAGGGGGTATTCAAGGGGGAAGCCAATGTGATGTCCGGCACGTCCCCCAATTCCCCCTTGACTTGAACGCCTTTTGTCTGTATGATGTGGGAAAGGGATCGATTGGCCTGTGCGCCCGGTTTGCGGTTGCCCATTTCTCTGCATTGTGCAGTGGAGGGATATGTATTTCTCAGCCGACCGAACCTTGCGCAAAGTTGAGACGAATGTCGAATGCGCTTTGTTTGGTTGGTGGGGCAATCGCCTTGGCGCATGGCAACATTGGAGGTACTATGTCGCTGCCAAAGGAAGCATACACCACGCTGGCGGATGTCGACGCACTGCCTGAGGGGGATCGGGCTGAGCTGGTCGATGGCCATCTGTATATGATGGCCTCCCCCGGCCTGTCCATGGATTTTTCGGAAATTTCAATGAAACCGTAACCACAAACCGCACCGGATGTGGTATAATTTCACCGATGTCAGCTGTATTGGAAGATACCCCCCCACATATAAA
>JAISUG010000109.1 GCA_031272185.1 Lachnospiraceae bacterium
AGCCTGGGAACCAACGTCACCGAAGTGCTGAACTGGGTGGGCGAGGGCAGCGCCGACGCCGGTTTCGTCTATGCCACGGATGCGGCGTCCACCGACAAGGTGACGGTAGTCGCCGAGGCCCCCGAGGGGTCGCTGGCCACGCCGGTGATATACCCGGTGGGTGTGGTGGCCAGCACCGCCAACCCGGAAGCCGCTGCGGCGTTCGTGGAATTCCTGCAGTCGCCCGAGGCAAGCGCAATGTTTGAAGGATTCGGATTCACGGCCCTGAAGTAAGTTGAAACGGGTGGACTGGACGGGGGCTAAGCCCCGTTTGAAGGATTCGGATTCACGGCCCTGAAGTAAGATAGCGCCGCACGATTGCCGTTATTGCTCCGCCGACTAACCTTGCGCAAGTTGAGACTACTGTCGAACGCACAGTGTTTAGTTGGTGGGGCAATAATTCGAGGACATGAAATGGATCTCACACCGGTTTGGATTTCCGTCAAAATAGCAGGCACCTCCATCGTGCTGACGTTTTTCTTGGGGATTTTCTGTGCGGTGGGGATGCTGAAAGTCAAAAACGAGAAACTGAAAGCCCTGCTGGATGGGATACTCACGCTGCCGTTGGTTTTGCCGCCAACGGTGGCGGGTTTTTTCCTGCTGTACATCTTCGGCGTGAAACGTCCCCTGGGGGCGTTGCTGCTGAGTGTCTTCAAATTCAAGGTTGCGTTCACCTGGCGGGGGGCGGTGCTGGCGGCGGTGGTGATCTCCTTCCCGCTGATGTACCGCAGCGCACGGGGCGCATTTGAACAGGTGGACAAGAACCTGGTGTATGCGGGGCAGACGCTGGGCTTGTCCGAATGGAAGATTTTCTGGAAGATCCTGATACCCAGCGCCATACCCGGCATCCTTTCCGGGTTGGTGACAGCTTTTGCGCGGGGGTTGGGGGAATTTGGCGCCACGGCCATGATCGCCGGCAATATCGGCGGCCAGACGCGCACATTGCCGCTGGCCATCTATTCGGAGGTGGCGGCCGGGAACATGGACTCAGCCGGTTTCTATGTGAGCCTGATCATGGCGATTTCGCTGCTCATCGTGGGGCTGATGAATTATTTCACCGGAAAGATGGCAAAGGGATAGGGCACAGGCGGAGGCGGGATATGACGACACTGACATATTTCACCGGAAAGGTGGCAAAGGGATAGGGCGCAGGCGGAGGCGGGGTGTGACGACACTGACATTGGACAAACGAGGAATGCCGGTCCCGGCAGACCCAATGGATGATGCGCCGCATATGCCGGCGGGCGGAAAGCTGAAGAAAGTATGGGTTTGTTTGTTGACATAGAGAAAAAATTGCGCAGCTTCACGCTGCAGGTGGCATTCGACACAGGCGGGGGGATGGCGCAGCCGGTAGCGGGGAAAGAGGGTTATCCCTCAGATGGGCATACGCCGGCCGGGCCCGGGGAACCCTCTGCGCTTGGCGAAGTAGGGAAACCGGGGGCGACAGCGGCACAAACCTACGGTATACTGGGGGCGTCCGGGTGCGGAAAGAGCATGACGCTCAAATGCATCGCGGGCATCGAGAAACCTGACCGGGGGCGCATCGTCCTGGACGGGAGGGTGCTGTTTGATTCTGAAAAACACATCAACTTGAGGCCCCAGCAGCGCAGGGTGGGGTATCTGTTCCAAAACTATGCATTGTTCCCACATATGACGGTCCTGCAGAACCTTGAGATTGCGGCTGGGGCCAGGAGAGAGCGTCACCACAGCGCCGGCCCCATGGGCATCACGAACCATTTGCAAAAAGGCATCGACAAGGAGGACCGCCATGGCATGGCCGGAAGCCCGGGCGGGTCCGAGAATCGCCCCAAAACGGACAGCATCCGGGAATACCTGCGCCTGCTTCGTATCGAGGACCTGGTGGGCGCATACCCCAGGCAGCTTTCCGGTGGGCAGCAGCAAAGGGTGGCATTGGCCAGGATCCTGGTGTCCGACCCCAATGTGCTGCTGCTGGACGAACCCTTTGCGGCACTCGACTACCATCTGAAAGAACAGCTGCAGATGGAAATATTTGACACTCTCAAAGCCTACCGGGGCGAGATTTTTTTGGTGACCCACAACCGGGATGAGATATACCGACTGTGCCAGAGGATGTATGTCATCGATCAGGGGCGGTTGGTGGTGAGCGGTGAGACGAAATCGGTCTTTCGGGAACCCGGTACCGTTTCCGCCGCCAAGATCACCGGCTGCAAGAACATCGCCAGGATCCACCGGTGCGGTGAGAGGGCATTTTCCATCCCCGAGTGGGGGGTGATTTGCGAAACCGGGATGCCCATCCCGGAAGATGTGACCCATGCAGGCATCCGCGCCCACGACGTGGAGGCTGTTTTTACTGCGAGCGAAAGCAAGCGTGACGCAGCACAGGCCGACGAAGTCCAACGCAAGGGCAACCCCTGGGAAGACCAACAAGGCTACCCGGGGGGAAACCTTGGGGGAGACCCAGTGGACCCCGCAAGGGGAGGCCCAGGGGGCTCCCAAAGGGGAGACTCAGGGGACTCCCCTTGGGGAGGCCCAGGGGTAGACCTACAGGTCTACCCCGTGAACCGCATCATTGTACGCGACCTGAAACCCCAGGAAGACCCCTTTGAGATGATCGTCATCGTCAACGGGGTCCTGTGGTGGAAAATGGCCAAGGAAGTATGGTATGAAAAATACGCCGGAAAGCGGATCCCCATGGTGCGCATCCCCACGGAACATCTGTTTTTGCTGCGGGGGGAAGACGGGGATGGCTAGGGCGGACCGGAAATCGAGGCAGTCGCAACGCATGGCCGATGGCCGGAGCGCATGGCCGGTGGGCAGAGCGCATGGCTGGTGGGCGGAGCGTATGGCCGGTGGGCGGAGCGCATGGCCGGTGGTAAACCGCCGGTCAGCCGGCCCCTTCCACGTCCGCGGTGGTGATAAGTGATTCCCGCTGCAGGTATCGGATGGCGCGCAGCGCATAGTCGTGCGCATCCTTGCCGGAACCGGCCACCGCATCGGTGACCACTTTCAGGTGATAGTCATGTTGGTGTGCATCCACGGCGGTATAGTGGACGCACACGTCGGTGAAGCCCCCCACCAGGTAGAGGGTGTCTACTTTCAGGCCTTTCAGCAGGATCTCCAGGTCGGTGCCGAAAAAACAGCTATAGCGGCGTTTGGTGAATGGGAACTCGCCGTCGATGGGGTAGGTGAGGTGGCAGTAGTCCGTATAGGGGGAAGAATCCAGCAGGTGCACCCCCTCAGAGCCGTCCAGCTCCCGTCCGAAGTCCACCATTTCCTTGCGGTGGACTTCTTTGAAATGTATGACGGGCAGTTTCCTCCTGCGAAATACATTCAGCACCCGGACAATGTTGGGGATGGATTCCCGGTTCATCTCCTCCGCCTCCTGCATTTGGGGTCCCCAATGACCGGTCATGTCGCCGCCCTGCACATCCACCAGGATGAGGGCGGAATTTTTTGTGATTTCCATCATTGCCTTCCTTTCATGCCCTCAGCCGGTCTTGCCATTTCCGGCTGCGGGTGTTGACACGTGAGTTCATAGCTTGGTCCCGATGCAAGGGGGTGAAGCTGTAATCTGCATCGGGGGCAACAGCGTGTGGGCATCCCGGTTCATAGCTTGGTCCCGATGCAAGGGGTGAGGGCCCATGGGCCCCGGCGCTTATTCCAGCTTGCCTGACGATTCCAGTTTCAGCTCTGTCCACGCCTCGTCGTAGATCAGGGCCGCATCGCCGATGTTGGACATATAATGCGCTTTGTCGTACTGTTCCTGCGGCGGGTAGCAGATGCTCATCTGCAGGTCGGTGAGGTCCGCATCCTTCAACACGTCCTTGTTGGTGTACTGGTTGCCGAAATTGGTGTCCGCGCCGTTGCGCAGCAGGTGTTCGGTGGAGATCACCGCATCGATGAACGCATACGCCGCATCCAGGTTCGCGCCTTTGGGGATGACGTAGCTGTCCATGTAGCGATGCATCCCCTCGGAGGGGTAGACATACTCCCAGTTGCCGGGTTCTTTGGAAACTTTGTAGGCGGCGCTGGAGGAAGTCACCAGGATGTTCACGTCGCCGCCCAGCATGGCGTTGGTTCCCATGTATTCAAAGGAAACCACATTGGGCAGGAGCTCGGCCAGCTTGTCCTTGGCGGCCATGATCTGCGCCTCGTCGGTGGCATTGAAATCGTTCCCGTTGACCAGGTTGGCGATGCACATGGCCATGCGCATGTCGGAGGTGTAGGCGATCTGCCCCTTCAGCTCCGGGTTCCACAGGTCCGCATACGAAGCGATGGGGGCAGTCACCTTGTCCCGGTTGATCATGATGCCGATCTGCCCACCGGAGTAGGGGACCGACCATTTGTCCTCCGGGTCATAGGACGGCGCCAGGAATTCCTTGCCGATCTTCCCGTAGTTGGACAGTCTCGTGGTGTCGATCTCCTCCAGGCCGCCTTGGGCAAGGAGGGCCTCGATAATGTAGTCGGAACACATGGCCGCATCATAGCGCACGGAGTTGGAGGTGCATTTGGTCATCATCTCTTCCAGCGTCATGAAAGGCGTGTAGTTGATCGTGTAGCCCGTGAGGCGTTCCAGCGTCTCGATTTGCTCGCTTTCGATGCCCTCCCATGCCAACAGGTTCAGTTCTTTGGCCCCTGCGGTGGCGGCGGTTTCCGCCTGGGACACTGCGGCGGTGGTGGCTGCTTCGGGCTGGGCGGGCGCAGCGGTGGTGGCGGCGGTTTGGGAAGCGCCGCAGCCCGCCAGTGCCATGGATGCGACGAGCGCGGCCAACATTGTGCAGCAGATTTTCACTTTCATTTTGTTCCTTTTCATGTTCTCCTCCTTTTGAATGAAACCCTGTTATTTCTTTTCTCTCTTCTGCAGTGCCTGTGTGACTATGCCCAAGGTGACCATGGAAAGGATCACCAGTGTGCTCAGAGCGTTCAGCGTGGGTTTCACGCCGGTTTTGATTTGCCCGAATATGTACATGGAAAGGGTCTGGTCGCCGGGCCCGGCCACGAAAAAGCTGGTCATCACGTCCTCGAAGGAAAAGGTGAACGCCAGCAATCCCGACGAAACCATGGCGGGGACTATGTTTGGCAGCACGACCCTCCATATGGTGCCCAGTTCGCTGCACCCCAAGTCCCTGGCCGCCTCCTCGATGGACGCATCGAATCCGGACAGGGAGGAGAGGATGGTGTTGAATGTGATTGGCACGCAGAACGTGATATGGGCGATGATGATGGTGCCCTTGCTCAATGGTATCTTGCATATGTCATAAAAAGAGAACAACGACACGCCCAGGAGCATGGCGGGCACGATGGTAGGCACGTACAGGAACGAATCCAGCAAGGCCTTGCCCTTGAAATCATAGCGGTGGAAGCCGATGGCGGCAAATGCGCCCATGAGTATGGACACACCGGTGGTGACCCCGGACACAACCATGCTGTTGGTAAAAGCCCGCACCGCATCCGGGTGCGCGAGGAGCTCCAGGTACCACTTCAGGGTGAAACCCGTCCACGACACGCCGGCTTCCTGACGGTTGAAAGAGAATATCACCATCACCGCGATGGGGATATAAAGGATGGCAAGCGCCGCCGCGATGAAAAGGGCGGGCCCTGGGTTGAAACGTTTTCGCATGTCTCGCCTCCTTTCGGTAGCTGTGGCCTTCGGCGCACATGGCTGGCGGTTGGGTTTGCGGGTCGGCGGGCGCACGTGGTCAGTAGTCGGGTTTCCGGGTCAGCGGGCGCGCATGGTGGCGCTTGGGTTTGCGGGTCGGCGGGCGCACATGGTGGCGGTTGGGTTTCCGGGTCGGCGAGTGCAAACGGTCAGTAGTCCAGCTTCTTGGTCAGCAGGTTCTTGGCCAGGATGAGCAAGGTGGACAGCCCCATCACCAGCACCGCCAGCGCGGCGCCGAAAGGCCAGTTCTTGCTGGTGGAAAACTGGTTGGAGATCACGTTGCCGATGATGATGGATTTCCCGCCCCCCAGCGCATCGGCGATATAAAAACTGAACATGGAGGGGATGTAGACCAGGATGACGCCACTGACTATCCCCGGGATGCTCAAAGGGAATATCACTTTCAGGAAGAGCGCGGCGGGCGATGCCCCCAGATCCCGGCCGGCCTCCAGGAGGGATCCGTCGATTTTCTGCAGGTTGGCGTAGAGGGGCATGACCATGAGGGGGGTCATGGTGTAGACCATGCCGAACATGACGGCGAAATCCGTATAGAGTATCTGCAATGGTTCCTTGACCAAGCCCAGCCCCAGGAGGAACGTGTTGATCAGCCCGTTGGCGGAGGTGATGTTCATGATGGCGTAGATGCGCAGCAGCGCATTCGTCCAAAAAGGCACCATGATGCCTGCGATCAGGGCGTTTTGTACCCGTTTGCCGGCCCTGGCGGCGATGGCGGCATAGGGGTATGCGATGAGCGTGACAAAGCATGTCACGATCAAGGACATGCGCAGTGTTTTGCCCAGCACCTGCATGTAGACGGGTTTGGCCAATGTCTGGTAGTTTTTCAGGGTGAACGCATACACGATGCCACCATAGGCGTCCCGGCCGCAAAAGCTTAAGGAGACGATGTAGGCGAGTGGGAACACGAAGAAGAGGACGGTCCATGCCGTCATGGGACCTATGGTCATGCCCATCACCGAGAGCCTGCGTTTTTTGAAACTGCTTTGGTTTTTCATATCCACCTCCCGCATCCTGTGTCATAGCTTATGTAGGGCCGGCCTGGGCATCCACCAGCACTGCCCGTTTGGGGCTCCAGCAGAACCCCACCGCCTGCCCGGGTTCGAAATGCTCCCCCTTGCGGGTGAGGCGGTTGATGGTGATGGTTTCCCCCGCAGGGTTTCGCAGGATGTGTTTGACCATGTTCCCCACATAGACCGATTCCTCGTAGATGCCCTCCATGCAGTTGTAGTTGCCCACGTCTGCGATGTTGCGGGTGAAGTGGATGTTTTCCGGGCGGACGCAGATGGTCAGCGCTTCCCCGGTGCGGTAGGGGTAGTCGCCCTCTATGCTGTAACGTTTCCGGCAGGATTCCACCTGGGTGAACCCCGCGCCCTTGATGGTGACCACCCCTGCGATCAGGTTCGTCTCCCCGATGAAATCGGCGACGAACCTGGTGCGGGGGCTCTCGTAGATTTCTTCGGATACGCCCACCTGCTCGATATTGCCCCGGTTCATGACCACTATGCGGTCGGACATGGTGAGGGCTTCCTCCTGGTCGTGGGTCACATAGATGAAGGTGATCCCCAGGGTTTTTTGCAGGTGTTTGAGTTCCAGCTGCATTTCTTTGCGCAGCTTCAAATCCAGCGCCCCCAATGGCTCGTCAAGCAAAAGCACCTTGGGTTCGTTGACGATGGCCCTGGCGATGGCCACACGTTGTTTCTGCCCGCCGGAGAGCTGGCTGGGTTTCTTGGCCACGTGTTCCTCCAGCTTCACCAGGCAGATCGCTTGTTCGACTTTATCCCGGATGGTGGGTTTCGGGAGTTTTTTGAGTTTCAGTCCGAATGCGATGTTGTCGCGGATGCTCAGGTGCGGGAAGAGTGCATAATTCTGGAAAACCGTGTTGACGTCGCGTTTTTCAGGGGGCAGGGCCTCGCAGTTTTTCCCTCCTAGGATGATCTGCCCGGCGGTGGGTTCTTCGAACCCGGCGATCATGCGCAGCGTGGTGGTCTTCCCGCAGCCTGAAGGGCCCAGGAATGTGAGGAATTCGCCCCGGTACACGTCCAGGTTCATGTTGTTCACGGCTGTCGTCTGGCTAAATGTCTTGGTCAGGCCCACCAGCTCGATCATCTTTTCATTGTCCATGGCTGTTTCCTTCCCGGCGTGCTTCGACCTGCTGTGGATTTGCTGTTTGGGCGGCCTGCCCTGCGCTTTGGGAGGCGAGGAAGCGCCCGGCGGCCCAAAACAGCATCCCCTCGTTTTCAGGGAGGGCGAACAGCGTGACCCCAAAGGGGATGTCTTTGTCCTGGGTGTTTTCCGGGATGGCGATGGCACACAGGTCCAGCAGGTTGCAGTGGTTGGTGTAAAGCCCCATTTTGCTGTTGGCGCCTATGGGATCCGCACGCACTTCATCCCTGGGGAATGTCCCGCCCGCCGTGGGCATGCACAGCAAGGCATCTTTCAGCAATTCCCTGGTGGTTTTGCGCAGCCCCTGGAGCTTGTGCATTGCTTCAAAGAGGGAGACTGCGGTGTATGCGGGGTTTTCGCCGCACCGCAGGATCGTTTCGGTGACGGGGAAAGTGGCCCCTGGGTGGGATGCCACGAAGGGCCCCAGGTCTTTCCACCGTTCCGCCACCCAAGGGCCGTCATAGAGGATGGCGGCGGCTTCCCGGAACATGCCCCCGTCTATGGGCAGGGCGCGCATCCCCTCCGTGTCTTTGCAGATTTGGCCAAACCGCCTCTTTGCCTTGGCCCATTTGCTGCGGTAGGCATCTTGGTAACGCCCATAAAATGGGAGATCCCCGTCAAGGACATAGAGCGTGCGGGGCATTGCGCGGGTGGGCTCGCCAAGGGGTTTGGACCAAGGGCAGCCAGGATCGTCACCCCTGGCCGCTTGGTTGACGGTTGCGGCGTCGGTGCTGCTGTGGGCGAACACAGTGACACAATCCAGGCTGGCGCAGGCCGGCACCACCCCTGCGGTGGACCAGGCGCCCAATGGGGGTTTGTAGCCGACGAGGGTGTTAAGCGCCGCCGGCACCCTGCCTGAGCCGGCGGTGTCCGTGCCCAGGGAAAATGCGGCCAGGCCCAAAGCTACCGCTACCGCCGAACCGGAGCTGGACCCGCCGCTGATCAGGGCCGGGTCCCAGGCGTTCCCCGTCTCGCCGTATGGGCTGCGTGTCCCCACCAGCCCGGTGGCGAACTGGTCCATGTTGGTTTTCCCCACCGGGAAAGCGCCTGCCTCGATAAGCCTGCGCACCACCGTGGCGTGTGCCTGGGGCGTGTAGGCATAAGCGGGGCACCCGGCGGTGGTGGGGACGCCGGCCAGGTCTATGTTGTCCTTTATGGCAAAGGGCACGCCCCAAAGTGGCAGGGGTTCCCTGTCCTTCGGCAACGCATCCAGGAACGGCCCCATCAAATCCATGGAAGGCGGGGTGATCCAGATGTTGCGGCTATTATAAGTGTCTGCCCTGCGCAAGATTTCCGCAGCCAATTCCTGCGGGGTCAGGCTGTTTTCCCGGTAGCTTTGCCTCAGCCATGGGATGGTGAGGGTGGATGGGAACTGGTCCATGGGTGCCTCCGTTTCATAGGATTCCGGGGTGACGCCAAAGCCTTGCGCCCCGGATGCCCGGGGGTTATGCGACCATTGTGACGGAGTCGGGGGAGTACAGCAACTTGTGTCCCGGATGCCCGAGGGTTATGCGACCGACGGGGTATTGGCCTGGCGGATGCCAAACAGCAGCTGCCCTGCGGCCACCTGCTCGCTTGGCTGCACGAATATTTCGTCCACCACACCGTCCAGGTCTGCGTTTTGGGGAAACTCCATCTTCATGCTTTCCAGCATGAGCACCGCTTCGCCCTTTCGGACCGCATGGCCGGGGGATGACAGTATCTTCCAGACACTGCCCGGGATGCCGGCCCTGACGCCATGGACCCCATCCGGCAGCCCTGACCTGGTGGGACCGGGCGGGGAAGTGCCCGGCGGCATTTGGGAATGGAACGTATCCAGCCCTTTTGCTTTCCACATGGCGCGCTCTGCGGCAAATGCCTTTGATTGGCCCTCGGCGAAGGAACGTATGGAAGCCTCGTTGTCTTTCAGGAACTGCCGGTAAGCGTCCAGGCGGAAAGTGGAATCCTCCACCTGCAAAGGGAACCGTCCCCGGGGGAAGTCCTCCCGTGCGCGAAGCAGCTCATCCGCTTCCATGGGGTAGAACCGTATTTGGTCGAAAAAGTTCAGCAGCCAGGGCTTCCCTTTCGGGAAATGGGGGGTTTCCTGCAGCGGGTTCCACATCTGCAGCGTGCGGCCCACCAGCTGGTACCCGCCGGGCCCCTCCATCCCATAGATGCAGAGGTAGGCGCCGCCGATGCCCACCGCATTCTCGGGCGTCCAGGGGCGGGCGGGGTTGTACTTCGTCGTAACCAGGCGGTGGCGGGGATCGATGGGCGTCGCCACGGGCGCGCCGAGGTACACGTCCCCCAGGCCCAGCACCAGGTAGCTGGCGTCGAAGACGATGCGGCGGACCGCATCTATGTCGGGGAGGCCATTGATACGGCGTATGAACTCCAGGTTGGAGGGGCACCAGGGCGCATCGGGCCGAACTGTCTGCTGGTAGCGGGCCGCCGCAAGGCGGGCGCCCGGGTCGTCGAAAGACAACGGGAGGTGGAACACCCTGGATGGCACCGCCATGTCGCCCAGGTCCGGCAATGTGCGGTTGGCTTCCAGGATCGCGTCCGCCATATCCCCGACACAGATGCGCCGGGTGTCGAAACTCACCTGAAGGGAACGGATGCCGGGCGTCAGGTCGCATATGGGGAGGCCCTGTTCGGACAGCGCACCCATCAGCACGTGTACCCGCAGCCGGTTGCCGATGTCCAGCTCCATCTCCCCGAATTCCGCCAGGATGTTCTCATCCCCGCAAAGGCGCAGGGTGATGGGGATGCCCGCCACCGTTTCCCTTGCCAACACGGCCGCGGCGATGCAGTCCCTGGCCAGTGGCGACTGCGGGGTGGTGGCGATGCAGTCCCTGGCCTGTGGTGGCTGTGGGGCGGCGATGCAGTCCCTGGCCAGTGGCGGCTGAGGGGTGGTGGCGAAGTGGTCACCGGCCTGTGGCGGCTGTGGGGGGGTGGCGAAGTGGTCACCGGCCTGTGGCGGCTGTGGGGGTTTGGCGCCATGGGGCGATGCCTGGGCCAGGTGCGTTTCCAGCGCATCGCCTATCGCTTTTGCCTGTGCCAGCCCCAGCAGCCGGAAGCGTACCCGGTCGCCGGGGCGCAGCTGCCCCAGTTTCCAGAGTTCGCCCTTGGCCGTGGTCACCGGGCATACGAACCCCCCCAGGCTGGGGCCGTCCACGCCCAACAGGATGGATTGGTCTCCGGTAAGGTCCAATGCCCCCACGGCGTAAGCATTGTCATGGATATTGGATGGGTGCAGCCCGGCGTCCCCGCCGTCCTCCCTGCTCCACTGGGGTGCGGGGCCATTGAGGCGGACGCCTGTGCGGTTGCTGTTGAAATTCACCTCATAGACAGTTTCTTCCAGCCCTTCCATATATGATGGAAGAAGGTATTCCTCCGTGGGCTGTGGGCCGGGCAGGACACCGATGATCCATTCATGGCCTATGGTTGGGCGGTGGTCGGCGGGGATGGCCAAGCCCTTGGCCGGGGTGTGTGGGGGGCGCTGCCCCAAATGCAGGACATCCCCCGTCCGGAGTGCGCGCCCGCCATGCCCGCCGAAACGGCCGTCCACGAAAGTGGCGGCGCTGCCCAGGACTGCCGGCACGTCGAAACCGCCCGCCACCAACAGGTAGGTGCGCATCCCCACATCGCATGCGCCAAGCTCCAATAGTGAACCCGCTGATGCGTCGTACACCTGGTACAGTCTGATGGGGGCTGCGTCTAGTTTTGCCCCCATATCGGCGCCGGCAAGGCAAAAACACAGATTTGTGCGAAAACGGTAGGAACCGCCCCGCAGTGTCATCTCCAGTCCCGGGGCGTCTTCCCTGTTTCCCAGAAGGCGGTTCCCTAGGCGGAAACTGTAACTGTCCATGGGTCCGCAGGGGGGCACGCCAACGGACCAGTACCCCGCGAACCCCGGATAGGACTGCACGGTGGTCTGGATGCCGCCTTCCAGGACTTCCAGCGTGGGTTCAACCGGGGAAAAACGGGCAAATGTGCCTGTGTGGAAACCGCCGGTTTGGTATTCTTCCGTGTCCAGCAGCGCCCGTAGGTAGCCCGCATTGGTTTGGACGCCGTAGATGCGGGTGGCGTCCAATGCATCCCGCATGTTCCGGATGGCTTCGGCGCGGTCGGCGCCGGTGACGATGATTTTGGCCAGAAGAGGGTCGAACAGGGGGGAAACGGTGGACCCCTTTTTGATCCATGTGTCCACCCGCAGGATGGCACGGACGCTGGGGGGGTCTTCGCCCGTCATGGGGGATGGGGGCACTGACCGGGGCATCCCGTTCGGGGTGTCCGCCGCTGGGAGCGCATCTTTACCCGCCATGGGGGATGGGGGCCCTGACCGGGCGCTGTGGCCATCACCATCCCCATCACCCGGGAAAACGGCATGGTCGATGCGGCCGGCGCAAGGGAGGAACCCCCGCCATGGGTCTTCTGCATATATGCGTGCTTCCAGGGCATGGGAGCCGGCGGGGAGGGCAGGGATGCGCGTCCCGGGCGGGTACGTCCCTGGCGCAGACGGGCTATGGTCAGCGGATGACGCCAAAGGGCGGTATCCGGCAAGCGCCTGAAGTCCGGTCAGTTCCCCGGCGGCCTCTTTCACCATCCACTCTACAAGGTCGATGCCATGTATGGCTTCGGTTATGCCGTGTTCCACCTGCAGCCGGGTATTGACTTCCAGGAAATAGAAAGCCTGCGCCTGGGCGTCGTAAAGGAATTCCACGGTCCCGGCGTTGCGGTAGTTGGCTTGTTTGGCCAGGCGCAGCGCAGCGGCGCGCAGTTCCCCGCGCATGGTGCAAGGCAGCCCGGGTGCGGGGGATTCTTCCATGATTTTCTGGTTCCTGCGTTGGAGGGAGCAGTCCCGTTCGGTGAAAGCGACCGTTTCCCCATGGCGGTTCCCGAAAACCTGCACCTCGACATGCCTGGGGCAGGGGACACAGCGCTCCAGGAACAGGCCGGCGTCATGGAAGTTCCCCTCCGCCAGATGGGACACCGCCGGGAATGCCTCCTCCAGTTCCCGGGGAGAATGGCAGGCCCGCATCCCGATGCCGCCGCCGCCTGCGGTGCTTTTAAGCATCACAGGGTACCCTATCTCGTCCGCCAGGGCCAGAGCTTCCCCTGCGCCGCCCAAAAGGCCTGTGCCCGGAAGCACAGGCACGTCTGCATCCCCGGCGAGGCTGCGGGCGGCATGTTTGCGGCCGAAGGTTTCGATGAGCTCCGGTGACGGGCCAATGAAACAGATGCCATCCTTGGCGCAGCGCCGGGCGAACGCGGCGTTTTCGCTGAGGAAACCATAGCCCGGGTGCAGGGCATCCGCCCCGGCCATTTTTGCGGCTTCCAGGACTTTGCCTGCGTCCAGATAGGTTTCCGTAGCGCCCCCTGCGCCCAGGCAAACCACTTCGTCCGCCATATCCACGGCCAGGCTGTCTTCGTCGGCCTTGGCATAGGCCAGCACGCCGCAGATGCCCATCTTTTTCAAGGTGAGCAGGATGCGGGCGGCGATTTCGCCGCGGTTGGGCACGATGACTTTCCGGAACATGGCTCCTCCATGGGTTTGCGCTGTGCCAGGTTTGGCCTGGGGCTGGCCCGCCGGGGCCGCCTCAAGGGAGAGGGCTCCTGCGGGTGGTTTCATCGGGTCCGCTTCAAGGGAGAGGGCTCCTGTGGGTAGCTCCACCGGGGTGGCCCAGTGGGGCGTTCACCCCACGGGATCCCAGATGAGCAGGCGCACAGGGGTGGGGTTGTAGGCGTTGCAGGGGTTGTTGAGCTGGGGGCAGTTGCTGATCAGCACCATCACATGGGCCAGCGCCTCCATTTCAACATATTTCCCCGGTGAAGAAACACCGTCGTCGAATTTGAGCCCCCCTTCCTCGGTGACCGGCACGTTCATGAAAAAATTGATGTTGGGGGCCAGGTCCCGTTTGCCTAGGGGGAGCGAGCTGTCCGCCAGCTGCAGCATGAAGCTGTCGCGGCAGTTGTGCATCCCGATCTTTTCCCTGGCATAGCGCACGGTGTTGCTTTGGGATGAGCATGCGCCGCCCAGGGTGTCATGCCTTCCCGTCATGTCGGCGGTGATTTTGAGGAGCGGCTTGCCGGACTCGGCGCGCAGTATGGTGCCGGTGGTCAGGTAAATGTTTTGCTGGGCCACGATGGTGGCCAGGGCGCCATAGTGGTCGTCCGGGTCTGCCATGTCGTAAAATGTGGTGTCCACCGCTTGGTTGCCGCATAGATCCAGGATGCGGAATGATTGGCCGGGGGTGAGCTCGTGCATCCACCCTTGCCCGGCCTCCAGCACCAAGTCGTATATGGCGTCTTCCGTCTTGAGTTCGCTTTCTTTTTCGATGAGGCCGTACATATCGGTTCCTTTCTTTGCCGTGCCTGTGGGTCAGCGCCCGGACAGCAGGTGGTATTCCCACGTGTTTTCAAATGCCCTGTAGTTTTCCTGCCTGTGGTTGACGCAGAAGTCCGCAAGGTCCACCGCAGGCGCATCGTACACCTCCACCGCCACCGGTACCGCGGGGTAGGAGGCCGCAGGGTTCAGGGGGTTCGGGGTATTGGAAAAAATGACCAGCACGTCCATCTCTGTGCGCAGCGTCACCGCATCCTGGGGTTGGCAGTGGCCTTGCACATAGTGCATGCTCCCGTCATCCTTCACCACCACCTTGGAAAAGAAATTCACGCAGGGGGCGAGGTCGCGCGCCCCTAGGTTGTTGCGCACCAGCTCGATTTTGAAATTCTCCTCCCCGCAGCGCAGCCAGTCGTTGCGCAGTTCCTGGTAGGTGGTTTTCCCATATTTCTCGTCTGTCATGGCGCGCGTGGTGTGGCCGCAGAGCGGGTCGTGCCAACCCAATGTGTCTTCGACGATGCTTGCCAGCACCCGCCCGTTGTCGCTCATGAGCACATTGCCTTTGGTCAGGTGGGCGGTGTACTGCGCTTTCAGGGTGTCCGGCATGTTGTACTTTTCCGAGGTGTCGTGGGCGTTGTAGAACAGTGCGGAGAGGTTGGCGTCCGCATCCAGCGCCCGCAGGCGGATGTATTTCCCCCGCCCGATGTGCCCGGACCATTTTTCGCCGGGCGTGAGTGTCTTGCTCCAGATTTTTTCCATAGGCCCCCTGCCTTTCTTTGGGTGGCGCCGGTAGCCGGGATCGCCGGCTCCCCCGCCCCCGTCGTGCTTCCGGTAAAGCATATTTCCCGAAACCTGTAAAATAAAGAACGCGCGCCGCGATATGCCGCGTCGCACGTTCCTGTTTTTGCCATTTGGTTGTCCCTGGCCCCACTCTAACATTTTCCCGGGGATGAATCAATGCCACTGAAGATGGATTTTTGGGGGGCGGGGCGGTACTTGACGGACAGCCCATAGAACTTTTATGGGCCTTGGGTGGGCGGTGCTTCCGCCCTTTCGGCCAAATGCGATTCCTGCCACGCCTGGACCACGGTGCGCAGCTCGCTGCGGGTGCGGACGCCTGTTTTTGAAAAGATGCTGTGTACATGTTTCTTCGCCGTGGATTCGCTGATGTGGAGGCCGTCTGCCAGCCGGATATTGGAAAACCCCTCCAAAACAAGCCCCAGGACTTCCGATTCCCGCCCGGTCAAACCGTGGGCGGCCGCCATGGCCGATATGCCGGCGCCATGGGATGCCTGCCTGGCCCTGGCGTCGTCTTGGAGCCGCATGAGCATCCCCGAGAGATGGTCGCGGAAAATGTCCAAGACGAACAAGTCCTTGTCGGAAAAATCCCCCATGGATTCATTGCGGAAAAAGTTAAGGATGCCCATCGGCTTCCCATCGATGCACAGCACCGCCCCGGCTCCGTAGGGGATCATGTTGGGGCGCAGGAATTCACGGTAGAAAGGCGTCTTTTTGCGAAACGCGTCGTCCAGTATGTCCGTGTCACGGTAGGTGAAAGAGCGGGTGGATATGTCGAACATGTATTTTAGGTAATCTTTCTCATAGTAGTCGCTCATGTAAAGGGCGAACACGCCGGGGTCCATGTCCGCAAACGCCGATTGCTTGGCGATGATCCCGCCATCGGCGTCGAAGAGCATGAAATATCCCATGGAACAAGGGATCACCGTGCGGAACAGGCGCAGGACCTTGGGTGCGAACACATCCAGCGACCTGATGTCGTACATTTCCAGAAGGATTTTATGGATCATCAGCCATTCGGTATTCTTGAGCGTTTCCATAGGTCGGCTCCTTCGTCGCGGCGCAGTGTATCCTTGCGGGGGCTTTCGCAGGCAACGCCGCCACAGCAAACATCCACTGTCATCGGGGGCAGCATGCGCCCTGCAGGTGTACATAAAAAGGCAGAACCCCTCGCGACGCGGTGGATGCGTACATCGAGAAACACGCCGCACATCAGTGTACATAAAAAGGCAGAACCCCTCGCGACCCTCGCCATCGAGAAGATCCTGCCTCGTATTCCAGGCTTTCACCGGGAACATCATACCACAATCTGCGCAAAATATCAAATGGAACCTAGAAAATCCACTATCCCCAAGGCGGTGGGCGGGCAGCCTGGTGCGTGGCGGGTGCAGCCGGCGGCGCAGTTGCCCACGCCGACGCCATCCACGGCCTTCCCCCGCCAGCCCTGGCCGATGTGTATGGGGGCGCCTTGCCAGGCGGTTTGGTTCAACGCGCACACCAGGGCGGCGTAGCAGGCGCTGCATGCGCTGTCCTCGCGGATGGATCCGGCCAGACGTCTCACCAGCGAGCCCCTGGGGATGTCGGTTTTGGGGCGATGGGCCGCATTCAGCTCGATGATTTCGGTGGATTCGTCGGCGAACACGCCCACGCCATGGTCCCTGGCCAGCTTCAGGTACCCGATGCCCCCGGGGTCCAGGCCCAGCAGCGCCGCACCGTAGCTGTCCAGCGCCACCGGGTCGAAGCCCAGCATCATCCGGCCGCACTCCACAGGGTTGCCCCCCTCTTCGAAAGTGGGGTCGCCGCAGATGCCATCCACCACGTGGAGCGCAGGGTGTACCAAGGTGTTCAGCGCTGCGATGGGCTTGTGCAGGCCCATGGTGTGGTATTTGCGCTTCTCGGCATCTGGTATGATGCCTTTCAGGTTTTTCAGGCAGCATGTGAGCTGGGTCTGGCAGTGGCCTTTGAGCACCGGCACATTGATGAGGAAATCTGTTTCCAGGGCAACCCGGCACACCGCCAGCTGCATGCCGTGGGCTTCAAGGCGCACCGAGGGGCTGCTTTTGGTATCGACGAGGCGGACACCGTAGCGATCGGCGAGGGCCGCATACCCGCAGGTTTGGAAAGCCCGCTTGGTGTCGTCCCCCACCCAGGAACCCTCGATGATGAAGATCTCCCGGATGCCGTGGTCGCGCAGGTAGCAGATGATACCCTCAATGATTTCCGGGTGTGTGGTGGCGCCCCCGGCGGCGGGCCTGGCGACCACCAGGTTGGGCTTGATGGCGGCCCTCATGCCGGCATCCAACCTGTCCGCCACATGGGCGCCTTCAAGCAGCTCCCCCGCCATGCGGGCCAGGTCCGTGCCATAGTTTACGTAGATGGTGGGCATGTGGGCGTCCTTTCTTGGCATTAACACCTTAAGCCCCATGTCGGCAAACAGAAAGGCCTAAGCCGGTGCGGCATGGGCTCAAAGTACGGGCAATGACTACTCAAGGTCCATGAAACTATTATATTTGCTTCGGGCGAAACAGTCAAGGAAATCACACACGAAACTTGACGTAAGGGGAAACGTGTATTATTATCTAGAACAGGTTGCGTGGTGACATGGTCGCACTGTGGGCTGGGGGTTGCGAAAGATGGAGATTTACTTGATATTGCTGGCGGCGGGCAACAGCGTTCGGTTTGGCGGGAACAAGCTCCTGGCCCAGGTAGGGGGGAAACCCATGTACCGCCACATCGTGGACGAGGTGGCCAGGATAGAAGATATGCATGCGGGAAATGCGTCCGGGGACCCATGCCCTGGGGGGGTGGGGGGAGGTGGCGGACGCGGCCGGGTGTTTTGCGGTAAAGTCGCCGTGACCCAGTACCCTGTCATCGGTGAAGACCTGGCGCGCGCAGGTTACGAAGTGGTATACAATGAGCATGGCGGGGATGGTATCGCATCCTCGATACGGCTGGGGATAGAGGCCGCGACGGCGATGGCCCACGAAGGGTGCGCAGGTGCCCGCGGCTTCATGTTTGCGGTCTGCGACCAGCCCGCGCTGCGCGGGGAAACGATAGAGGGTTTCCTGCAGGGGTTTCTGGCCGGCCACAAGGGCATAGGTTCCCTGGCGCAGGGGGGGGAGATGGGGAACCCCGCGATATTTTCCGAAAAATACCTGCCGGAGCTTCTGGCGCTGTCCGGGGACGTGGGGGGGCGCAGGGTGATCAAGGCCCACATGGACGACGTGTACCTGCACGAGGTGGGGGATGCGGGGGAGCTGCGCGACATCGATATTGCCCCGCTGACCGAACCTTGCGCAAAGTGAGGCGCATAATAAGCGATTCAGTCAAGGCGCGCGGTATGTGTTTTGCGGGATTTTGATGAAAAACAGGATGTGGGGGTACGGTGGTATGACCGGTTTGGGGACTTTGGTGAATATGGGGGCGGTGTTTGTGGGCGCCACGGTGGGCATGGTCCTCAAAGGCGGGGTGCCGAAGCGCTTCCAGGACACCATCATGCATGCGGTGGGCCTGATCACCATGTTCATCGGCTTGACGGGGGCCCTGTCCGGACTGCTCGCCGTGGATGTGGCCACCGGCGCCGTGGGTACCCAAAACACCATGGTGATGGTGGGGGCTTTGATCATAGGGGCGTTTGTGGGTGAGCTGGTGGACATCGAGAAGCGCCTGGACGATATCGGGGAGTGGTGCAAAAGCCTGGTGGGACAGGTGGGGGCAGACAAAACTGCCGGGGAGGGCTGGGGCGATACCAAGGATGGCAAAAGAGGGGTACCGGGATGGCGCACGCCGGACCTGTCCACATTCGTGGACGCTTTTGTCACCAGTTCCCTGCTGTACTGCGTCGGGGCCATGACCATCGTGGGCGCCCTGGAGGATGGGCTGAACCACGACTACACGCTGCTGTTCACCAAATCGGTCCTGGACGGCATCATGGGCATCATTTTCGCCGCTACATTGGGGTTCGGGGTGTATTTCTCGATACTGACGATCCTGGTCTACCAGGGCGGCATCACCCTGCTGGCAGGGCTGCTTCGGCCGCTGCTTAGCGCGGCGGTCATCGGGCAGATGTCCTTTGTGGGCAATGTAATCATATTCGGGCTGGGGATCAACCTGATTTTCGGGAAGAAGATAAAGGTGGGGAACCTGCTGCCGGCCATGTTCGTCCCGGCGGTGTGGCAGGGGCTGCAGGGGCTGCTGGGGCTGGCCGGCAGGGGGTGAAACCAGGCGGCAGGGCCGGGCCCCTGCGGCGAAGGCCGTGGTTGCATGCCATGGCTTCGGATACAACATACCGAGATGAAACCAAAGGTTGGGCCGGGCCCCTGCGGCGAAAGCCGTGGTTGCATGCCGTGGCTTCGGATACAACATACAGAGATGAAACCAAAGGTTGGGCCCGGTATCGGCGGGATGGTTGCGCCCTGATTCGGGAACGGGCAAAGGCAAGTATGCACGGCTGTTGGGATGACCGTAGCGGTGCGTTGTGTCGGACTTGGGGGTGTCTATGGTTTATGCGGATCGGCTTAACAACCTGGGCGAGGGTATATTTTCCAAACTGCTGGAAATCAAGCGTCGGCGTATCGCATGCGGGGAGCGGGTGATCGATCTGAGCGTGGGGACGCCCAACATCCCGCCTGCGCCCCATGTGGTGGAGACGCTGTGCAAGGCGGCGTCTGACGGCAAGAACTACGTCTATGCCATCAGCGACCAGGAGGAATTGCTGGGGGCCGTGGCGGCCTGGTATGACAGGCGTTTTGGGGTGAAGACGGATCCGGATACCCAGATCTGTTCCCTGCTGGGTTCCCAGGAGGGGCTGGCACATATCGCCCTCACGCTGGCCAACGAAGGGGACGTGGTGCTGGTGCCGGACCCATGCTACCCTGTTTTTGCCGATGGGGGGACCATCGCGGGGGCAAAACTGCACTACATGCCCATGAAAAGGGACAACGGATACTTGATCCGCTTCGACGACATCCCGGCGGACGCGGCGAGACGGGCGAAACTCATGGTGGTGTCCTACCCCAACAACCCCACCACCGCCATGGCAGGTGATGCATTCTACAGGGAACTGGTGGCTTTTGCCAAGGAATTTGACATTGCCGTGCTCCATGACAATGCCTACAGCGAGCTGGTGTTTGACGGCAGGGAGTGCGGGAGTTTCCTGGCTTACCCCGGGGCCATGGACGTGGGTGTGGAGTTCAACTCCCTTTCCAAGAGCTATGGGCTGGCAGGGGCGCGGATAGGTTTTTGCCTAGGAAATGGGGACCTGGTGCGGGGGATGAAGAAGCTCAAATCAAACATGGACTACGGGATGTTCCTGCCTTTCCAAAAGGCGGCCATCGCCGCAATCAGCGGGCCACAGGAATGTGTCGCCGCGACGCGCAGGGCCTACGAGGGGCGCAGGGACGTGCTGTGCGAGGGCTTTTCGTCCATTGGGTGGCCCATGGAAAAGCCGCAGGCGACCATGTTCGTGTGGGCGAAAATCCCCGAGGCGTACCTGCACAGATGCGCTGCGGACGGTTCGGGCGCATCAGGTGCGGGCGGGGACGAATCCGCCGGGGCCGCAAAGTCCCTTTCCATGCGGTTTTCGCTGGAACTCATCGAAAAGGCAGGCGTCATGGTGACCCCCGGCAACGCATTCGGGCCCTCCGGGGAAGGGTATGTGCGGCTGGCCCTGGTCCAGGATGCGGATGCGATCCGTGATGCCGTGGAAGCCGTGCGGGCTTCCGGGGTGTTCTAGGGCGGAGTGTTCAGTGCAGAGTTCAAAGTACAAAGTGCAGAGTTCAAAGTGCAAAGTTCAAAGTGCAAAGTGCCTAGCGGCACATGCGAAGTGCAAGACGCAGGGCACTTGGTGAGCGTATTGTGTGCAGTGCGTGGGGCAGCGGGGGGGAATACTGCGTGAAGGAGACGAAAGCACAGCGGGCGAAACGGGTGGACGAGATCCTGGGGCGGCTTTGCGGCAGGTATGGGACTGATTACAAATGCTACCTGCACCACGACACGCCCTGGCAGCTGCTCATTGCCGTGATCCTGAGCGCGCAATGCACCGACGAACGGGTGAACATGGTGACGGCGGATCTGTTTGTCAAATACGACAGCCTGGAGAAATTCGCCCTGGCCGACCTGGGAGAACTGGAAAAAGACATACATTCCATAGGCTTTTACCACATGAAAGCAAAGAACATCATCGCCTGCAGCCGGGCGCTGCTGGAGCGCCACGGCGGGGAGGTGCCCTGTTCCATCGAGGAGCTGACCGCATTGGCGGGGGTGGGCCGCAAGACGGCCAACGTGATAAGGGGGAACATATTCCATGAGCCCAGCGTGGTGGTGGACACCCACGTGAAGCGCATATCCCGCAAGCTGGGGCTGGCAAAGGCCGAAGACCCGGAAAAAATCGAGTACGAGCTCATGGAAGTCCTGCCCAGGGAGTTTTGGATTCTGTGGAACATCCACATCATACGCCTGGGCCGCACCATCTGCATCGCCCGCCGCCCCAAATGCGGGGAGTGCTTCCTGGCGGATCTCTGCATGGGGCGGGAAATATAGCCCCCAGGCCTGTTCCGACGGTTCATCGGCTGGCTATGGAGTGACTTGCAACTGCCCCGGCGCCCTGGCTATGGAGTGACTTGCAACTGCCCCGGCGCCGCAGCGACCTGTAACGGAAACCGGGCGGGGGGCGGGAAATTTGCGAAAAACCCCTTGACCAATTAAACCAGATAGGATATAATACGCTTTGCGTCACCTATAAAGGCATTGGGCTATCGCCAAATGGTAAGGCAACGGACTCTGACTCCGTCATTTCAAGGTTCGAATCCTTGTAGCCCAGTTCAAAAAGACACCAACGCAGGTGTCTTTTTTACCAGCGTGGGTTTAGGGGGAGCTAGGCTCGGGGAGCTAGGCTCGGGGAGCTAGGCTCGGAGAGCTAGGCTCGGAGAGCCTAGATTCGGGGAAGCCGAGGATTATGGGGACCTGGTTCCCGCATGGGACGGCCCGGTGGCGCCGGGGCAACAAAACAGGGGGGCCAACGAGTAAGCTTGCGCCGATGTGTTTTTTCCGGGACGGCCCGGCGGCGCATGAAAGGCGGTGCCGGATGTACAGTTTCAACAGCCGTGTGCGGTATAGCGAAATCGACCAGCGGGGCAGACTGTCGGTCCCTGCTGTCATAAATTACCTGCAGGACTGCTCCACGCTCCAGTCTGAGGACCTGGGGAAGGGCGTCTCCTATATGAAGGGCCAGCACAGGGCTTGGTGGCTTTCCTCCTGGCAGATCGTCATTGACCGCAGGCCGGTTTTGGGGGAACCCATCACGGTGTCCACCTGGCCATATGATTTCAGGGGGATCTACGGGTACAGGAATTTCACCATACAGGACAAAACGGGGGCATACCTGGTAAGGGCCAATTCCGTGTGGTTTTTGTTTGACACCCGGGAGGGGAGGCCGGTGCGCGTGGGGGAAGATGACGTGCGGGGCTACGTGTCCGGCGAAGAGCGCCTTGACATGGACTATGCCGCCCGGAAGATCCCATTCAAACCGGGGGAAGATGCGGGGGAGCCGTTCCCCGTGGGTGCGCACCACATCGACACCAACCACCACGTAAACAATGCCGCATACGTGGAGATGGCCATGGGGGAGATCCCGGAGGATTTCGAAGTGGGCGAGGTGCGCGCGGACTACAAGAAAGCGGCGGTAAAAGGCGACATCATCGTGCCATATGTGGAAAGGGGCGAAAAAGGGTATACGGTTTGCCTGTGCGGTACCGACCGTGAACCATACGCCCTGGTGCAGCTTTTGGCCGCCAAGGCATGACGAAGCAATCCGCATGTCAATAATGCGGCAACGACATGTCGCAGACTATAGTCGCAGACTATGTATTGCCACGCCGCCTAAGGCGACTCCGGGTGACGTGTGAATGGTATCGCTTTGCAGGCTAAACCGTGCGCAAAGTTGAGACTAATGTCGGACGCACATTGTTATACCCGAGAGCGGAAACATTTGCAGTAACTGTGCGAGGATATTCGCCGCCACGCAAGGCGGAAGAGGGAGGTGTAGTGGTGCCTACGCCGACCGATGACAACGAAGCGCGGCGGCGAATAGACCGCACAGATATGGAAAGAGTTTCCGCTCTCGGGTATAGTTGGTGGGGCAATGAGCCGGTGTCGCGGATGAGCAGTGAGGAAACCCAAAGGACAGCGTTGTTTCGTGGTAATGGGGGGGCTTATGATCGAACTGGGAAAAGTACAAAAGCTGACAGTGGCGAGGGAAAAGGAGTTCGGTGTTTTCCTGGTGGAGAACGTAGGTGACACAGATGCGGTGCTGCTGCCGCGCAAGCAGATCCCCGAAGGCACGAAGATAGGCGACGAGCTGACGGTGTTCATCTACAAGGACTCTGCGGACAGGCCCATCGCCACCACGTCCGCGCCCAAACTCGAAGTGGGGCAGACCGCCATGCTGGAAGTGAAGGAGGTGGGCGCCATCGGCGCATTCCTGGACATGGGGCTGGAAAAGGACCTGCTGCTGCCTTTCCGCGAACAAGTGTACCCGGTGCAGGAGGGGCAGCAGGTGCTGGTGGCCCTCTATGTGGACAAAAGCGACAGGCTGGCGGCCACCATGCGGGTCTACCAATATATGAGCAACAAATCCCCTTTCCAAAAGGAAGACGTGGTGCAGGGCATTGTATATGAGCACAATGACCACCTGGGTGCGTTCGTGGCGGTGGACGGGAAGTATTTCGGGCTGATACCCCGGCGGGAACTCTTTGAGAAGCCCGCGCTGGGGGATGAGATCACCGCCAGGGTGCTCAAGGTGCGCGACGACGGGAAGCTGGACCTGAGCATACGCCAGAAGGCATACCTGCAGATGGATGAGGATGCGCAGCGGATCTGGGATGAGTTGGAAAAGCAAGGGGGGTTCCTGCCATTTACGGACAAGACAGACCCCCAGCGCATACTTCGCGCATTCGGGCTGAGCAAAAATGCGTTCAAGAGGGCGGTAGGAAGATTATTAAAAGAGGGCAGAATCACGCTAGAGGATACGGGCATAAAAAGGAATGAAACGGCGTGAGCCATGAGCTAGGCGGGGGGTATTTTGGGTTTGGGGGGAGTCTTGTTTCAGAAACGCAATGTATGGGTGGATTTGGCATTGGTGGCGGCTGGGGCGTTTTTGATGGCATTCGCCATCAAGAACATGTACGAACCGACGGGGCTGGTCACGGGCGGAGTGTCGGGGTTGGCCGTGGTCGCATCACATCTGTGGGATATCCCGTTGTGGCTTAGCAATACGGTGCTGAACATCCCGCTGTTTGCCGCCGCATTCAAAGTGCTCGGCTGGAAGAACCTGCGTTGGACCGCGGTGGCCACGGGGCTGGTTTCCGTGTTCCTGTATATCGTCCCCGAGATGGACATAACCGGGGGCGACGTGTTTTTGTCCGCGCTGTTCGGCGGCGCGGTGTGCGGGCTGGGGATGGGGCTGATACTGCTGTGCAATGCCACCACGGGCGGCACCGACATGGCCGCCATGCTCATCCAGCGTTTCCTCCGCCATTATTCGATTTCCAAGATATTGCAGTTTTTGGACGGGGCGGTGGTGCTGGTGGGCGCGGGCGTATTCGGCATACACTATGCCCTGTATGCCATCATCGCCATCTTCATGGTGTCCAAAGTGTCCGACGGCCTCATCGAGGGCCTCAAGTTCTCCAAGGCCGCATATATCATTTCAGAGAAAAATGACCAAATCGCCCAGCATATCCTGGTAGATATGCAGAGGGGCGTCACCGCGCTCCCGGCGGTGGGGATGTACTCCGGCCAAGACAAAAAGATGCTTTTCTGCGTGGTTTCAAAGAAAGAAATCGTGAAAATCAAGGAAATCGTGGCGCAAACAGACCCAAGGGCTTTCGTCATCGTCAGCGATGTCAGGGAAGTGCTTGGGGAGGGCTTTATCACGTTTTAGGTATGTTTCGTTAAATTTGACAGAAAAAATCGATTGATTGCCTGGTTTTGTCTTAGTTTTTGGCATGGTTTTTTTCTTCGTATACAGATTAGCCAAATACCCGCAAACACTTTTGGTCATTTGCCATATGGTAAAGGGGTATGGTTCATGTTACAATGTCACTGCGCCTATGGGTGGGCACAGTTGGCGGTCCTGATCCGGACGCCTTTTGGCCGGGCATGGTCGGGGACCATCGGCCGTGGGTGTCTGTGTGGGCAAAAGCCCACGTCGGGGCTTGATACATGCGATAGGAGTTAAGGAATCATACAGGAGGATCGAGATGGCAAGTTTATCGTTAAAGGACATCACCAAAGCATACCCGAACGGGTTCGTGGCGGTGAAGGATTTCAGCCTGGACATCGATGACAGGGAGTTCGTGATTTTCGTCGGCCCATCCGGCTGTGGCAAATCCACGACATTGCGGATGATCGCAGGCCTGGAGGACATCACCAAAGGTGAGTTGTACATCGACGGCAAACTGATGAACGACGTGGAGCCAAAGGACCGGGATATCGCCATGGTGTTCCAGAACTATGCATTGTACCCGCACATGACGGTGTACGACAACATGGCGTTCGGGCTCAAGCTGCGCAAGACGCCAAAGGCCGAGATCGACAGGCTGGTGAAAGAGGCCGCGGAGATCCTCGACCTGTCAAAGCTCCTGGACCGCAAGCCCAAGGCCCTTTCCGGCGGGCAGAGGCAGAGGGTGGCCATGGGCCGCGCCTTCGTGCGCAACCCCATGGTTTTCCTGATGGACGAACCCCTGTCCAACCTGGACGCAAAGCTGCGCGGCCAGATGCGTATCGAGATTTCCAAGCTCCACCAGAGGCTGAACGCCACCATCATCTACGTGACCCATGACCAGACGGAGGCCATGACACTGGGCACCCGTATCGTCGTCATGAAGGACGGCGTGATCCAGCAGGTGGATTCCCCCCAGAACCTATACGAGAAACCGGGCAACAAATTCGTGGCCGGGTTCATCGGGGCCCCCCAGATGAACATGATCGATGCGGTGGTGGCCAAAAACGGTTCCGCCGTGACGTTGACATTCGGGGACAATGTCATCACCCTGCCGGACGACAAGGCGAAAAAGCTGGAAGACGGCGGGTACGTGGGCAAGACCGTCACATTGGGCATACGCCCGGAGGACCTGCACGACGAGGAGATGTTCCTGTCCGTGTCCCAAGGCAGCATCATCGACGCCACCATCCGCGTGTACGAGCTGCTGGGTGCGGAAGTGTACCTGTACTTTGATATCGAGAACACCAACTTCACCGCCAGGGTGAACCCCCGCACCACCGCGCGCCCCGGCGACACCATCAAGCTGGCCCTGGACACGTCGAAGATCCATATATTCGACAATGACACGGAGAACGTGGTCCTGAACTGAGCCGCGGACCCCTGCTGTCGCCCGTTTTATATGAAAGAGGTGGTTCGTGTGAAAGAACCGCGCCACTCCTTTCATCACTGTTTGTGCCGCGGCGTCAGCGGCGGAATGGAGGTTGCTATGAAGAAGTATGCTTGCCCGTGCGGGTATGAGTACGACCCGGCTGTCGGCGACCCGGACAATGGCGTGGCGCCCGGCACCGCATTCGCGGATTTGCCCGATGATTGGTGCTGCCCGGTGTGCGGCGCATCAAAGGATGCTTTCTCGGAAGCGTGATGCAAAGAAATTTACATGAGTAAAAGCCCGCAAGCCCAAGTTTGGGGTTGTGGGCTTTTTGGGTTTGGGCGGCACTTGGGATGCGGCCCGAGTGAGGGGGTGATGCCGGGTGGAAACGGTCTTGGGGAGGCTGCTGCGCCTCAGTGCCTGGCGGATGGAAGTCCAGCCGGTGTTCGGGTGGTTCCACCTGGTATATTTGGCGCTGGGGTTCGGGGCGGCCGTATTTGCCGCATACAGGCTGCGGGGGGTCTCCGACGCGGGGAACCGTCGGCTGTTTTGGGCCATCGGCTGTTTTTTGCTGGCCAGCGAGGCATACAAGCAGCTGTTTTTCCGGTTCGGCGTGGGGTATGGGGACTGGTTCGGGCAGGAGGGGTACCCTTACATCCTGTTCCCCTTCCACATCTGCAGCATGGCCATGTACCTCTGCCCCGCTGTGGCATGGCTCCTGGGGAGGGAAGCGGGCCAAGGCAAAGCGGGAGGAGGCAAAGCGGGCCAAGGCAAAGTGGGCCAAGGCAAAGCGGGCCAAGACGAATCAGGCAGAGGCGAAGCGGGCCAAGGCAGGTGGGGATCCGCCGCGACCGTAGGTGAGGCGCTAAGAGACGGCGCGGCAAAACCTAGGATGGGCATGGTCCAGGCGATATATGCCTTCCTGGCCGGTTTTTCCATGGTCGGCGGGCTGATGTCGGTGGTGTTCGACGACGGGCTGATGTACCCATACATCACCATGACTGTTCACTCCATGAACTGGCATTTTATCTTGGTGTTCATCGGCGTTTACCTGGGGTTTTCCGGGCGGGTTAGGCGCACCGCCGGGAATTTCGCCCGGGGCGCAGCGCTGTTTGCGGCGCTGGCGGTGGTGGCTTGGTGTATCAATGTGGCCCTTTACGGGGTTTCCGGCGGGACCTGCGACATGTTTTTCATAGGCCCCGCACCCATGAACGTGGTGGTCTACCGGGACATCGCGGTGTATACCGGGCGGGCGGCGGTTTCCGTGATTTTCCTGGTGACGCTGCTTGTGGCATCCTGGGGCGTGTTCTTCCTTCCGAAATTCCTTTTGCTCCGCCGACTAAGCCTTGCGCAAAGGTGAGACAAATGTCGAACGAGCATTGTTTGCTTGGTGGGGCAATAACATTGTTACAAGCCACCCCCGGGTCAGCCGATGAGACGTCGGGGCGGGACCGTGTCCGCTGCGGCGATGGGGTGACCTGTAACCAATTCTGAAAAAAATCCAGGAAACTGTAGGACACCTATTGATTTCCTAGGAAAATAGTATATAATAGAGGATAGACTCAATCATGCCTAGCGCCGGGCAGTTTGCTGATACAAAACGGGAGCTGGCCTGGGATGTGGCATGACACAGATGTGATCAGAAAGGCGGTCGCTATCATGAAAAGAACCATTTACCTTGACAATGCCGCAACCACGAAAGTGCATCCCCTGGTCGTGGAAGCGATGCTGCCATACTTCACGGAGCATTATGGCAACCCTTCGTCCATTTACGGGCTGGCTGCACCCGCAAAACAAGGCATCGAGGAGGCCAGGGCGACGATTGCGGGGGCGCTGGGGGCCAAAACCCAGGACATCTATTTCACGGGGGGCGGCTCCGAGGCGGACAACTGGGCCATCAAGGCGTCGGCGGAGTTTATGGCCAGCCGTGGCAAGCACATCATCACTTCAAAGATCGAGCACCATGCGGTGCTGCACACCTGCGAGTACCTGGAAGGGAAAGGGTACGAGGTCACCTACCTGGACGTGGACGAAAACGGGTTGGTGCGGCTGGAGGACCTGCGGGGGGCGATACGCCCAGACACCATCCTCATCAGCATCATGTTTGCGAACAATGAAATCGGCACCATCCAGCCCATCGGGGAGATCGGCGAGATCGCCAAGTCCCACGGGATCTTGTTCCACACGGATGCGGTGCAGGCTTTCGGGCACGTGCCCATCGACGTGGACGCATTGCACATCGACATGCTCAGCGCCAGCGGGCACAAAATCAACGGCCCCAAGGGCGTGGGGTTCTTGTTCATCCGGACGGGGGTGAAGATACGTTCCTTCATCCACGGCGGCGCACAGGAGCGCAAACGCAGGGCGGGCACGGAAAACGTGCCGGGCATCGTGGGGTTCGGGAAGGCAACGGAACTGGCCATGGCCACTATGGGGGAACGCTCGGCGAAGGAAATCGCCATGCGGGACTACCTGATATCGCGCATACTCCACGAGGTGCCTTTCGTGCGGCTAAACGGCGACCCGGTGAAGCGCCTGCCCAACAACGTGAACGTGGCGTTCCGTTTCATTGAGGGGGAATCGTTGCTCATCAAGCTGGATTTTGCCGGGATATGCGGCAGCAGCGGCTCGGCCTGCACATCAGGCTCATTGGACCCATCCCATGTGCTGCTGGCCATAGGGCTGCCCCATGAGATCGCCCATGGTTCGCTGCGGCTGACGCTTTCCGAGGAAAACACCATGGAAGACATGGACTACGTGGTCGGCCAGATCAAAGAGATAGTGGCATACCTGCGGGGCATGTCGCCGCTGTACGAGGACTATGCGAAGAAGCACCCCGAAAAGATCGGGTGAGGGATTTGGCAACAAAAACCAATTTGAATTGCAATAAATGGTAAAATGGGTTATACTATGACAGTGTCTTGGGGTGGTGCAGCCGAAGGTTCGGGGCAGGCGCCGGGACATTGGTTATAAGGAAAGGATCGGTATGTATACAGAGAAAGTGATGGATCATTTTGAACATCCGCGCAATGTGGGCGAGATCGAGAACGCCAGCGGCACAGGCACCGTGGGCAACGCCAAGTGCGGCGACATCATGCGGATATACCTGGACATAGATGACGACCAGATCATCAGGGATGTGAAGTTCAAAACGTTCGGTTGCGGCGCGGCGGTGGCCACCAGCTCCATGGCCACGGAGCTCATCAAAGGCAAATCCGTGCAGGAGGCCATGGCGGTGACCAACAAGGCGGTCTGCGAGGCGCTGGACGGCCTGCCCCCCGTGAAAGTCCACTGTTCGCTGCTGGCGGAGGAGGCCATACACGCCGCGCTGTGGGACTACGCCACCAAGCATGGCATCGAGATCAGCGGGCTGCAAAAGCCCAAATCGGACATAGGCGAAGAAGAGGTGGAAGAGGATTATTGAATGTCGCCCGACGCTGCGCGCCGCCTCCTTTGGGAAAGGTGGCGTGCGGCGGCGGGAAGCGATGGGGGTGTGGCCGGTGCGCGGATAGCGGCCGTGTGGGGCCGGTTTGTGGCGCCGGTGACGGCGCAGGAAGCGGTTTGGCCGGCGCGCGGACGGCGGCCGTGTGGGGCCGGTTTGTGGCGCCAGTGACGGCGCAGGAAGCGGTTTGGCCGGTGCGCGGCAGGCGGCCGTATAGGGCGGGGAGAACGGAAAAGGACTGGTATTGGTTTGGACAAGGTGGTGGTGGGCATGTCCGGGGGTGTGGATTCCTCCGTGGCTGCCTATTTGCTGAAAGAGTCAGGGTATGACGTCATCGGCGTGACCATGCAGATCTGGCCGGAGGAAGGCGATGCGGCGGTGCAGGAACATGGCGGATGCTGCGGGCTGGGAGCCGTGGAGGATGCCAGGCGCGTGGCCTGGGAGCTGGGTATACCCCACTACGTGATGAATTTCAGGGAAGAGTTCGACCGCCATGTCATCGGCTACTTCGTGGGGGAATACCTGCGTGGGCGCACGCCGAACCCATGCATCGCATGCAACCGCCATGTTAAGTGGGAGTCGCTGCTGCAAAGGGCGAGGGGCCTGGGCGCCACATACATCGCCACGGGGCATTATGCGAAGATCCGCCATATGCCCAACGGGCGGCTGGCGCTGCAGGTGGCCCATGGCCGGGAAAAGGATCAAACATATGCCCTCTACAACCTGACCCAGGACCAGCTGGCACATACGCTGTTCCCCGTGGGGGATTACCATAAGGAAGAAATCCGTTCCATAGCGGAGGGGCTGGGGCTGCCCGTGGCGAACAAGCCGGACAGCCAGGAGATTTGCTTCATCCCCGACGGAGATTACGGGACATTCGTGGAGGAGCATGCGGCAGGGTATCTCAGATGTGCGGATGCCGGGGGTGTTGCCCGCGACGCGGTGGAGACTGAAGACGCGGCAGATGGGTGTGACGGGCCGCGCAGGGCGGGGGCGCCATTGGGGTCGAACAGCCCGCCCGACGGTGCGGCGGATGGGTATGACGGGCAGCGCATGATGGGCGCGCACATCGGACCGGGCGGGCGGTTGGGGGCGGGCGACATCGTGGACGCTTCGGGCAGGGTGCTGGGCCAGCACCAAGGGTATTACCGCTATACGGTGGGGCAGCGCAGGGGGCTGGGCATCAGTTCCCCGCACCCGCTGTTTGTCATAGGGGTCCGCCCCGGCCGAAAAGAGGTGGTGGTGGGCGGTGCGCAGGACGTATTCGGCGATGGGCTCCTGTGCTCTGATGTGAATTTCATGGCCGTGGACGGTCTGGGCGGATCACCCATGCGGGTGAACGCCAAGGTGCGTTACAACCATGGAGGTGCGGCGGCTACCATCGAGGAAGTGGATGGCGGCCGGGTTTTTTGTAGGTTCGATGCACCGGTCAGGGCTATCACACCCGGCCAGGCTGCGGTGTTTTACGATGGGGACGTGGTGGTGGGCGGCGGCGTGATCCTCGGTTCACATGGCTGATGCCATCATGTGGCCGGCGGCGGGACCCGCCCCATCAAGCGAAGGATGAGTGGATATGATATACCAGATAGCGATTTGTGATGATTGCACAGAAGACAGGGAGCGGCTCAAACGGCTGCTGCGGGGTTTCGAGGACGAAAAGACCACCTTTGCCATCACAGATTTCACTTCCGGCGAGGAGATCCTTTCGGCGGGCCTGGCATTCCACATGATATTCATGGACATACATATGGACAAAATGGACGGCCAGGAAACAGCCACGCAGATACGCAAGAAAGACCGCAGGGTGATCCTGTCGTTTTACACAGGGATCGGGGAGCCGTCCAGCGCGAATTTCCGGGTGCAGCCTTACCGCTATATCGTCAAGAGCATGAGCGACGGGGAGATCAAAGAGGATCTGGCGGCGCTGATCAACTACCTGCATGAGATGATCCACCGCCCCGCGCTGTGGGCGCAGGCCGGGCGCAAAGAGGCAGGGATACGGCTGGACCTGGACGACATCGTGTATATCACCAAGAGCAAACGCACCAGCGTGCGTGTGTGGCCAACCAGGGAATTTATGGAGAAAATGGGTCTGGAATTCCAGAAAACGGAACTGACCTGCGAGAAGCAGCTGGGCAATGTCCATGAGCTGCTGGAGCAACATGGCTTCGAGTACGCCAGTTCCAACTACGTGGTGAATTTCGAGCACATCCTGGCATACGCCCGGTATGAAATCCACGTGAAAGACTATGGGTTTTTGTCGCTGACCCGGTCAAAGACCCGCCAGTTCCGGAAGCGCATGGGGGAATACATGCTCAAGAAGGCGGGCTACCAGGAGGGCGACGAGGCGGCGAGGGCTTGATGGGGCGGTGCACAGCCTCCGGATGGGTTGAACAGATGCGAGGGGAGCATGGCAGGTATCGTAGGGTTGTTTTCGGTGAGGAGTTTGGTGAATCTGCTGATTTGCCAGATTGAAATCTACCTGTTTTACCACTTTTTCCGGAACCTGGCCCCGGAGAAACGCCCCGTGCCCGTGCGGGTGGCGGTGGTGGTGTCGGGCGCATTTATCCTGTTCGCGGTCAACCAGGCGGGGAACCCATGGCTGAACATGGGCGTCAGCGTGCTGGTCGCTTTTGCGGTCTGCAGGGCGCTGGTGGACCTGCCCCTGGGCTGCTCAGTCGCATATGTGGGCGTGGCTTATGTGATCCTCTCCGGCCTCGAAGGGGTGATGACATTTGCCGTCATGCTGGTCGCTGACCTGATGGACGTGCCATTTGGGGAGCTTTATGCGGGCATCGAACCATTTTACCTGATCGCCCAGCAGCTGCTGAGGATGCTGTTCATCAAGATAATGGAACGGTACGTGGCGCATCTCCCCCGCCAGGCCAAAGAGAGCATCTCCTGGCAGATGGTGTTCGTGCCCTTCACCACCTGGATGGTCATGCTCACGTTGTTCTACCTGGGGTTCCCTGCGTCCCTGCCGCTGCAGATAGGCGTCTGTTTGTCGGCGCTGTGCCTGTACCTGGTGAATTTCGTGGTGTATCTGGTCATCATGCTGTATTCCGATATCATGCTTCGGAACCGGATGCGGGAGCTGTCGGATACGAAATCGGTGACCGAGCAGCACGCCTATGAGCACCTGCGCCAGGTGAACGAGCGTTACCAGAGCTACATCCATGACATGGACGGGTACATGCGCACCCTGCGGGTGCTGGCGGAAGGCGGGGGCAATGATTCCGTAGGCGAGATACTGGGGGAGCTGTCAAAGATCGAGGCGGGGATCCGGGAAGAGACATACAGCGCGAACCCCATATTCGACGCCATCGTCAGGGAACGGATGCGGCGGGCGAAGGAGTGGGGGGTCGATTTTTCGGTGAATGTGGAGGCGGGCGCGGACACGTCTTTCGTGGAGGACGTGGATCTCATCGCCATGCTGGGAAACCTCTTGGACAATGGACTGGAGGGCGCCGGTGGCTGCGAGGGCGGATGGCTGAAGCTCGCGGCGTTTTGGGGGACCGACCATTTCCTGGTGCTGCGCATATCCAACAGCTTTGCCCACCCCCTTAAGAAATTGGGCCCCAGGTTCCTGTCCACAAAAGAGGAGAGCGGCATCTTCCGCCATGGGCTGGGCATAGACAATGTGCGGCGGGTGGCGGAAAAATACGCAGGTTACATAGAGGTCTCCGAGAAAGACCATGTGTTTACCGCTACATTAAGCCTGTCCGTGGAGGAAAGGCAGTTCGGATAAACCATTTTATGGCAGCGTACAACGTACAACATCCTACAATGACAACATAAAACGACAATATAATTGCATTTTCGCTCTTATTCTCTGAAATTAATGTCATAATTCGAAAGCAAAATCTTCAAAACTTTCAAAAAACCGCAATTTTCGCTTGACATCATTGTCATAATATGGTAGTGTAGTGGTGTGTTACGACCGATGATGACCCAAAGACAGCAATAAGCGGTGCCGGTCGGACACGTTTTCAGGTGGGGAGTTCACATAGGCGATGGGACAGGTGCTTGCAGGGGGCATGTCCAGGCAGCTTCGTTTTTAAGTGGGGGGTTCACATAGGCGATGGGACAGGCAGTCGGAGGAAGGTCTCCGATTGCTTTCGTGACTTAATCGAAAGACGGTGCGAAAGGAGGGGGGGATGCGGTTTTTCGAAGGGTTTGGTCGTATCAAAGCAGGATACCAGACATGGAAAGAAAAAGGCGGCATCCTTTCCATTGGGAACCTCCTGGCGCTGTTTGCCGTCATATGCTCGGTTAATTCGGTCTGCATTTGGATCAATTACCAGCCCCCCATGCCGGAAGGGGCGAGGCGGCTGGCAAAGGGCGGGCGCCCACAGCCAGACTGCGACGCCGGCATCTGATGGCACGGCGAAGGCCGGGGGCGACTGCGGCGTCGGCATCTGATGGCATGGCGAAGGCCGGGGCCGACTGCGCCGTCGGAATCTTATGGAACGGCGACGGCCGGGG
>JAISUG010000033.1 GCA_031272185.1 Lachnospiraceae bacterium
CCACCACGCAAGGCGGAAGAGGGAGGTGTAGTGGTGCCTACACCGACCGATGACAACGCAGCGTGGCGGTGAATAGACCGCACAGATATGGAAAGAGTTTCCGCTCTCGGGTATAACAAACCGGCAGCCCGCGCCTGAGCAGAAAACCCCTATCGATCCGAGAGTTCCGCGCACATCAGCAGGAACGCGCCGACGCCGTGCAAGTCATTCACCGATGTGGGGCGGTTGATATAATGGGCGTAGTCCCCGACCCCCGTGCCAATGCACACATTGCCGATTTGGATGTCGTCGCCGATCCAGGCAAGGCTGTTCGTCACGCCGCCCACGACGTAATAATCCATCAGCTTGCTTTTGAGTTCTGCTTCGAATGAATACAGCATGGCATCGTCCATTACAAACGCATATGCCCAAAGAGTCAACAAAATATGATACCATATTTCGCGGAAACTCCTGCAATTTCGGCACCAATGAGGGCAATGCGGGGTGGGCTGAAGGGAACGGCTGCAAGTGGTTTGCGATTCGCCGATGCTTCAGGGCGCCAGCCGCACCGCCCCTACGGGGCGGATGCGCATGCGGTATGTATACCCTTTCCCTATGGCGCCTTCGATGTAGTCCACGTACTCATCCGTGATCTCATCGGGCAGCATCGCCATGATCACACCGGCGAACCCGCCGCCGTGCACCCGGCAGGCTCCCCGCCCATGTTTCTTGATGAACAGCTCCGTCAGTGCCAGGGCCACAGTGATGCCCTGCTCGGTGCCGGGACCACCCGCAGCTGTTTCCGGTACCCCCGCCCCCCGGCCCATGCCCCCGCCATAGCTCGGCTGTGCCTGCCCCGCAGCTTTGGCGCCGTCCGGCGCGCCCCCGGTTGCGGTGCCTGTGATGTAGCAGTTTTGCAGCCATTTCCAGGAAGAGTTTCCCGACTCGGCCAGCAGTTGCAGAAACTCCCCGAACCGCCCCGCCCTAAGTGCCGCCACCTGGGCGTCCACCCGTTTGTTCTCCTCGAAGAAGTGCAGCGCCCTCAGCAGCGCCCTGTCCCCGGCATAGGCCCGCACATCCGCCACATGCGCCAGCACCTGTTCCTGTGTGATCTCCCGGCACACCGACTTGCCGAAATACGCTGCCACCCTTTTCATTTCCCGGGGTATGGATGAATACTCCGCGCTTAGGTCCGCATGGCCTTTCCCGGTGTTGACGATGATGAGGCTGTGCCCGGTTTTCTCGAAATCCAGGGGCACCCGCTCCACCAGCGGGTTCTTCGGGTCTGCGAAATCGATGGCGATGAGCCCGCCGTAAGCGCAGGCCATCTGGTCCATCAGCCCCGACGCCTTGTCCCAATACACATTTTCCGCATATTGCCCGATGTGGGCATAGGTCGCCACGTCGATCTGCCCGTCATTGAACAGCGCATTGACGATGGCGCACAGCAGCATCTCGAAGGAAGCGGAGGAGCTGACCCCCGCGGAGCTGATGACATTGCTCACCACATATGCATCGAAACCCGCGACACAAAACCCACGCTCCAAAAACCCCTGCAGCAAGCCTTTCACCAGGTCCACCGTGCCGGCTTTTCGGGCGCTGGGCGCCAGATCTCCCAGATCCACCTCAAAACCCTGGTTGAATGTCTCCGAAACGATGCGCACCGCACCGAGGCCATTGGGCGCGGCGGCGCAGATGCAGTCCAGGTCGATGCTCCCCGCCAGCACTTTGCCATGGTTGTGGTCGGTGTGGTTGCCGCCGATCTCCGTCCGCCCGGGGGATGTGAAGAGGGAGACGGGGACGGATGCCGCATTGGAGGCTGCAACCGCAGGCGCGGCATTCCCGGACCGCCCCCCGAACTTCTCGGCAAATTTGTGCGCCACGTCCAGATATCTGGCCCGCTGTGCTTCCACTGCACCCTGCCCGTAGATTCCGGCAAACCCTTTGTCAAATGCGCCGTTTTCGATTTGTGTTTCCAAGGTGGATTTTTCCATTTCCATTTCCATTGCCTTCCTCTTCCTCTTCCTCTTCCTCTTTCTCTTTCTCTTTCTCTTTCTCTTCCTCTTCCTCTTTCTCTTTCTCTTTCTCTTTCTCTTTCTCTTTCTCCTTCTCCTTCTCCTTCTCTTTCTCTCCTTCTTTCTCTCCTTCTTCCTCTTCTTCTTCCTCTATTACTTCTTCCTCTACTTCTTCTTTCTCTTCTTCCTCTACTTCTTCTTTCTCTTCTTCCTCTATTTCTTCTTTCTCTACTTCTTCTTTCTCTTCTTCCTCTATTTCTTCTTTCTCTACTTCTTCTTTCCCTGGCTGTCCGTCCCCGTTGATATGCGCTCCGGTCTGTCAGTGTTCCTTGTAGCTTCCCTGCGCCGCACCATAGCACCGGCCCAGCAGCGCCGCCACCGGCGCCGGCCAAATCCGCCGAAACATCCTCAGTTCTTCCTCCCTGCGGGAATGGTCCTCGATGCTCGCTTTAGTGGCCGCGCCCCCATGGATGCGGTAGCACAAAAGGGGCTTCTCCAGGCACACGAACCGCCCCGGCGCCTCCGCCAGCCGCCACAGCGCATCCCAGTCCAGGGCAAACCTATAGGAAGCATCGAAAAGGCCTTGCCCGACCATTTCCTTGTCGTAGGTGCAGGACGGGCAGAAAATGGGGTTCCCCAGAACCAGCGCCGCCCTCTTCACCCATGCCCTGTCGCACCATGTGCGAAACCGCAGGGGCAGCCGCAGCAAGCGTTTGATGGCGCAGTAGATGTCAGCCCGGGCGGGCTTAATCTTCGACGGGGTATTCCCCACGCCCCCCTTTGCCCGGGCCGTAGGCGCATCGCCACCCGGTTCCCGCGCCACATCCCGCACCACCACCGCATCCGTCATCATCACCGACGTGTCCGGGTGGCGCCCCCACACCCACTGCACCCACCGTGCATATTGCCTATGGTACCTGTCGTCTTGGTGGGCGATGGTCACCAGGCGCGCATCCGCACATTCCAGCGCGAAATTCCAGTCACGTGCTATGCCCCCATCCCCCTCCCGCACATGGTAAGGCAAGCCATAATTCGCCGCCATGCTTTCCAAGAATGTACTGGGCGTGGACGTGCACAGGATGATGGGCGCAGGACATGACTGCGCTTTCAGGGATCGGATGCACGCCTCCAGGTATGGCGAGTCCCCGTAAGCGCAAATCGCAAACATATGCTTGTATTTGTGTTTGTGTTTGGACAATCCTTGGGAAATCCCCACTTCATCCACCTGCCCACATTCACGGCGCCAGTCATGCCACCCATCGCCGCCGCCGCAACTGCCCTCCCTGTCTCACACCATCCCTTTGAATGTATTGCTCCACCGACTAAACAATGCACCTTCGACATTAGTCTCATCTCTGCGCAAGGTTTAGTCGGCGGGGGCCATACCATACGGCCGCCTGCGCCTACAGCAGATCCATCACTTTCCGGTTCGCCTTGAGCCACGCCCGCTTCTGCTTCCATTCAGGCATCACCGCCGCCACCGCTTCCCAAAAGGCCTTGCTGTGGTTTTTCTGCTTCACGTGCGCCAGCTCGTGCACCACCAGATAGTCCACCACGTCCGGCGGGCAGAACACCAGGTACCACGTAAACGACACATTGTTCTTCGCCGAGCATGACCCCCATCTGGTCCTGGCCGACGTCACCCGCAGGGAACCGTACCCCACGCCCATCAGTCCGGAAAAGTATTCCAGCCGTTTTTCCAATGTGCCCCGGAGCCGTTCTTTCAGCCAGCGCACCACTTCTTCCTTCCCCAAAGCCGCCGGGATGCAGATGCGTTGGCCTTCGGTGGTGATGTTGCTATGTTTCTTCGCCTTTGCCGCCCCCATATCCCCAAACCGGCGGTGAACCTGATAGCTCTCACCCAGGATCGGCATCCATTCCCCCTCCAGCAGTGTCAGGGGCGCATACTTCGCAGCGGCTTTCCACGCCTCGGTTTGCTTTTTCTGGATCCACCCCTGTTTCTGGCGCAAAAAATCGGCGATGCTCCGGTCGCTGGTCCGCAGGGGCGCCCGCACCGTCACTTCGCCGTTCAGATCCACCGACACTGCCATGGTGTGGCGCCTGCAACGGACCACGGCATAGGGGATTTCGTCTTTTTTCCCGAACCACGCACACATAATGTCTTATCCCCTCGTCAACTGCGCATATGCCGGTCCAGCCCACAGGCAGCCGCACCAAACCTACTTGCAATCCAGCCTGCGGGCTTTGGCACCAAACGCGCATGCCATCCATCCCCTTGCCATCATCAATCAAAAAACACCGATTCCAGCATGAGGCAAAGTGTGTGGTATATCGGCAAGTGCATCTCCTGTATCTGGTATGTCTCCATGGCCGGCGCCACGATGCACACGTCGGCATATTTCTTCATGACGCCCCCGTCTTTCCCCGTCAGTCCGAGGACCTGCATGCCCATCGCTTTTGCGGCGAGCATGGCGTATTCCAGGTTCCTGGCGTTGCCCGAGGTGGAAATCGCCCAAAACACGTCGCCGGGCTCCCCCAGCGCCAGCAGCTGCTGGGCATAGGCCATTTCCCCGTTCACGTCGTTTAGGAATGCCGTGGCCAGGGCCGGATGTGACGTAAGGGCGATCGCAGGCAGCCCCAGCTGCAAGCTGGAAGCCAGGGCGACCCCCTTTTTCGGGTCCATGGAAATCAGCCTGTCTTTCAGGGCTTCCGGCAGGGGGCGTTTGCGCACGAACCCTTTCATGAGTTCCCCCACGATGTGTTCCGCATCTGCCGCGCTGCCGCCGTTTCCGCCGATGATGGCCTTCCCGCCGTTTTCGAAATTGACCCTCAGCATCTCAAATGCCGCCGCCACTTCCCCCCGCACCGCTTCCAGCGCAGGGTAGCGGGAAAAGAGGTCATCCAGGAAATCCACGGCGTTTTTGTCCGTCATTTTCTTGGTGTACCCCGATATGTCGATGATCGAGTCGGATGATTTCCCCCCCTGGGGCCGCCGACCGGACAATATGACCTTGCGCTTCATGCTCATACAAACCCTCCCAACCATCACTGGCCCTGACGCACATCCCACCATCATTCATCGCGTTATACCAAAGTTCCGGCGCCCTCGATCTATCATGGACACTGTGCCTTCAAACCGGCGGTCACTCAAAGTCCCCCCGGATCACTTCCCATGCGGCCTCGGGGCTGAACCATTTCGCGACCAATGTCTTCGCCGCCGCCCCCATTTTGGCAAGGCGCCTTTCATCATTATATAACGTACGCACCGTTTGTGCAAATGCTTTCGCAGTGGCGTCTCCATTTTCCATGGCAATGATTTCCATCACCGTCTCGCAGTCCCGTATCCCTTCGGCCCCCACCGACGTGGTGACCACCGCCGCGCCGTAGTGCAGCGCCTCGATGACCTTCCCCTTCACCCCCGCGCCATACCGCAGCGGGACCACTACCACCCGGCAGGTGGCATAGAGCCGGGAGAGCTCCTCGTCAGGGACAAACCCCTTTACGACGATCCCATTGCCCGGTTGCTCCAGCGCCATGATCTCCTCGGTGGCATGGGACCCCACGATGTACAGGGGGATGTCCGGCGAGGCAACCGTCGGATCCGTTTCCCGGACTGCATCCTGCGTCCCATCAAACCCCTTTCCCTCGCCGGCCGACGGATGGCGCACCGCTGCGGTCGTTTTGCATGCGGCATGGAAGCCGGAGCGGATCAGCGGATATACCTCCCTTGCGAACCACAGCACGCCGTCCGCATTGGGCGGGTGGGAGAACCCGCCCACGAAGAGCAGCCCTTCCCTGGATCCCCACCCTCTTTCACCGCCAACGCCATCGCCATCCTCGAATATATACGCCACTATGTCCTTCACCGGGATCGTCTCGTCGATTTCTTTGATGGCCTCCACCTCCACGAAAGACGGGTAATAGCTCATGGCCACCTTGCGCATGATGGACAGCTCGATGGATTTCCAATACCTGGATGCCTGCAGTTTGCCCTCATCCCCGCTCAGGCCATATTCCCGCACTTCCCGCAAGAAATGCAGGTCATGGCCATAGTAGATCATCTTGATGTCCGTGTTCTCACGGATGAAATCGATGTACTTCGCGGCGATGTGGGGTCGGTTCAGGTATGCGAAGTCGATCTCCCTGCCATGCTCCCGCAGCCACGCCCATATGCCCGCCTGGCACCCCTGCCCGTAAAACACCTCCACGCCCATCTGCTGCAGTGTGGTGGTATAGGGTTCCTCCCGCAGGAAATTATCCCCGATGAACTTCACGCAGTACCCGTGCGCCAAAAACAGCTTCAGGTAGGCAAATGTGGTCCTGGAGCCTGCGTCCCGGTCATAGGTGGGCACATAATGGTCGATGAACAGCACCACTTTCTTCCCCTGGGACCGCTCCCTGGCCTTGAACGGGTTCGGGTTACCGTGGTTGGGCACTTGCTTGGCGAACTCCCCCGCCCATTTTTCCCGGAGCTTTTCGGTGTTCTCCACCTGGTAGCGTTTGAGGCCGGTTCCGCCCACGTCCGTGCCATTGCTCACCCCCTCGAAATGGATGACGGTGGACAATGGCTGATAAACCACCCGTTTCCCCGCTTTGCGCACCGCAAACGCCAGGTCGGAGTCCTCGCAGTACGCAGGGGCGAACCGCTCGTCAAACCCACCGATCTCCTGCCATAGGGACCGGCGGATCATGATCGCCGCGCCGGAAATATAATCCACCTCTTTCAGGTAGTTGTACTCCGGCTTGTCCGGGTCATCCAGCCGCCCATAGTTCCAGCCGGACCCGTCGGAGAAAATGATCCCCCCCGCCTCCTGGAGCCGCCCGTCCGGGTATACCAGCTTGGAGCCGCACATGCCCACGGTGGGGTCCGCATCCATCAGGGAAACCAGGGCGGACAGCCACCCCGCCGTGACCTTGGTGTCATTGTTCAAAAACATCAGGTACTCGCCACTGGCGTGCCCGGCGGCATGGTTGCAGTTGCGCAAAAAGCCCTGGTTAGTGGCCGTGGGGCACACCACAAGGTTTTCGGTGAATTCGCCGATGCGTGCCGTGCCGTCCGTGGAGCAGTCGTCCGCCAGCAGCACCTCGTAGGGCACATCCCCCGTGAACTCCAGGATCGACTGCAGGCATGCATATGTGTATGACACCTGGTTGAACACCGGGATGATGATGGATACTCTCGGCCTGGCAAACACCGGGAACACCAGCTTCCCGTATTTGCGGTAATCGTCCCCTATGAGGAAATCCCCCTCTTTCAGGTTGCGCCCTTCGGGGGTGGCATAGAGCCGCCTGGTGCGGATGGGGTGCCGCAGCGCCTCCAGCCTGTAGCGCAGCATCTTGCGCTTCACGCTCCCGGGCGGGTATAAATGCCGGTACACCATGCGCAACCGCCGGATGACTTTCGATCCAAATGATTGATGGCGGTTTAGGTATGCCAGCAGTTTGCCCGTTTCCCCCGCCTCCCGGCGCAGGTCACCTATCATGATTTCCAGGTTCGTCACATGGTTGTCCGTGAGGCGCTTCACTTCCTGCACCTTGCGCAGCGTCTCGTCCAGCTCCCGGTTCACGGCCACCAGCTGTTCCTGGCGCTCTTTGCTTTCGGCCAGTTTCTCCTCGATTCCCGCCAGCTCCGCCACCGGTTTGGTTTCTACGAAATAGTTTTCCAGCAAATATTTCTGGTTTTCCCCATGGACGTAATCCTGGAACCGGCGTTCCAAGCCCTCATACATGCCAAGTGTATCCATGTCGATACCGAAATGCCCCAAAAACCCCGCCTCGTCCACATCCATCACCGGGGCGAACTGGACATAGAAATAGTGCAGCGTGCGGTAGTGCGCAAACCCCGGCGCCATAGGTACATCAAACACCCACTCGTAATCGATGCCTATGAGCGTGGGTGTGGGTGTATGTGAGGCGCCATCCGCCGCCCTATATCCCCTTATCGCATGGGCGGTTTGGGGGTCTTTGCCCGCCATCCGGGACACATCACCTGACGGTTGGGCCGCCTTTACCCCGCGGGTGGTTCCGGAACCTAAGATAAAATTGTCAAACAATGCATCGAGGTTGGTCACCCCTCCCTCGTCGCCGCTTGGATGCACCCACCCCAAGGCTTCCCGGATCGCCTCGTAAGGCACCACCCCATCCGCTATTTGCCCGCCCAGGTACTGGGAGAGCGTCTCCCCCGCCACATATGGGAAACACACCGCCGCATAATCGTCCGCTTCTTCAGGCGCCAACCATGTGATTTGCGGAAAAGCCTCGCGCAGCTTCCCATAATTGGAAAAAAAAGACCGGATGTGCCCCTGGGCCTCCGGGCACAGCGCAGACTTTATCACGACCCGGCCGTGGTCGTCAGACACGATCATCGTCTTGGTCTGGAATTGTTCCTTCCTGGTGCGGTTGTATTTGACAAAATCGATTTTCATTTTATAGGCTCCCCGCACACCACCAGAAACGAGTTCGCGAACTCCGCGAACCGCCCCTGGGTATACAGGTCCGCATAGACCTCCCCCATGTCCGCCGGCAGGTACCGGGGCACGTCATACAGGGGCAGGGAGATCGTCGGCTCCCCTTTCCCGGGCAGCGACCTGTCCGAGTATATGGTGGTGGGCATGCGGTAGTCCGGCATGGGATAATAGTAATCCACCTCCCCGAAATGCGGCGCCAACAGATCCGCCAGCTCATTTTTCACAAAGCTCGTCTCGTCCTTTCCGGCACCCATCAGGTACTTCACGCCCAGACGGTTGCACACCGCCAGAATCAGCTGCCCGCCGGGTTTGAGCATCCCCGCCGCCGCACTGATCTCCTCCCCCGCGCGCCTTCCCAGCGTTCCTATCATGACGACATAATCAAAACCCGCATCCGGCGGTTCTTCCCCCTGTCCGCCCCTACCCGGCCCATCACTTCCATCACCCAAATCACCCGCATCGAATGCATCACCTACATCACCCGCATCGACTGCAGCGCTTGCATCGCCTGCGTCACCCGCATCATCAAGCAACAACCTGTCCACAAAAATGACACGGTTATCGCTTTTGACTTGCCCGATGCCCATTCCATCTAAACTTTCCGCCCCCAGCCCCGCCTTCGCATCACCAGGGGGGCACAGCTGGGCATCCCCCTGCATCCCGTGCAAACTTTCCGCCCCCAGCCCCGCCTTCGCGTCACGAGGTGGGGACAGGCGGGCATCCCCCTGCATCCCGTACAAGCCCTCCGCCCCCAGCCGCGCCTTTACCAGCGCAACTTGGGACGGATTCGGCTCCCACACCACGACCCGGCGCACCCTGCGGGCAAACAAACCGGTGAGCGCCCCATAGTCAGCCCCCACCTGCAGCAGTGACCCATCCGGCCGGAAAGGGAACCATTCCAACAGGTTCTCCCTCACCGGGGACAGCGCCCACGCATATTCCAGCTTGCTGTTCTCCCTCAATATGCGCCGGCGGTCAAACCCATACCCCTCCAGCAGCCTGCGCAACCTGTCACTGTAGTCCTTCATATCCTATTCCATCCAGGCAGCCCCCCATGGGGCATCGCCGCCACAGCCCGTCCAACCAACAGCAACATTGTACACCAGAAAGAAAAATATGGCAAGCTGTCACCCAACCTCTGTCATACCGCCGTCTATGGGCAGCGCATGGCCCGTGATATGACCGGATGCGGCGGACATCAGCCAGATGACCGCATTCACCACGTCGTCCACCTCCCCCATTTTCCCCAGGGGGATATGGGGGCCGCCGCCGGCGCCACCCTCCGTCTCCACCGCCGCCGCGCTCCCCGTCGACATGGAGTTTTTCATCAGTTCCGTACCCAGTGTGGGTCCCGGGCAGACGACGTTGACCCGAATGCCCTGCCCGGCGTACTCTGCCGCGGCCAGCTGCGTGATTGCGATGACCGCCGCCTTGCTGGGGCCGTATGCCCCAAATGTGGGGACCATCCGCAGCCCGCCGATGGATGCGGTGTTCACGATGACGCCTTTGCCCCCTTGCTTTAGCATCTGCCTTACCTCGTGTTTCACGCAGAGGAAGACACCTTTGGCGTTCGTGCCCATCACCTTGTCCCAGACCGGTTCCTCCAGGTCCACCAGCGGTGCGAACTGCAGGCGCACCCCGTCAGGGCCCACGCCGGCGTTGTTGAACGCCAGGTCCAGCCTGCCAAACGTTTCCACGGTTTTGGCCACCAGGTTCGCCACATCGGCTTCATTGGAGACATCGCACCGCACGAATATGGCTTCCCCACCCGCGCTGCGGATCTCCTCCACCGTGCGGTTGGCCCCGTCCACGTTGGAACCCGTCGCCACCACCACTTTTACGCCCAGTTTCGCCAGCGCCAACGCCGCGCCCTTGCCCATGCCCGTCGCCCCGCCCGTCACGATCGCCACCCGGCCTTTGAACTCCTCGTACATTTCGGTCCTGCCCCCCTTTCCTATCCCGCATCATTTTTACCATTCATACATCACTTGCCACCATTCACACATCACCTGGCATCATTTGCACGTCATCGCAGGCCGACTATGGCGGCGTGACAACCTATATCATCCTCGCACATATGCAATACGCTGCACACATATAATGTACTAGTACCATTCTAAATTGCGGTTGAACACAAGAAGAGGCTATCTACCGGATACGGTACGCCGCATGGAACGCATCCTGGTTGGCATCCGCCAGCAGCCTCCCCGCCCCCACGCAGTCGCCCACCACATAGACACCTTCGGGGTACCTGGAAAGCAGCTCATCCGCAAGAACCCTGTCCGGCTTGACCCCCATGGCTATCACATAGGTGTCGGCGGGATATATCACCACATCCCCCGATGCGGTTTTCATCGCACCCCCCTCATCAACGGATGGGCCTCCCCGCACCCCGCCTGACGGCATACCCGGCGCAGCTTCCTCCGCCGCTCCCGCATCATCGGCTGAGTCCCCCCGCACTCCGCCCACAGGCATACCCGGCGCAGCTTCCGTCACCACGCCTTCATCAGAGAACGCCGTGACCCTGCGCCCGCCCACCAGCTTCACACCATATTTTTCCAGGTGGTACATCAGGTCGATTTTATTGAATACCGCCAGCTCCCGGGCGAAATCCCCCACCGGCACCATATCCACCACCGTCACGTCCTTGCCTTCCATACCCAGCGCGACTGCACATTCCAGCCCGACGACGCCCCCGCCGCAGACCACGACACGGGACCCCACTTCTGCCTTGTGGCCTTCCGCGTCCGCCGCCATCACCACTTTGGCGCTGTCGATTCCCGGAATGTCTGGCACGATGTATTTGGATCCACACGCCACGATGACGGCGTCGGGGTTCTCCCTTTCCACCAACTGGGGCGTCACTTCCGTGCCCAACACCACCTTGGCGCCCGACTTTCCCACCGCCCGCACGGCCCACCCTGTGTACAGCCGCAGGTATTCCTTGAACGGGGCCAGCCCCGCATCGCGCAGCAGCCCGCCCAGCCCCATGGACTTTTCGTACAATGTGACCCGGTGCCCCATGTCCGCCAATGTGATGGCAGCCGTCATCCCTGCGGGCCCGCCCCCTACCACCATGACATCCTTGGCCTTATCCGCCGGGATGATGCCCGTCGTGTTCAGATCCTTGCCCAGCTTGGGGTTGATGGCGCAGCGCATGCTCGTGCCATATGTGTTCGCATTGCCGCACCAGTCGCAGCGGATGCATGGGCGCACATCCTGCGCATGGCCCCTGACAGATTTATGTACCAGGTCTTCGTCCGCCATGAAAGACTTGGCCATGACCACGATGTCGGCCTTGCCGCCGGCGATGATCTCCTCCGCCTCCGCCAGCGACGTGATGTTCCCCACCACCGCCACGGGGATCCGCAGCTCCTGCTTCACACGCTGGGCGAATGGCACATTGAGCAGACGCCCTTTGAAATACGTGGGTATCGTAAACGTGGAACCGTAGTTGAAAAATATGTTCCCCCGGCTCACGTGCATGATGTCCACATAGTCCTGTGCCCTCTTCATGAATTCCAGTGATTCGTCAAACTGCAGCCCGTCGGGCAGGTCCTCCTGGGCGGACACCCGGCACTCTATGACCATGTCCGGCACCGCCTCCCGGACCGCCCTCAAGACTTCCAGGGGGTACCTCATGCGGTTTGCGAGCGAGCCACCGTATTCGTCGGTCCTTTTGTTGGAAAGGGGCGAAACGAACTGCGCCAAGAGGTTGTTGTGCGCGCAATGGATCATGATGATCCGCAGTCCCGCTTTCCGGCACCGCAGGGCACAGTCCACGTAACTGTCCCGTATGAAATCCATGTCCCCGCGGTTCATGGCCTTGATATGGCCCAATGGGCCGCCGTTTAGCGGTACGTCGGATGGCGCCAGGGCAGGGTTTCCAGGGCTTGATGCGGAACCCCGCCCCGCATGGGCGAGCTCCACGGACATCTCCGCGCCGTTCTCCCGCACGGTGACGGCGAGCCTGTTCATGCCATGTATGCACCGATCCCGGGTGACATCCATCTCGCACAGCCACGCCGAGCTGTCGGAATGCACCACCGGCGTGTTGCCGATGGTCACATATGCGACGCCTGTGCGCGCCTGCCATGCCGCATAGTCCAGCATCTCCTGGGTCACATCCCCCTCGGGCGAGCACTTGAGCACCACCGTAGGCGCATATTGCAGGCGGTTCTTGAGCGTCAGCCCCCGTACCTTGATCGGCCGGAACACATGCGGGTAAAGCTCATTCTTTATCATCTCGTGCCTCTATTCTCTTGTATTTGACAGCTTATCCTATCAGGTATTGTACACTACAAATATACAAGGTGCAAGCACATAAATCACCGAGCCCACGGATCTTGCGGAATCCGAGGTTACCAGTAGCTGATGTGCCGATGGGGCGGGCCGGGGCCGCCCAAGCACTTTTCACTTATATGCAAAACTATGGTAGCCGCACAAAAAATCCCCCGGCCATTACAGCCGGGGGTGAGCGCCCGCTATAGCTTTGCCGGCCAAACCTTGCGCAAAGTTTGGACTAATGTCGGACGCGCATTGTTTGGTTGGTGGAGAAATATCTTCGATTCTTTTACGGCACAGACCGACAACGGCTGCCCGTGGATTTCCCATACCGCCTTACCGCACGATCTTCACCGGCAGCCCGGACTTCAGCGACTCCCCTGCGGCATAGGCCATCCGCAGGGCCTCCACACCGTCGGTGCCGTCCACCAGGGGCAGCGCGTCTTCCGCAACCGCCTTGGCGAAACCTTTGAATTCGTCGATGAACGCCTGGGTGTAGCGATCCAGGAAGAAGTAGCGGATCTTGTCCGTGGACTCCCCGTCGGCGGTGCTCAGCTCCACGGTGGAGGGCCGGTCGTTCTTGGACGCGGCCTGTCCTTTTGATCCGAACACCTCGGCCCTCTGGTCGTAACCATAGACCGCCTGGCGGCTGTTGTCTATCACCGCCAATGCGCCATTTGACATTTTCATGGTTACGACGGCGGTGTCGATGTCCCCCGCCTCGCCGATCTGCGGGTCCACCAGCACCGCTCCGCTGGCGTAGATCTCCTCGCAGTCGCACCCCGCCAGGAACCGCACCATGTCAAAGTCGTGGATCATCATGTCCATGAACAACCCGCCGGAAGTCTTTATGTAGGAGATGGCAGGGGCCTGTGGGTCACGGGACGTGATCTTGATGATCTGCGGGGTGCCTACGGCTCCTGCCTGCACATAGTCGTAGACCTGCTTGAAATTATGGTCGAACCGCCGGTTGAACCCCACCTGGAGCTTCACACCCGCTTCTTCACAGGCTTTCACTATGGCCAGGGACCCCTCGATGTTTTTGTCAAGGGGTTTCTCGCAAAACACATGCTTCCCCGCCTTGGCGGCGCCGATGGACACGGGCCCGTGCAGCGGCGTGGGGACAGCCACGATGACCGCCTCCACCTCCTGGTCCGCAATCAGATCACGGTAATCCGTATAGATATGCTTCACACCTGTTTCTTCCAGCCATGCCCGCTGCGGCCCGATGGCCTCCGCCACATCCGAGGCAGCCACCACCTGCAGTTCCTTGACCTGGGAAACGATATTCTCTATATGCAGACGCCCGATGCGCCCCACGCCCACGACACCCACCTTCAGTCGACTCATGTCACACTCCTTCCATAATGACCGAATGCAGCGACAGCCTCCTGCAGCCCTTGCTGCCGCCGTACCCCCCGTACCTCAACAACACGCATCCCGCTCCTCCGGCAAAGACACCATACCGAAAAGCCACCGCGCATCCCGCTCCTCGTCAACACACTTCCCCTCAAAACTTCGCATCATGCATCCACACATACCGCGCATCTTCGTTGCGGTCTGTCTGGTTCCAGGGGTTCCCCTCCAGGTGCCGGATCATCCAGCAGGTGTACATCCGAAACCCCGGCGCCACCGCCTGGGGGTGGAGCTTTCCCCCGGGGATGGCGCTGAAACTGCCGTCCACGCTCTTGAACACCTCGTCCCCCACGAAACTCGCCCCGAACCCCTCCGGCCTGTCAAACAGGAAATAATACGTCTCCGGCTGGGGGTGGCTGTGGGGCAGGTAGCCCGACCAGTTGCCCGGGTCATTGAGCACTTCCCCCAGCACCATGTTGGACCAAGGGGCTATCTCGTGGTCGAAGATGGTGTTCACCTGCCGCTTCGCCACGTCGCCGAACTTCCCCACCGAGGAATACCGAAAGGGCGCATCCGCCGGGCAGTACAGCTTGCTGTCAAATATGGTCGTGTTGCGTGTGGACTGCACCAATACCTCCGAAGCCTCTAGCGCCTTGACCGTGACTTTCGTCCCGGCGCACACATGCACGCACCACGGTCCGTCGGAAAAAACATCCCGACGCCTGGCTTCGCCGACGAGATCGGCGCCTGTGTCTGTGGCGCCTGTGCCTTTGGCACCTGTGCCTTTGGCACCTGCGCCTTTGGCGCCTGTGCCCGTGGCGCCTGCGCCTGTGACACCTGCGCCTGTGGCGCCTTCACCTGTGGCGCCTGCGCTGGCAATGCTGCCGACTGCTCCCGCCTCGAACAACACCCGCCCCCTCAACAGCAACACGGCGGTCTCTTCCCCCGACTTCAGGAACGTCCTGATATCCCCCGTTTCCATACGGTAGACCCGGATGTCCATCAGCATCTCGCGGTAATCATTGTCATATGTCGTCAGGATCTTCTCCCCTGTCTCGTCAAACTGCGGGTACCCGAACACCTTCCCCATTTCAACCCCCATTCCGCCGCTGAAGCTGGCTGCACAAACAGTGATCTTAGTCAATACCGTACCACGATCATAAACTTGCGGATGATTTTCACCAAATCGTCGTACCCGTTGGCGAACTGGTCCAGCGTCTTGTTCACCGGACCGAACGTGTCGAAGTCCGCCACGTCCATCTCGTCGTATGCCTTCACGAAATCCGGCAGTTTGCGCAGCTCCTTGATATAGTATGGGTTTACCTCGTCGTCCATCCGGGCGATGAGCTCGAAGTCGGATCCATTGAACACCACCTGGTTTTTATAGGGGATGGTCATGATGATGTCGCCGCCTATGAACTCCAGCCACTGCAGCGGGGTGCGGTATGCGGCAGAGAGCAGCTTGGTGCGCCACCCTTTTTCTTTGTAGACCTTGTACGCCTTTTTCATGCAGGCGATGCCCGCATAGAACAGCGCGCATGGGTCCACGCAGATGCCCTTTTTGTCCGCGTACTCTTTCAGCCAGTCGTCCAGGCGCCCCACCATGATGGTGCAGACCGGGTTAAGCCCGGAGTTGTCCAGCCCTTCCTTTTCGCGCCTGCGAAGGCCCCGCTCCACCGCCTCGCCCACGGCCAAAGCCTGGGTGGCGCAAAATGAAACCGTGGCGTTGATGCTCACCCCCCGGTAGGTCATCTCCTCGTATGCCTTGATCCCCGCCGCCGTGGCAGGGGCCTTCACCTGCATGTTGGGGGCCAGGGTGTTGAAATACACCGCCTGCTGGGTCAGCTTCTCGGCATTGTTGAAATACTTGGTGTTGGTCTGGATGGAAATCCGCCCCGTGCCTGTCTTAGTGTCAAACACCGGCTCCAGCATCTTCGCCCCGTCCGCCGCCATCTTCTCGATGACCATCCAGGCGATCTCGTCCTCGGACTTGGTGGGGTTGTCCTTCACGAGCCCCCCTATGAAGTCCTTGTATGTGTCCAGCTCCTTTTCCAGCACCCCTTTGACGATGACCGGGTTCGTGGTCGCCCCCACCGCGCCCCGCTCCATGGCATAGGTCAGCTCCTTGATGGAACACGAGTCGTTCCAATACCTGGTCATAGGGAATTTCTGAGTCATTTCCAATAATTTGTCCATACGTCCCTCCTTCAATACGAAACCCAACCACCCCGTCATCACATGGGACACTGCGGCTTGGAACCCACGAAACCTGAAAGCAAGGTCATGTTTTCACCCCATCGGCTTTGGCCGAGGCGCTTCAGGGGTTTACCGTAGCAGTGGTCTTGCTGCCATTTGGCCATGCTTCAATATGCCCTTGCTTCACGCCGCCCTTCCATGACGCCCTCCAGTGCTTCCATCACCGCTTCCTTGCTCGAAGTGGATGCCAACCCCACGTTCCACCAGGACTCGTACCCGTCGGTCATGGTCTTGGGCAATATCTTCAGGTCGAACAGGCATGTCCTCTCCTGTCCCTTCGCATCCGAAAGCGCAGCGGCAAGCTCATCGGGCGTCCGGCATGTGTAGGTCTTCAGCCCGTACCCCTCTCCCACTTTCGCGTAGTCCACCACGATGAGGTCCCCGGTGGGCTTGCTGCCGTCCGTGTAGCGGAACTCAGTGGCCAGGGAACCTATGCCGTGGTTCATCTCCAGGTTGTTGATGCAGCCGAAACCGCAGTTGTCGAACACCAGGATGTTTACCTTTTGCTTCTCCTGCACCGTGGTCATGATCTCGGAATGCAGCATCAGGAACCCCGCATCCCCCACCACTGCGTAGACTTCCCCATCCGGGTCCGCCAGTTTCACCCCCAGCGCCGCGGCGATCTCGTACCCCATACAGGAAAACCCGTACTCCACATGGTATGCGCCCCGCCGGTCGGTCTGCCACATCCGCTGCAGGTCCGAAGGCAGCGACCCCCCCGCCGTGATGATGATGTCGTCTGTCCCCATGAACCTCCGCAGCACCCCCAGCGCGCCGGTCTGGGTCAGTTTCCCCCCGGTGGCCTTGACGAACTCCGGTATCGTGCGTTCGTCCCGCGCGGTGCAGATGGGGACGAACCCTTCTTCCGTGTAGGCTGCGTGGGACAAAAACTCCATCTCTTGGTCCCATGCGGCCTTGGCCTTTCGTATCTCACCGCCATACCCGGACCGGTACCCGCGCCCCCGCAGGATGTCCGTCAGCGCCGCAAGGGTGGCCCTTGCGTCGCCCACCGCTTTCACCGCATCCATCTTGTAGGCGTGGAAGCGGTTGTTGTTGATGGACACGAACCGCACCCCAGGGTTTTGGAACAGCCGCTTGGAACAGGTGGTGAAATCGCTAAGGCGCGTGCCCACGGCGATGATGAGGTCCGCATCCTTCGCCAGGTGGTTGGATGCATAGGTGCCTGTCACCCCGATGCCCCCGCAGCAGTATGGATGGCTGGATTTGCAGGCGCTCTTCCCGGACTGGGTCTCGCCGAAAGGAACCCCGAACTCGCTGCAGAAAGCCTCCACGGCCTCTCCCGCCAGTGAGTAGCGCACGCCGCCGCCCACGATGAGGAATGGCCTTTTTGATTTCATGACCAGTCCGGCCATATCCTCCAGTTCCTCCGCCACGGCCACAGGCCTGGTGATCCGATGGACCCGTTTCCGGAAAAAATACTCCGGGAAATCGAATGACTCGCCCTCTGTGTCCTGGCAGAGGCTGATGCAGCATGCCCCGGTGTCCGCCGGGTCGGTGAGCACCCGCATGGCGTTCACCAGTGCGGTCATCACCATCTCCGGCCGCGTGACCCTGTCCCAATACTTGCACACCGGCTTGAAGGCGTCGTTGGTGGACACCGCAAGGCTGGAAGATACTTCCAGCTGTTGCAGCACCGGGTCCGGCTGCCTGGATGCGAATGTGTCCGCCGGGAACACCAAAAGCGGCAGGTTGTTCACCGTGGCCGTGGCGCAGGCCGTCACCATGTTCGCCGCACCCGGCCCTATGGACGAGGCGCAAGGGATGATCTTCTTGCGGTCATGCTGCTTCGCATAGGCGATGGCCACATGGCACATACCCTGCTCATTCCTGCCCTGCATGACCTTGAGCCCCCCGGGGGCGGTGTCCAGGGCCTCCCCAAGCCCCACCGCGATGCCATGCCCGAACAGGGTGAAGAACCGCTCCACGAACTTGGTCTCTTCGCCGTCCATGGACACATACTGGTTGTCCAGAAATTTCACGATGGCCTGCGCCACCGTCATACGGGTCGATTTGCTTGCGTGTTCCCCCATATACCACCTCCTACAACTGTCACTGTGTATCCGGCGATACCCTGCCGGCCCACCCCCTTGGACCCGAACGTGTCACCGGCGCCACCTTACGGCCCATGGGAGGCGCCGCCAACCGACCTCCGGGCGCCCTACAGCCCTGTCGTCCGCGCGATGTACTTGCGTGCCTTGATGGCGTATTCCAGCGGGTTTGCCAGGGCGGGGTCTTGTTCCGCCTCCACCAGGAGGTACCCCTCGTATCCGTTCTTTTCCAGCACGTCGAAAACCGGCGCGAAGTCGATGCTCCCGTCGCCGGGTACGGTGAATGTCCCCAACCGCACCCCGGCCAGGAAGCTCAAGCCCTCATCCTTTACCCTCTGCACTACGCCGGGGCGGATGTCTTTCAGGTGCACGTGCCGGATGCGCCCGACGAACGCCTTGGCCATCGCCAGGGGGTCTTCCCCGCAGTATGCGAAATGCCCGGTGTCGTAGAGCAGCGAAAACACCCCGGGGTCCGTGCCATCCAGCAGCCGCCTGGTCTCCTCGCCGCTCTGCACCACCGTCCCCATGTGGTGATGGTATGTCAATGTGATGCCGTAGTCCTCTTTGGCGATCTTCCCCAGTGCATTGAACCCGTTGCACAGCGTCTCCCACTCGCCGTCGTCCATGATATGCCTGCCGGGTGCGCCAGTGCCGGCGTTCCCGGTGCCAGCGTCCCCTGCGCCAGAGCCGTCCGCCCCGCCGCCGCGCCCCGCACCCAATGCGCCTGCATCGCCGCCCGAAACCGACGGGTTGGGTTTGGCGCCATCGCTTGCATCACCCTCCGAGAATATCGGCACGTCCTGCTTGCCCTGTATGCTGTAGCTCTGCTCCGATGCGCCTATGATCTTCGCCCCAACCGCCTTCAAAAAGGCGCACTGTGCCCGAAACTCCCTCTCCACTTCCCCGAAGGGCTTCGTGAGCAGGAAAGAGGAAAACCACTGGTTGCAGATCTCCATCCCCCGCAAATCAAGAGCCTTTTTCAGCACTGCCGGGTCTTTCGGGTACTTGTTGCCCACCTCGCTCCCCCCAAACCCCGCCAGCGCCATCTCGCTGACGCACTGCTCGAAGGTGTTACCACCCCCCAGGTCCGGCATGTCGTCGTTGGTCCACCCTATGGGGGCGATGCCCAGCTTTACTTTGGTTTTATCGAACATACTTCCTCCCTCCGCAGGTCGCAACCCTTTGCCTTTCAAGGATACGAACAACCCTTGGTTCCCCCGCGCAATCACTTAGATGGTCCCATCCCAGGTGGACGTCTTCGTGGACTTCGCCTCTTCCTCGTCGAACCAGTGGGATGTGACCACTTTCGTCTCGGTGAAGAACCTGTACCCGTCCTTGCCCAGGCAGTGCAGGTCCCCGAAAAACGAATTCTTATGGCCGGAAAACGGGAACACGCCCACCGGCACGGGGATGCCCACGTTCACGCCGACCATGCCTCCGTCCGTCCTGCGGGCGAACTCCCTGGCGTAGTAGCCGCTCTGGGTGTAGATGACGGAGCCATTGGCAAATGGGTTCGCATTCATCGCCGCGATGCCTTCCTCAAAGTCCCTCACCCGCTTGACGCAGAGCACCGGGCCGAACACCTCCTGCTGCCCCACGGTCATATCCCCGGTCACGTGGTCCAGGATGGTGGGCCCGATGTAGAACCCACCCTCATATCCTTTCACCACGATGTCGCGCCCATCCAGCACCACCCGGGCGCCTTCGTCGATGCCTTTTTGGATCCAGTCCGTCACGAACTTCTTGTGCCCGGCGTTGATGACCGGGCCCAGCCGGGTCGCCTTGTCATAGGCGGGCCCCACCAAAAGCCCTGACGCCAGTTCCTTGATCTTTGCCACCAATGCGTCGGCGATGCCTTCCTGCACCACGATGACGGGCAGGGCCATGCACCGTTCCCCCGCACAGCCGAACGCCGAGTTGATGATGCCCGCCGCCGTACGATCCAGCGCCGCGTCGTCCAGCACCAACGCATGGTTTTTCGCCTCGCAGAGGGCCTGCACCCGCTTGCCGTGGCCCGCCGCAGTCTGGTAGACATGGCGCCCCGTGGATGTGGAACCCACGAAAGATACCCCCTTGATGTCCGGGTGGCTTAAGAAAATCTGGGATTCCTCACGGGAACAGGTGACGATGTTGATCACTCCGCCCGGCAGCCCCGCTTCCTTATATAACTGCGCGAAGCGCATGGCGCTCTGGGGTACGAAGGTCGCGGCCTTGATGACTATGGTGTTCCCGCATGCGATACAGATGGGCGTCATCCACCCCATGGGAATCATGGCGGGGAAGTTGAATGGGACGATGCCCGCAAACACCCCCAGCGGCTCACGGTACAGCACCGTGTCATAACCCGAGGATGCGTCCATCAGGCTCTCACCCATGATAAGGGACGGTGCGGACAGCGCCTGCTCGGTGCCTTCCTTTGCTTTCAGCACGTCGCCCATGGCCTCTTCCCAGCATTTGCCATTTTCCTTGGCCACCAGCATGGTCAGCTCGTCCATGTGCTCGTTGATCAGCTCGCGCAGCCTGTAAAGCACCTGCACCCGCTTCATCACCGGCGTCGCAGCCCATGCCGGGAACGCCGCTTTCGCCGCGGCGATGGCAGCCTCCACCTCGTCCTTGGTGCAGCAGGGCACCTTGGCGATGACTTCCCCTGTGCTGGGGTCGTAGGCGTCCGTGTACTTCCCTGTCTTTGATGGCACGAACTCCCCGCCTATGAATGGCTGGATCACCTTAACCTCTGTCGCCATGACAATACCTCCTCTCTGGTGCTAACCCCCCTCCAACAAAGCAATGTGTGTCAGACTTCGATAAATCGGTGGGGCACATGCTTGGCACAAACAATTCCTCTGCTACTCAAACGTTCTCACTTATTTATATCCATTATAGCACCTCTTGCAAAAAAATGAAAGAGAAAATTTTAAAATATTTCTTGATAATACAATGTTTTCCACCAACAACCCATTTCACGTGGTGCACCAGCAAACGTTTGAGCATTTTTTCAGATTTCATGCTTATTTCACTTGACTTTGACTGTGTAAGATGTTAGAATTTACACAAACGTTTTCACTGATTGGCCCACAGGTTTGGCCCGGCGCCGCATTCGGTCCATCACTGCATTTGGCCCAACGCCATGTTTGAACCTGCGCCGTATTTGGCCCCTGGGGCGGCCACAAGAGACAAAGGTCACGCACAAGCTTTTCACGACTATTGCCCAGCCGACTAAACCTTGCTGCAAGTTGAGGCTAATGTCGCGCGGGCACTGTTTAGTCGGTGGGGACATAGCATCGTCTCGGAACTGTTTCGTCGGCGTCATCCATCAAACCGCACGCACCGGCCGATGCACATTGTCGGCATGTGACCATGCCCATTTATCGCCGGTTTTCGTCCCCATGACCAGGCCCATGTGCGTGCCACCGACCACAGCAAGGAGAGATTCCATGAAGTCATCTGACAGCGTCACCATAAAAGACATTGCGAAAAAGGCCGGCATTTCCTACTCCTCGGTTTCCCGCGCACTGGCCGGGGCAAAGGGCGTCAGCAAGGAAAAGCGCGCCAAGATCATGCGGGTGGCGGATGAGTGCGGCTACCGCCCGAACATGCTCGCCAGGGGCCTTGTGAAGCGCCAGACGAAAACCATCGGCCTGGTGCTGCCCGACCTGACGAACCCATTTTTCTCGGAGCTGGCACAGATCATCTTCGACGAGGCACGCTCCCACGGGTACAACATCATCCTCGATGTCACCGGGCGGGACTTCGAGCAGGAGAAAAACTGCCTTTCCCTCCTGCTGTCAAGCCAGGTGGACGGCGTGATCCTCAAGAGCTATAAGCCACACTTCGGCGTGGAATCTGCGTCTGTACCGGTGATCATGCTGGAAAAGGCCGACTCCCCCAACTTTAGCTACGTGGACGTCAGCGACGAGTCCGGCGGGGCGAAAGCGGCGAACTACCTGCTTGACAGAGGCTACCGCCATCCTGTCATCCTGGGGGGGAAGACTACGAGTGTTTCCCACCGGCTCCGCATCGAGGGCTTCCAGCGCGCTTGGGCGCAGGCCGGATATCCCGGCAGCGACATCACCGTGGAGTTTGGGGATTTCACATTGGAGAGCGGGCAGGAGGGGACCGCAGGGTTGCTGCGTCGGAAACTCCGCTTCGACTGCATTTTCTGTGCCAATGACATCGTGGCGCTGGGTGCGTTGCAGGCCTTGGGGGAAAAGGACCTGAGGGTGCCGGAGGACGTGGGCGTTTTCGGGTTCGACGACATCACATACGCCCGCCTCCCGCAGATACAGCTCACCACCATCCGCCAGCCCCTGCAGGAGATGGGGGAGCTCGCCGTGTCCATGCTGATACGCCAGATCGAGAAGGGCGTCCCCGCCTCGCCTGTCCGGGTGTCCCTGGACCCGGAACTCGTAGTGCGCAAGACCTGCAAGTGACACCGTCACCCACACGTTTTGCCATACGCCGGGAGACAGCCCTTTGCTGTCCCGGCCACAACCGGCGATCCTCCCCGTCACACGCCGTTTTTGCCATCCGCCGGCGAAGGGGGAACTGCGAAAGGGGAACTGCGAAAGAAAATGGTGTACCCGCCCATCCCCCTGTACCTGACGGAAGCGCTGGGTGCGACGCCGGTGCTGGTGGGCGTCATCGAGGGCATAGCGGAGAGCCTGGCCAGCCTGCTGAAAGTGTTCAGCGGGTATGTGTCAGACCGCTTCCTTGCTCCGCCGACTAAACCTTGCGCTAAAGTAGAGACGAATGTCGCATGCACATTGTTTGGTTGGTGGGGCATAGTAAAGGAGAAACATTCAATGTCAAAAACACCCATCAAAGCCGTCATCTTCGACATGGGCGGCACATTGGAAGACCTGATCATCACGGACGAGGGCATACTGCGCTGCGGCGAGCTCATGCTGGAATTCCTGGCAAAGCACGGCGTGCACACCGGACTTACCCCCGCAAAGCTCATGGAGGGCGTCATGGCCGGCCACCGCGCCTACGGCAAGTGGAGTTCCGAGACGCTGCTGGAGGCCCCGCCCCACGAGATGTGGGCCAGGTGGCAGGTGGGCGGGTTCTCCATCGACCCGGATTTGCTGCGGGTCATCGCCAATGACCTGACCGTGATCTGGGAGCTCAACTACTACAACCGGGTGATGCGCCCCGAAGCGCCGGCCATGCTGGAAGCTCTCAAGACACGAGGCTACAAGCTCGGCGTCCTTTCCAACACCGCCTGCCTTACCCAGATGTTCGACTCCATCAAGGACTATGGCATCGACCGGTATTTCGACTACATCACCCTCTCCAGCCTCATGGGGATGCGCAAACCAAACCCCCTGGTCTTCACCGTCACCGCGCGCAACATGGGCGTGGAGCCGTCCCAGTGCATCTATGTGGGGGACACCATCTACAATGACGTCCTTGGCCCGCGGCGTGCCGGCTACGCCAAAACCATCCGCATCGGCAGCCATCTGACGATGCATTCCGACGCCGCCGACGGCCTGGGAGAAAACGCCGAAGACGCCGACTTCGTGATAGGGGGGTTGCTGGAAATCCCCGGGATACTGGACGGGCTGGCCGGTTGATTGCATACCGGCTTGGACCGCACTTGATAACCCCTACAAAAAGACACATCGGGTTTCCCCGGTGTGTCTTTTTTATCTCATGTACCTTGATGCCTTGGCTTTCGGTGACGAAGCCACGAAAACGCTTCTTGTCACGCTTTCTTCTTGCGGTACCAAACCACGTATGCCCCGCCGCCCGCCACCGCCAAAGCGGCGAACACGATCCCCCATAGGACGGGGTATCCCGTGACCGCCCCGTCGGTCGCGAACTGGCTGGGTGGGGCCGTTTGGCCTGCCCCTGCCGCCACATCGGCGCCTGCGCCCCCCGATGTGTTTGCGGCATTTGCAGGGGATTCATTCCCGACAACAGCACCGGAACCATCAGCGCTTCCAGCGCCGCCCGCCTGGCCGGCTGCGGTGCCACCCTCCGCGCCGCCTAGCTGTCCGCCACCGGCGGCCCCGCCTTTCACCCAGGCCCCGGCCGCTTCCGACAGGCTCATGCTTAGGCTCACGGTGTCGATGACGTCAAAGGCCTTGAAAGTCTTCTTGTTCGTGTCGTCCCCCGCCACCGCCAGCCGGTAAGTGGCGATCTCCATGCCATCCGGGCCCAGGGCCACTTCCGTGAAATACTGGCGCTTGTCAGCCTCGCCGCCGGTCTGGAAATCCAGCAAATCGTCGATGGTGCCCGGACGGAAGTCGTCGAACTTGCGCCCCATGGGGCTGGTGGTGATAAAGGTGGTGCCCACGCCCGTTGCGGCTTTTTCACCGCCTTTCACCGTCGCCCGGTAGTAGTCATGGATGTGGCCGTTGAGGTACAGGTCCACGTACAGCTCGTCGCACATCTTCTCCAAAAATTCAGTGGCGACGGGGTCATCCTGGATCAGCCCCGCATGGGCGGCCACGATGCGCCAACGGCACCCGGATTCCTCGAATACCTGCTTGGCCCACTCTTTTTGCTTCTCATAGTAAGCGACCTTGTCAGCGGCGGTGTCCGCGCCTTCTTTCCCACTGTACGGGTCGGAGTTGATGATGACAAAGCAAGCGTCGCCCACCACGAAATTGCCGGTGGTTTCGCCGATGGCGTCGTCATCCAGGCCACCGGGCTGGTTGGTCTGCCCCTTGAAGATGGTGTAAAGCAGGTCCCCCTTGCACTCGTGGTTGCCCGCGACGAACGCATTCAGGCTGTTGGCATAGTAACCGCCCAGCACGTTGAACATATAGTTCCACTCTGAAACGGAGCAGTTCTCCGTCAGATCCCCCAGGTGCACCACGAAGTCCGTGCCTCCCAGCTCGTCCGCCACAAAGTTCTCCATGGTATAGAGGAACGGGAGATACCCCTCCTCCGTCGTGGACTGCAGGTCAGCGCAGGCGATGAAGCGGAACGATTCACCGTCGGTCAATGTCGTGAACGTGGCGATTTGGGCCGGGTATTCCACTCCCCCCTTTTCCGTCACGGGCTGGTACTCATACACCGCCCCGGGGGAGAGCCCCTCGACGTCCACCGAATAAGATGTGAAGGCCCCCCTGCCGCCCACATCGCAGTCTTCGATCTGGGCCACCGGCGCCTCCAGCCAGGGCGCTTCACCCTCCTTGCGGTAGAGTACCCTGGCGGTCAGGCCCCCCTCCGCCGTGATCCAGTTGAAACCGACCTTGTCATAGGACAGCCCCGGGCTCACCGTCACATGCTGGGGCGTCAGCTTGGAAGCCACCGACTCGACCTTGAGGGTGACGCATGCGGAGATGTCGTTGGGGAACGTGACCCGCTCGCCGCCCACGATGGCTTCCAGGTAGTAATAATATGTACCTGCGCCGTCTTCCGGGAACGTCACCGCATAGACGCCGCCGATCCCGGCGTCCCCTGCAAGGCCGCCGCCCCCTGTGGCGCCGACCCCGGCCCCATCGTCCGAACCGAGGGTGGGCTCAGTCGCCGCCCTGGCCCCGGCATCCCCGATGCGCTCCATCCCAGCGGACTTCGCAAACCCGCTGCCGTCTTTCTCCGTGCCGTAGTACAGTGTAAGCCCGTCGCCTTCTTTTGCGTCTTTGAAACCTTCCGGCAGGGTGAGTGTCGCGCCCACCACCACCGGTTCCCCCTCAAACCCGGTGGTCGTCATGGGTTCCGAGGGCCGCAGGACGACTCCTTTGACCACCAGGTCCCCGGCGATCCTGTCCGCGAACCCCGCCCCCGCTATCTTTTCGGATGCGAAGGGCTCGGGCATGGGGTACCCCGCCGTGTGGGCATCGTTTTCCACCCAGCCCCAAATATCGGCGAAGTCCCATCCCAGCGTGTCCGTATAGAACGCTTTGGACAGTATCTGCCCTGCGGTGGCATCGCCGTATGCAGGGACAGACGGGTGCTCGCTGCTTACGAACCCGCGAAACGCCGTGCCTTCCCACACATAGTTGTTTGCCAGGTGGGAGCCGTTTTCCCCGCTGTAGTCGCCGCAAAGCAGCCCGTTGTTCGTCCCGTTTGCCACGTCTATTTTGGAAAGCAGCATCACCGTGTTTTCCAGTGCCTGGCCTGCCTTCAGGTTGCCGCTGACGCCGGCCACGGATTCGGCGCGGATGCCTTCCACGGTGATGGAGCCGCCCACATAACAGTTGTATATCATGCCGCCGTCGGACTGGGCGCTGGTCACGCCGCCCGCCGCGCCGTTTTCGTTGCCCTGGCCATGGACCACGATGTCCGCATAGATGAAGCAGTTGCGGGCCGTCCCCAGGGAACCATTGTCATTCTTCTTGATCTTCCCGGCCAGGCCGCCCGCCGTTTTCTGGAGGCAGTCGATGGTCCCGATGACGACGCAGTTGTCCACTTCGCCATATAGCCCCCCGGCCAGGAGTCCGCAGGAAGCGACGCACTCCACCCGGATGTCCACCAGCGCGAGGTTCTTCACGAAGCCCACGCCGAAGTCATGGCCCACGTTGCCGAAGAACCCGGCGTATTTGTCGGACATCCGCCGTATGGTGATATTGCGGATGGTGTGCCCCTGCCCGTCGAAGGTACCGAAGAAAGCGCACTTGACCCCTCCCGCCTCCTGCTGGTCGGTTTCGGTGGCGATGGGCGGCATGTAGCCGGATGTCTTCACGCCGGATGCCTTGGTGAGCGCCGACCCGATGGAACCCATCATGTCTTTCATGTCAATGTCGGCGGTCAGCACGTAGTACCCATTGCAGGGCGCATCCGGCACACCGTCGCCATTGGAGTCCTCTGTTTTCCAGATACCGCTCAAGTAGAGCAGCTGCCCCGGCGTGGAGATCTCATACCGGTCTGTGGCGGCATCGTAGGTGGGCAGTTCCGCGCCCAGTTCCAGCAGTTTTTCCTCTTCCCAGTAGTCCTTTTCCCACCATTCCTTGGCCGTGGCCGCCGAAACGTCTATGACAGGCGGCGCCATCAGCCCCAGGACGGCCAGGAATGCAGCCCACATTTTCCATTTTCGCAGCAAACCCATAACCCCTCCAACTATTCCATCATTCCCATTTATTGCTTCAGCAACTAAACATGTGCATTCGACATTGGTCTCAACTTTGCGCAAGGTTTAATCGGCGGAGCAATACACACGAGTGTATATGCGCCGCATAAAAACCCACGGCCCGGACCGCACACCTCCCTGGGCATCAGGGAAGGGCAGCCGGGCCACTTGACCAGTTTCATCGCTTGATCACATCAAGAGGGCCCCATCAATAGCTCGGGTACCACAGGTCGGCAGGGATCCCCTCGCTGATGGAGTCAGCGATATACTGCAGGGGCTCCGGATCGCCGTCGTCGTAGGAAATCTCTGTCAGGTCCGGATCCTCGCTGTCTTTCATGGAGATCTCGTTGCTGGTAAAGCCGTCCCCGTCAGGTTTGAACAGGTCGATGCCCTCCACGGTCATCTCGCTGCCGTCCTCGTAGACCACCAGCACTTCATAGGTGTCTGCCTTCGGGCGGATGAAGAAATCGAACACATAGAGACCGCCTTTGCCCGGCTGCCAGACATCCACTTTGTTGCCATCCGGATCCAGGAGGTTCGGAACCATGTTTTTGTAAGACCTGGGGTCGGCGCCCTCTTCATAGAAATAGAACTCCGTGATACCTGCGCCTGTCTTGTTCTTGATCTCCAGCCCCAGGATCTCATAGCCGGGGTAGAAATGGTCGGCGGTGCGCCCCTCTTCCACCAGGGCCGCCAACGTCGCCAGATCCTCCTCGTCGTCTACGGGCTCCTGTTCCCATTTCGCAGGGTCTGCGCCGTTTTTCATGGACAGCTTGTCGTTGTTGGCGATGGTCAGTTTCTCCCAAGCCGCCTCGCTTCCGTCGGCGAAAGTGACATTGACGTCATATGTGGCCGCCTCGGGACGGATCAAGTATGTGAAAATGTCATAGAATTCCTCGTCCGGGTCGTTGTCCTGGTCCACCCACTCCGGCGAGCAGATGCTGTTGCCTTTTTCGGCGGCCCCGGTGGGGAACAGATACAGCCCCGTGATGGTTTTGCCGGTCTTGTTCTTGAATTCCAGCGACAGCTGGGTGTAACCATCCAGTGACGGTTTGGACGGCGCCGCCGGTTTCGTTTCCGGAGCCTCCGTGGCGGCCGGCGCTGCGGTGGTGGCAGGCGCCGCCGTGGTGGGCGCGGCTGTGGTGGGCGCGGCTGTGGTCGGTGCCGGCGCCGCTGTGGTTGGCGCTTCTGTGGCGGGTGCCGCCGTAGCAGGCGCCGCTGTCGTGGTGGTCCGTGATCCGGACCCGCATGCCGTGGCCAGCAGTGTCACCGCGGCCAGTATCACAAACAATTTTTTCATGAGACCCCTCCTTTGGTTCCTATGCGGGCGTTGCCCGTCCGGAACAACCCAATGCATTGCTTTATAGCTTGCTTTGTAACTTGTTTTGTAACTCGCTTTGTAACTCGCTTTGTAACTTGCTTTGTAACTCGCTTTGTAACTCGCTTTGTAACTCGCTTTGTAACTCGCTTTTCAAATGGCCCATGTCCCATCTGCGCCAACTATGGTTTTTCCCCATGTCACGATTTCCGGCCTCTATGCAAGTATAACCAGAACACCGCCGCCGTGCCGCTGACCAGGCCCACCGGCACCAGCAGTGCATACAGGTAAAGGAACAACCGAAACGCTTCCCCGTCACCCCTGCAAAGCACCGCCATCACGACCAGCGACAATACCCCGTAGAGCCACAGCCACAGATACGAAACCGGGATGACCCGCCTGTCCTTGTGCGGCAGGGCATAGAGCAGGCAGCAAACCGCAGTGCCCACGATGCCCGGAACCAAACACTCCGCCACATTCCGCACAAACGTCGGGCTTGAGGCCAGCGCATATTCCAACGCATCTATGAGGAAGTAGTAGGCCACACCATAGATGGCCAAAAGCACGAAGCTCAAACAGAACGAATACAGCAGCAGCGTGCTCTTGGGCCGCCCCTCAGGGGTGAGGAACAGGACAGACCAAAACCGGTACAGCCTCCCTGACAGATTCTCCGTCACCGCCCCCCCTGCCTGTTTACCCGCCATGCCGCCTTACCCCCCCATCTTTTCCTGACGTCGGCCGGCCGAATGCCATCCCCGCAACACCGGTTCCGGCTACACCGACTCCGGCTACACCGGTTCCGGGCGGCTGGACGCCGCCCCTGCTACACCGACTCCGGCTACACCGGTTCCAGGCGGCCGGACGCCGCCCTTACTACACCGGTTCCGGGCGGCTGAACGCCGCCCCTGCTTCACATCCTTGGTCTGGTACCCCGACCCCGTCACGACATAGCGCGCGATGATGGACGGCGGCAGTGTCCGTCACGTTTTAAGCTCCTCCCACATCACGTGCTGGGCGCTTTGGAACGCCAGAACGTCCAGTATGCCTGCACGTTAGGATAAAATGCATAGATTTCAGAAAAATCAGGGCTGATCAGGTTCACTTCCTCCCTGGTGTAGGGCGTCTTCTCAAATGCGTAGTCATCCCGGATGGACCATTTGCCGATACCGTCATATGCGGACAGGCAACCGCTCTGGCCATCCTCGCCCCCCAGCACATAGTATATGAAGAGCCGCGCCCCGGCGGGGTTGTCGCACCCTTTCACCGCGTAGATGTAGTCGCATGTCATGAATGCCGTGTAGGGTTTCAGCCCGGTCACCCAGTTGATGGTCATGCCGCTGTTCACGTTTTCCAGCTTGCCGCCGGAGCAAAGCCCCAGGGTCGGCCCGTTCAGGGACTCGTCCACCGCCGAAACCACCTGGTCGCCGTCGTCCAGCTCCGTCATCTTCATCTGGGTAAACCGCCAGAACAGCTCCACGCTGCCATTGTTTTCCGGAAACTCCATGATACCGGGCGTGTTTTCCAGGCGGCTCATGTAGGTGTACTCCAGGGGCTTCCCATACTGTTCCTCGTACTGTTTGGCCAGCAGGTCGCCGTCCACGATGAGCTGCGCCCACAAAGATGCATAGGAAGCGGACGTGATGTCCTTGGTGTAGATCGTCCAGTACTGGTTGTTTTTCCCGGAAGCGTCGATGTAGGAACCTGTCGTCTCGTCATACCCCTGCACGATGTCCCACCAGCTCTCGATGGGGCAGCCGTCCGGGTACTGCTCTGTGTTGTAGTACCAGGGGCTGTAGGACGCATACACCGGCATCCCATACTGGAGCAGGGACGGGTCCACATGTTCCTTCACCGCCGTCGGCTGGAAGATATCCAGGTAATCGTACTGGACCAGCTCATAATAGATCGCCCCGCTGTTGTCGTTGACCTGCAGCACGTCCGCATTGATGTTGCCGGTCTCGTTTTCCGTAGCGATACGGTCGGTCACGGTGTTCGTCTTGGCGTCGATGCACTCGATGCGCTTCGCCAGGTCAGGGTATGACTTCTGGAACTTCTTCACCGCCGTCTGGGCGGATGACGTGGTGGAATATATAGTGATGGTTCCTGTTTCTTTCAGGGCCAGCTCATACAGTTCCTCCATGGTCATGTTCTCGTAGTCCGGTTCCCCGGGGTCCTTCTCCTTTGCCGCCTGGGTCGCCGCAGCCTGTGCCGCCGTGGTTTGTCCGGTATCCGCGGCCGAACCCGCCGTAGCGCCGGCGCCCGTCGCCTGCGCGCCCGCCGGAGCGGATCCACCTGAAGCGCCGCACCCGGCCACTGAGGCTGCCACGATGCCAAGCATCAGCAGCGCCGCCACATTTCTCTTAACTTTTTTCATGTTACACTCCCATCCTTTCCTGCGCTGCAAGCACAGCGCAACGTTGTTTCCTCCCCATCCGTATTTCCGCAACACCTTGACCTTGCGGCACCATAGCCGCATTCACTTTCTCGGCGCCAGGCTGCACTGCTTCGCTACTGACCTTGCGGCACCATAGCCGCATTCACCTGGATCGCCGGATTCTTGCGCTTTGGCGCCGGTTATCATTATATCACACATTCAGTCCGTTATGTTTGCCTTCTTTCCATTCATTACAAAACTTATCGACAAAATGCGACACAAATATGTTTTATCCCCGGCTCGGCACAAATATGCCTTATCCCCAGCTCTTGCTCATATCCGCGCCGAAAATCGACGCGATGCGGTAGCAGAGCATGATGAACACCAGCATGACGATGGCGATGGCATCCGCGCACTGGGGCATGAGGCTCTTTGAGTATTCGAAGGAGAGGAACGAAAGCGTGTAGTTGGCGGGTGTCATCAGGATGGCGATCAAGTCCAGCTCTTTCGCAATGCTGATGAACACCAGCATAAACCCGGAGATAAACCCATTCTTTTCCAACGGTATGATGATGCTGGCGATCCTCTGCCAGAAACTGGCCCCCGCGATGTCCGCCGCCTCTTCCAGCTCCGTGCTGATCTGCATCATGCTGGCGGAGCCCGACCGGCTCGCAAACGGGAAATGCTTCACCACCGACACCAGGAGGATCAGCGCGAACGTCCCATAAAGCGACGGTATCAGCCCGCCCAGGCGTTTCTGGCTGAACATGGCGAAATAGATGGCCGCAAAGGCGACGCCCGGCATGAGGTATGGGATGAACACCAGCTGCTCCACCAGTTTCCCATACCATTTGCCCCGGCCCCGGGTGGAGATATACCCAAGGAACTGCCCGGAAAAAGCCGTCAGCAGGGAAGCGGAGATGGAGAGCTTCACCGTGTTGCCCAGCGCCCGCATGAACTCCGTGTTGCGGAAGATGCCATTGTAGGCATAGGATTCCAGCGGTGCGAATTCCAGCGTGCCGATCCAGGCATAGAGGGTGAGGTTGTTCAGCCCATACCCGCCGCCTGTGCGTATCTGGAAACTTTCCATGACCAGGACGAACATCGGCATGACCATGGCTGCGAAGAGGAACAGCGCGATGAGGGCCAACAGTGGGTACTTGGCGACGCCTATGGACATCAGGTTGCTGCGTGTGCCTTTGCCGCCGATGGTGGCATAGGACTTGCGCACGCCCACCATCTTCTGGTTCGCGAATATGGTGCCGCATGCCAGGAGGATCATCAGGATGCTCATGGCATAGCCCACGCCTTTGGGGCTGTCGTTGATGAACACCTTCATCCGGGTGGCCAGCACATAGTAGCTGATGCGGTTCCCCAGGTTCGCCGCCACGCCGTAGGAACCCACGGACTTCGAGATCGTCATGATGGCCGATGACAGCACCGCAGGCAGCACCAGCGGGAAGGTGATTTCCCGGAGGATATGGAACTTGCTGGCCCCCTGTATCTCTCCCATCTCCTCCAGTTCCGAGTTGATGGAGCGCAGCGACCCCGACACCATGATGTAGCCGAACGCATAGTAATGCATGCTCATGACCAGTATGATGGCCACCGGACCATATGCCAGCCAGTCAGGCACCGGGATGCCCAGCCCGGTGAGGAGCCCCAGGCTCCCCGAAGTGCTGTTGCGGAACACCGCCAGCCAGGAAAGCGCCTTGCACCATGACGGGATCATATACGGTATGACGATGAGCATGCTAAGCAGCTTCTTGCCCGGGATGTCCGTCCGTATCATCATCCACGCCAGCACCGCCCCCAACGGGATGGAAATGATGGTGACGAAAAAGCCGATGATGAGGGAGTGCACCAGCGGCTCCCACAGGATCGTCTTCGTCAGCGGGCTGGCCAGCAGGTATTTCCAGTAAAATAGGGTATAGTCGCCGATTTGCGCCCCTGGGATGTTCCTAAGTTCCGCTTTCGCCACCGTGAACGTGTTGTTGATCATGGTGAGCAGAGGTATCACAATCAGGGCGAACAGCGCCACCAGGCTGAACAGCACGATCATGTTGAATGGGTTCCCCACCAAGTCCAGCAGCTGGTTTTTCAGCCTGGTCGTGGTGATGGGGTATCTTTTACGGGCGTCACGGGCGGGGCTTCCCCCGCCGGCGTGCGTCTGTTTCGGGTTTGAATGGTCCAGGTTCGCCATCGTTCGCTCCTTCCGTAGCGCCAAATCGTGGCAAGAGTTACCAACAAAGGCCTCTTATGCAATCCACCGTCCGTCTCACTTGCCGTGGCCTGCTTGTTTCGCAACAGGCAAGAACTCCTCCATGTATGCGATCACTTCCTCCCTCGTCGCGTCGAGGGGGTATGGTTTTTCCATCTTCAGCGAGACCGCCGCCGTGGCCAGGCGCAGCGCATCGTTCATGCCCGCATGCTGGCGCTCTGTTATGTATGCGGCGAACACAGTGTCGCCCCGCCCGGTGCGCCCCGAGAAATTGCGGCTGACCACCGGCCATGCAGAGAATTCGGCCCCATCGTATACGATCATCTCCGTGTTGTGGGAGACCATCACTTCCTTGGCACCCCACCCGCGCATGACCTTCGCCGCCTCATACCTGTCGGAAAGCCCCGTCATGGTCTGGGCTTCCGCCGCATCGGTCTTCAGGTAGGTGATATATGGCAATGCCTCCTGCTTGCCCGCCCAGTCCCGGAACACCATCTCGCCGTTTTCCACGTTCCGCAAAAACCCCTGGGCATCCAGGGCCACGCGCCCCCGCTTGGACAGGGCTTTGATGGTCTCCAAATCGAAGTCCCCGTTGATGAGGGCCGCCAGCTGATAGACCGGGGCTTCGATGTCCGCAGGAATCTCATCCAGACGAAACGCCTCGGCCTGGGCCAATGCCGTGCATGTCCTCCGCTCCCTGGTGTCGTCCAAGAAAACATTTTTTATGGCCGTTGACACCGTGGACGGGATATAGTAAGTGTCCTCTTTGGGCACCCTGAGCACATCACAGCGCCCTGCATCCTGTGGCGCATATTTGTTCACCGCAGCCACCCTATACCCCAGGCTCAATGCGCTGGCCGAAGAATATGTCACCGCACCCCCGGTGTTTTCCAACACTGTCCCATCCGGCTCCACGATCATATCCAGGCAGGAATGCCCGATGATGATGATGTCAAACTGTTTCCCCATACAAACCTCCTCACTGTCCCACTGCCGCCGCCGTGTCGATCCCCTTATGCCTCCCTACCCTGCCGTCAGGGTGATTTCCCCGTCATCCCCGATCAGAAACCGCAAAGCTTCATTCGTCGCGGCGGGGAATGTGCCCATGTCGGCGTTCTCCGTGCAATAGACATGGGGCACCAGCTCCCGGAGCATCCCCAGGGTGCACTGCGCCGGCCTGTTCTTACCCGGGGGCGGGTCGTTCTGGCAACTGATGACGGCGTAGGCGGGCGACAGG